>NZ_JBFUKK010000031.1:0-40642 GCF_056400885.1 Arthrobacter sp. P4_H3
CCGCCCCGTCGTTCGGTCGGGTTGAGGGCAGCGACGGCATCGTCGAGGTTGGCGATGTTGCCGATGTTCGTCCGCAGTCGTCCGTCCCGCACCCGCTGTACGATCTCACCGAGTTGTGCACGATCAGACTCGACAACGAAGTCGACTGCCAGGCCATCCGTAGGCCGCGCTTCGACCGGCCCAGTGACGCTCACCAGCGTTCCTCCGGGCCGAATCAGACCCGCGGACTGCTTCTGGATGTCACCACCAATCACGTCGAACACCAGATCGACTCCCCCGACGTCTTCCAGGGTGTCGTTGGCGAGATCGACGAACTCGTGTGCGCCGAAGTCAAGTGCCTTCTGACGGTCGGCGGCGCGCCCGGTGCCGATGATGTAGGCGCCGGCCTCGCGGGCCAGCTGCGTCACCATCGACCCGACAGCGCCGGCCGCCCCGTGCACGAGGAGGCTCTGCCCCGACTGAAGACGGCCGTGTACGAACAATCCCTGCCACGCCGTCAGGCCCGAGATCGGCAGACTCGCACCCACTGTAAAGTCGACGTCGCCCGGCAACGGCGCGAGATTGCGTGCCTCGATCGCCACATACTCCGCCAGGGTGCCGTCTCGATGCCAGTCCGAGAGGCCGAAGACCCGCTGTCCCACAGACAGCCCCGTCGTACCATAGCCGAGCGCGGTCACCACCCCGGCCAGCTCGTGCCCGAGGATCGACGGTGTTCGATCACGGTCGGCGCGATCAGTCCAGGTCGAGGACCACTCGACCTCCGTCGGGACGAACCCCGACGCATAAATCTCGACGATGACGTCGTTTATCGCTGCCGACGGCTGGGGGCGCTCCACCAACGTCATCCCCGCCGTTCCCCCGGCCTGATCCGTCACCACAATTGCTTTCATCAAGTACCTCCCTGTATCAAGACCTTGCCTACACGGCCTTTTTACACCGCATTTTTTGGTCCGTTACGTTAGCGGCACCAAATCTCGTTGTCTTACCACCCACGTCGTTAGAAGTTCTGGCACGAGAGCCCGCTCAGGAGCGACACCTCGACGCTGTCCGGCGTGTTGAGCATTTGACACGTCTTCCGCTGCCGGTCCGCCGTCGTGGAAGATTCAACAGTACGGCACACAAAAGGGCTGATGACGCTGAATTCGATGCGGACCAGCCGACTGAAGAGTTCGCTCGGACGCCCAGCAAATACCCTAGACGAACGTCCGCGGGGCAAGTGCGAATCTTTGTCAGCGCAGGTCGTCTTGATCTATAACGACGTGGACTGCGGCTTCTTCCGCTGATGCACCTCCCCCGTCAATGCCGATGTCATTCGCCCAGTAGTCCGTCGCCGGGTCATAGCTCTCCGGGGAAGCCCAGGCCAGACGGCCAGCTCGGACCGAACCGACCTGATCGTCGATAACCTCACCGTCAGTGTCAGTGGTGTCTCCGATACCATCTCCGAGAATTTCTTCTGTCTCGTCGGGGATCTCTCGGGCAAGCCGGGCGGACAGGGGCTCGTGGGTCCGGGCCTCGCGTTGTGTGAACCCCCAGGAGAGGTCGGCCGGCCAATCCAACGGGGAGTACCCGGTTTCGTCTATGTCGTCGCCAAGTTCATCGGTGTCGAGGCTCTCGTCGGGTGGAAGCAAGCCGTAGTCATCGGCCGCATTCTCGAAGCCGTTGCCATCATCGGTGCTGTTCATACTCCATCGCCTCCCTCATCAAGTTCTTGAAGCGTTAGCGGCGCAAAACCGCGGCGTCTTACAACGCTGGTCGGACGGGGTTGTGGCAGACGTGGTTGGCGAGGACAACGCGATAAGGGTCTTTGGTAAGACGGCGCGAAAGATCGACGCTGATGAGGTAGGTGCAGGTGACAGCTGTTGTGCTTCTCCTTCATCGGACCGCGTGGAGCGCCATGTGGTCCTGGTAGGCCGTGCTACACATCGCGTGAAAGGAACCTTCAATCATGACAGCTGGTCTTGCTGGCAAGACCGCACTGATCACCGGCGCTGGCCGGGGCATCGGCGCAGCGATCGCGACCGGGCTTGCCCAGCCGGAGCCTATGTAATTCTTCTCGCCCGTACTCCCGACCAGCTCGACGAGACGGCCAACACGATCAGAGCGAGTGCGTCGTGTGTTCAGGTCTACCGGCCAAGGGGTGCCGACACCGACACTGCTATGCAGGGTGGATCCGTAGCCAGGGTCCTGAACGCACCGGTGCCGGCCTCGCGACCGATTCGTCAGCAGGTACGGCGATCGGACAGGCGCCATCTGGGACCTCGGCGACACCGCCACGTAGAAGAACACGTCATCCGGGTGGTCGGGTGCCCCCGGACACGCCCGCAAGCCGAACGACTAGGAGCCAGCATGGCAGGAACGGATGAGAGCAGCGTCACCACCCTGACCGGCACAGAGGAGGAGGGTGCGGACGTGGATCTTTCCACCGCGTCCGGTCCGGAAGATCTCATCATCATCGAAAACAGTGCTCTCAGCATCTATGAAGCCGTATTGGGAGGTGAAATCGTCGCTGGCGCCATTTACAGCAAAGCGGCCAATGGAGTCGCACTGCTGGCGACCTCTGTGTTCCCCGAGCACCGGGGTAAGGGGATCCCTGCAAGGCTCCTCAGCGGCATCTTCGACAGGCTTCGGGCGCAGGGAGCGACCGTCACTATCACCTGCCCGTTCGCCGCAGAATTCGTTATTGCCCATCCCGAGTATGCCGATGTTCTTGATTTGGCCGTCCCGGGGCAGCAGCGGCGCGAGGCGCGGGCTGAACTTACACCCGATTTCACATCCAACAAACGTGAAGACCGCTTGTATGACAGATGTATCGAAGAGAGGAACATTATGACAACCGTCGAGCTCACGGACGACAATTTCGAGACCACTATTAGGGACAACGACATAGTCCTCGTTGATTTTTGGGCCACGTGGTGCGGCCCTTGCCAGCAGTTCGCCCCGATCTTTGAACGATCTGCAGAAGTTAATCCTGACATCGTTCACGGCAAGCTCGACACCGAGGCCGCGGAACGCATTGCGGCGGCCGCTGGGATCGCGGCGATTCCGACTCTGATGGCGTTTCGTGAGGGGATCCTCGTTTTCAGCCAGCCGGGCGCTCTTCCGGCCACGGCCCTCGCGCAGGTCGTAGAGTCCGTTAAGCGCCTCGACATGCGCGAGGTTCGCAAAAACGTAGCCGTTCAGAACAATAAGTCTGCGCCGGAATGACGTACTCGGGTAGGGACGCGTTTCCCTTCTGGACAAGGCTCTTCCGGAAGCGTGGAAGGCGGCGGCCTATACGACCGAGGTTTCGGGCGAAGCCCTCCCGCAGGGGCTGGCTCGCACCGAAAGCTCACTCATCAAGCTGTGCGTGTCACAGGTCGGTGACGGGACGTTCATGGCGGCGGAGTGGGTTGCTGGAAGGATCAACGCGTTCAACGGAACCTCGATCCTGAGTGAGCACCTGGTAAGCCCTCGTGACGCGGAAGGAAACTGCTCTGACAATCATCCGTGCCGTTGCACTATGTCTGCGGGCGGGGTGGCGGCTTCATGTGGCTCCGTTGAATCCGTGTTCGCACGGCGGCTTGATTTTGCATACTGCCGTCGCGCGGAATATGGGTCTGAACCCGGCCAAGGCCAGCTCACCTTGCGAGCTGGCGAGAGAGCACTATGTTCGCTGAAGACGGGGCGCGGCTCTCGCATACACGGAGGCGCTCACGGCATTCGACGTGTCCGCTTTCGCTGAACATCACGAGCGATCGCCCGATTTTTTAATGACAAGTCTGTCGCTGAATCCGCTGCTGTGGATATCTATACAAATGTCTGGACTAGGTTGAAACTTGCCCAGGAGGCTGTACCGGTGCTGGACAAAGTGGCGCCGAACGACGTGAGGCGGACCGGACGGTGACCGATCTTAACGGTCCGCGGAAGGGCGGCGTATCCGCGGCATCGCTGACGGATGCGCTCGGCCGCGTCTCGACACATAGGGCGCATGTTCTCGATCTGGTATCGCCCACACCGGGGCGCGTATTGTGCGGGAGGGCTGTCACCATCCGGTTTGTTCCGTTTCGGCAGGATGTTTTTGACGCACAGGTGAACAGTTTCGGGCGCCTCTTCTATGAGGCGGTTCCCACTGATCCGGAGGGGATAGTGTTGGTGCTGGACAGCGGCGGCCTGCCTGATATCTCCGTCGGTGGTGGGACGAAGTTTTCGCGGCTACAGAATCTGAAACTTGCGGGGCTTCTCACAGACGGACGGCTTCGGGATTTTGGTGAGCTCGAACGGTATGAGCCTGTTTTCTACTGCACCGGCGAGACCGTGAAGGCGGGTACGGCTGATCTGATGCCCATCGCTGCGAACGTGCCCGTGGTTGTTGGGGGTGTGACCGTTCTCCCAGGCGATTTCGTCTATGCCGACGCCGCGGCGGCCGTGATTATTCCATCCAGGCTTGTTGACGAAGTATTTAAGCTCGCAGCAAGGATTGAGCTTGAGGACGTTGCCTTTCTGACAAGTATCCGCGCCGAAGACCCCGATGAAATACGTGTTCGCGGAAGTCGGGAGACCTGAGTTGTGCCCACGTGTTCGGGTGGAGATCAGATAACCAGAGCGAAACGGACGTCCTTCTGATATCGCATCGAAGTGTCGCTGGCGCAGTTCGAGCGTTGACTCAGGCTGCTCGTAGGTAGGGGGTGGGTCCTTCGGAGAGATGTGGGCTGTGAGGTCGTCAAGGGCGGCGCTCGAGAGTCCCTGACGCGGTCAAGTTCTGCTGATTGCGAAGAGTCCGGCCGTGCCGACCGCGTAGAGGATGAGGACGAGCAGCGAGTCGATTCCCATTCCGAAGACTTTCCGGCGGGGGCGAAACGCGATCCCCAGCAGGTATACGAGGGTGAGCAGGATGGCCAGTGCGGTGAGGTAGATATCGGTAGCCTGCGCTGAGGGCAAGACAGCCTTCCCTGAGATGGCGGTCGCGAGGAGGAACAGCACGGGCAGGAATGCGTTGCCGCCGAAGATGTCGCTGACGGCGAGTTTGAAGTCTCCCATCTTGACTGCGGCGAGCCCCGTCGAGATCTCGGGAAGGGACGTGGCAAGAGCCAGTACTGTGGCTCCGAAGAGGATGCCGGAAAGGCCGGACTGGTCGGCCATGGCGCTTCCGCTGCGTTCGAGCGCGATGCCGGCTACGAGGGTGAGGAGCGCCGCGCCGATGAAAATCGCGGCTGCCTTGGCAGTGCTGGTGCCGGTTGAGGTTGCGATCTCTTCCTGCATCGCACGGCTGTGTCCCATCGGTTCAGGTTGGGAGCCGGGCGCGTGGCCGTCGTCGTACCACGACATGCCTCTCCCGGCGCGATTGACCAGCAAGAGGCCGGTGACCCAGATCGCTGCGATGAGAACGGTGTCTGGGGTAAGACGGAAGAATATGAGGTCCGCTGGCATCTGGCTGCCGGCGATGACGACGGACAGGATCGCGATGACGAGCGCTGCTTCGACGATGAGCGATAGCGACCCGGCCCGGTAGGTCAGCGATTTAGCGCCGCGTACCCCGACCAGGTCAAGAAATGCCAGCACTGCGGTCTGGATGGCGATGCCGCCGAGGATGTTGCCGACAGCGATCGAGAGATCACCTTGGATCGCGGCGCTGACGGTTATTGCCAGCTCGGGAAGGTTTGTGGTGATGGCGAGAAGGATCAGGCCGCCGAGTGCCGCACCGAGATGTAAACGTTCGGCCAGAACGTCGGTGTAGCGACTGAGTTGAATGCCGGCGACCCAGATCGCGCCGACCGCGGCGAGGAAGACCAGGACAAGGAGCCAGAACGGAAACAACAACATCGGCCGCTTCACCCCGCCGAGGGCAGCGAAAACTGAACGGGCGCACAGTAGCAATGGGCACCGTGCTCAGCGAGAACCTGGCATAGTTGCTGCTCGCCGAGGCCCGCGGAGAATTCGCGCGCGAGCTTGCGGTACGCAGAACCGGTCGCGAAGATCAGCGAGAGAACTCCGTACACATCACCCTTGCCAAGGATGACGGGCTTGACATCGCCTTCAAGTTGAAGGTCCACGACATCGTCCAGAACAGCCTCGGTGCCAAACCTTTCGGCTTGGGCTTTGATGTTGACCACGAGGTCAGCGGCCCAGGACGCCGTCCGGAAACCCGGAAAAATTCTCGACCTCAATGGTCTTGACCAGCGCGCCGCCGGCGTCAACTGAGCTTGCGAGGAGTAGCGGATCGAGGTTGGCGCGGCCGGTGTAACTCCCGGCTGTGTAGCCGGCGGGACCGGAGCGTTGATGATGGTCTGGCGCACCGGGAACTCCTTCTACTGATGGGTTTAGATGCGGTTGTGCTCGACGGGGTCCGCAACCCGCAACCAGCGGAGCCCTCGCATGTTGAGAGATTTCTGTCCAGCGTGTTCGACGACGACGAGGAGGACGTTGTCGCAGTTGCGACAGCGCGCGACGAAGCCCATGGGCTGGCCATACACCATCGCTTGTCCCAACGCGGCGATGTCGGCGCAGGACTGGCATTGGCCCTGGGCCGTTGTCGGTTCGAAGGCGAAAAGATCGGTGGTCGGTCCAGCGAGGACATTGCCGTCAAGGTGGTCCATCAGGTTCCTCCGAATCGCTCGGTGCGGATGGCCTCGGGTGCGTGCCCGAGGCTGATTAGGGCACGGGAGACGGCTTCGACGAATCCAGTGGGGCCGCAAATATAGGTCAGCGGGGCCTTTTCCGGGGGAAGTGTCTCCCTTTGCAGGTCCTCAACCGTCAGCCGCCCGGCTGAGCGAGACCAACCCGGCGGCACAGCACCGGTGTAATGCCACGTCGTTCGAACGGTTGCTGTGGGTTGGGAGAGCTCGTCGCGGAAGAACGCGTCCTCCGGCGTCCGCAGCGAATAGAGAAGCTGCATAGGCACGGTGCTGCCGACGCTGGCGTGAGCGCGGGTCATCGCGACGAACGGCACGACACCGGAGCCGCCAGCGATCAGTTGGACCGGTTGGGTCTGTTCCGGCCGCCACACGAACCAACCACCCAGTGGGCCCCGGAGCTCGACCGTGTCACCGAGTTCGAGGTCGTCGACGAGGAATGGGGAGACTTCACCGTCTGGCAACCGGTCGATGGCTAGTTCGATCTCCTCACCTACGCCAGCACTGGCGATGGAGTATGAGCGGACAGCCTGATACCCGTCCGGCGCGGTGAGCCTAACATCGACGTGCTGCCCCGCATCGTTACCTGGCCATCCGGGCACTGTTAAGGTGGTGCTGCGCGCAGAGGCGGTCAATGGGTGTGCACTCGTGAGACTGCCGGTGAGCCAGCCGACGGCCCGGCTGGTCACGCGTAGCGCTCTTCCCGCCAAGGGTCCCCGTGCAGGTTGTAGCCGTACTCTTCCCAGAAGCCTGGGTTGTCTTCGCTCTGCATGACAAGTCCCCGCACCCATTTGGCGCTCTTCCAAAAATAGAGATGAGGCACCAGGAGACGTGCCGGGCCGCCGTGTTCGGGGTCAAGCTCGCTGCCTCCGTACTCGTAGGCGATCCAGGCCTTTCCGTCGAGAAGTTCCTCAAGTGGGAGGTTGGTGGTGTAACCGCCGTACGAGTGCGCCATCACGAAATCAAAACCCGTCTCGACCTCACCGAACAAGGTGTCCAGTGACACGCCCCGCCATCGGGTGCCGAACTTTGACCAGCTGGTCACGCAATGGATATCGACGGTAATGTCCTCGGAAGGGAGGGCGAGGAATTTGTCCCAACTCCACCGATGGGTCTGTCCTGTTTCGGTTTTGATGAAGAACTCCCAGTCCTCCGTATCGATCGACGGGGTCGAGCCTGCCGACAGCACGGGGAATGACGCCGTCAGGTGTTGCCCAGGCGGGAGCCCAGGGTTGTCGTCGCCGCGGCGACCTCCGAAAACTGCCATCTTTTCTCCTTTCAGCGGATCAGCAAGTCTCTCGCCGACTACCGGGTTAACGCGGTCTGGTCCTCGCGGTGCGGGAGCTTCCAACCAGGGCGGACGTAGTGACAGGTGTAGCCGTCGGGGTACTTCTGCAGGTAGTCCTGGTGCTCCTCTTCTGCCTCCCAGAAATCTCCGGCTGGTTCCACCTCGGTGACGACTTTCCCTGGCCAAAGCCCGGACGCGTCGACGTCCTTGATGGTGTCCAGCGCGACCTCCTTCTGCTCATCACTGGTGTAGAGGATCGCTGACCGGTAACTGCGGCCGACGTCGTTGCCCTGCCGGTCCAGAGTCGAGGGATTGTGGATCTGGAAGAAGAACTCGAGCAGATCCCGAAACGAGATGATGTCGGGGTCGAAAACGATCTCCACGCTTTCAGCATGATCGCCGTGGTTTCGGTAAGTGGCATTCGGTGTGTTGCCACCGGAATAGCCGGCGACGGTGGAGATCACGCCCGGCTTCTTCCGGAGCAGCTCCTGCGCGCCCCAGAAACACCCGCTGGCCAAAATGGCCCGGTCGCGGCTCATGATGCTGCCTCCGTGGTGAAGAGACTGAGAAACTGCCCATAACCGGCGGTCTCGAGCTGGTCCAGAGGGACGAACCGCAATGCTGCCGAATTGATGCAGAAACGGAGGCCGCCTTCCGCGGTTGGTCCGTCATCGAACAGGTGGCCGAGGTGGCTGTCGCCATGCTTGGAGCGCACTTCGGTACGGACGATGCCGTAGCTGCGGTCTTCGTTCAGCACAACGTTGTCCGGGTCGATGGGGACGGTGAAGCTGGGCCATCCGGTATGGCTGTCGAATTTGTTGATCGATGCGAAGAGTGGCTCGCCGGAGACGATGTCGACGTACAGACCGGTATCGTGGTTGTTCCAGAACGCGTTGCGGAACGCGGGTTCGGTGGCCGCCTGTTGGGTGACCTCGTACTGATCTGGGGTGAGTTTCGCAACCTTCTCTGGATCTTTGCGGTACTCGGTGGCGGACATGTGGTCCCTTCTTTCTCTGAGCGGTTACTAGAACGTGGATCGCGCGCCCGGGTCAAAGACGCGTCTGGTCTCTGGCGTGCAGGCTGCTACTGGTGAGCCTCATCCCGGCTTGAGGTGAGCTGGTGCGCGTATCGTCCTTCGGACGTCGCTCCGCGATTGAGTTCGGCGAACCGGACGCCGACGACCTCACCATCGGCATCTGTAATCCAAAAGAGGTCGTAGGTAGCGTGATAGGTCGGTGGCCAGAAGGACCAGAACTGTCCCTGATCGTCTACTCCCCACTCTCCGGATGTAGGGCTCGCATTCTCGGTGTAGGTCGTGCGACCATCACGAGTGAACACCTGCGTTGCCTCGTCGGTGTAGGTGAATGGTGCTCTTGTCAGGGCCTCCGCTATGTCGCGTGCGTCAATGCGGTCGCCGTTCTTGACGGTAGGTTCCTCAGCTCCGGACATGGGATGCTCCCTTCGAAGGGTGTGTTCGGCACTGCTGATTGGCGATGGCACACAATCAGTCCGCGGTTGGTCCGGTGCCGTGAACGATGTCTCCGTTGAGCCCATCCGGGTAGAAGCCTCCGGCGCTTCCCGCTTGGGCGTCGAGGTAGACGATGTTGAGGATCTCCGCTGTGCTCCGTCCGAATGCCCGGCCGTATTCGTCGGTGGGAACGAGGTTGGCTGCGTCCTTGGTGCCGAGGTCCTGATCATCCTCGGCTGGGCCGCTCACTGCGTTGCGAACCGCGGAGATCTTGTGCACGACGTCGAACACGGAATCGTCCGCGAGTCCTTCGTTGAACAGCGTGGCGCGCACGATTCCGGCGTGGTAGGCCTCGGTGGCCAGCAGGCCTGCTGCTGCGTCCAGATAGGTCTTGTTGGAGATGAACGGTGCCGCACCCTTGAAAGCGGTGACTCCCACGTCTTCGAAGAGGAAAGCAGCGAAGAGGAAGTTGCGGTCGTTCGCGTAGGCGTCGAAGGTCTCTCCGGGCTTGATCAAGCCGGCAGCCAGCGCGGCCGCGGTAAAGCTGTGATCGAGAGAGATCCGTGGGCGCGCAACGGCCGCGTTACCGAGTGCGCCGCGGAGGAACGCGACATGGGCTCGCTCGTCCATGGCGATCTCACGGGCAATGTTCTTGATCAAGGGACTCCGGAAATCGACCTGCCGGCCGCCGGAAACTTGACCCGGCGTCCCCACCCCTCCCACCATGTCGTCGGGAAGTCCCTGCCCCGTTGCGCCACGAAGGTAGAACTCGGCTTCAAGGTACTCAAGGTTGAGCGCGAAGTTCAGGATCGAAGCATCGCTGGGCCCGTCTTCGCCTGTTGTAGCCGCCGGCGCGTCGGTCGCAGCTTCGGCGACCATGTCGGTCAGCTTGACGCGGTCCTCTGCGGTCTCCGCGCTGGCGTTGATGGCGTCGCTGAGAAAGCGGTTCGTAGACATCGTGACTCCCGTGCTGTTCGGTGACTCCGGCCGCGCCAGAGGCAGACTGCTGGTGCTCGAATCGGCTGTCGAAGCACTTTTACAGTTCTACCGCAAATAGGACCTTTTAGTCCAGAGCTGGGATGTTGAAGGTCTGCTGAAGATGGGGTGATGGTCGATGCTCGTGGACTGAGTTGGGTACTCATTTGTGATGAAATCACAATGAAACGGTCACGGACTCCGGGCAGTACGCCTGCTTGCCGAACGACGTCACGACGTCCTAAGCTGGACTAAATAGTTCTATTATCGTGGTGGACATCGACCGAATTCATCTGTCCAACCACCCACCGCGACTCGAATACGGAGTACGCAGGAGCCATCAGCCTCAGAGCAGACTGCGCCGATGCTGAACCACCGACGACAGATATGCGCCGGCCCACTCACCGAATTTGGACTTACCGATATGGATATTGACTCATCATCCTGGCTGACTGCCCTCGACGATGCCGCCACCAAACGGGACGCGGCGTTGTCCCGCTTGCACGAGATGTTACTGAGGGTCGCCATGCATGAGACGTATCGGCGTGGGCCCGCTTTCCACATTGGTGGGCCGGAACTCGAGGACCTTGCACATCAGGCAGCCAACGATGCGATGGTTTCCTTGCTCGGAAAGCTCGAGACGTTTCGCGGGGAGAGCCGATTCACGACCTGGGCGTACCGCTTTGTCGCGCTGGAGGTCTCCAACAAACTGGGCCGCCACTTTTCGCGCAGACCACCTGTGTCTCTGGACGTCGACGACTGGGAACGACTCCCTGCACGGTTCGCTGCCGACCCGCTCGCGCTGACACAGCAACGGGAACTGATCACGGCCGTGCAGCGGGCAGTGAACGAGACATTAACCGATCACCAGCGACACTTCTTCATCGCGATCGTCGTCAACGGTGTCCCGATGGACGCGATGGTGTCTCAGTCTGGATCGAATCGGGGCGCGATCTACAAGACCGTTTTCGAGGCACGCCGTAAGATCCGCGCCTACCTGACCGCTAACGGATATCTGGAACGGGAGCCGACGACTACCCAAGCTAATGACCAACAGGTAGAGGGGGATGGTCAGGACCGGGTGATGGGAGCGGTTCGAGCAGTTCCTGGATAGTGACCCGCATGACATCGGTAGTGATGCGGCGATGGCTGTTCTTCACGTCCACGTCGGCCTACTGGCGACCGGAGTCCGATGCTGCCAAGTACTATCCGGGATTGGCGTCACATCATGCTGCGTGCGGATCGTGCGCGGAGGATGTGCACGGCCTCTTGGCCGCTGCGCGGGACGGTGATCTGCATATTTGAGACTGGGATTACAACGGCTGACCGTGGTACCCCCGTCATCCACGCCAGGCGGTCGTGGATGCCAACGCCGTACAAAGGAGTGACATGAATCTGAGAGACGACCTTCAGCGCATCTACAAGGAGGGGCGTGCTAAACGCCCGGCCGATGAGGCGGAGGTCATGGATCGTGCGGCGAAGGAGCTCTTCGACACCGGCCAGGCGGAGCGGGCGACGAACGTCGGCGACTTCGCGCCCGGTTTCTCGCTTCCGAATGCGACCGGAGACACGGTGACCCTCAACGATCTGCTGCGTGATGGACCCGTCGTCTTGAGTTTCTATCGAGGCAGCTGGTGCCCGTACTGCAATCTCGAACTGCGCAGCCTGCAGGCGAACATCAGCGAGTTCGAGGCCCGCGGCGCTCGTCTCGTGGCGATCTCGCCCCAGATACCCGACGAATCACTGTCGGTTACCGAGAAGTACGACCTCACCTTCGATGTCCTGAGCGATGTCGGCACGACCGTTGCCCAGGACTATGGCTTGTCTTTCGACATCCCGGCTGAACTCGCCGCCATCTACGAGAGCCGCGGCCACGACCTCATTCGCACGAACCGTGGACATGATCGCACGCTCGTGATTCCGGCTTCGTACGTGGTCGGACAAAACGGGGACGTCTCGTGGGCGTTCGTGGACAGCGACTACACCAAGCGGGCCGAACCGTCAGACATGATCGCGGCACTCGATGCCCTGCGCCGAACATGACGCGGATGCGCCGGGCACGCTACCGATTCGGGCCCGGCACTTTCCGCACGGACGGTCGCGGAACGCGTTCCTCGAACGGGATGGGTCGCAGCGGTGTCATTGCACTTGTTCGATAGTGGGACGCTGTCGCTGCCCGACTTCGTGCTTCTGAAGGTTCTCGATATGCGCTAGCGCCATGTCGATTGATGTTGCCATCGGGGTGACATCGCGCGCAGTCTGGGCCAGCATGTACCCGCCTTGGAGGGCGCCCATGAGTCCTGTCGCAAGCTGGTCGATCGAGGCCTCGGGCGGAAGCGCACCACCGTCCTGAAGCCTGTGCAACACGCCTGCCAGGAGCTCCTGCCATTCGATGAAGAGTTGAGATGCGGCCCGGCGGGCGGCATCGTCTTGATCGGAGACCTCGGAGGCCAGTGAGCCGAGCGCACAGCCATAGGCGCCATGCCTTAGGGCGTTGTTCTGTACCAACGCATCGCGCCAGCGTCGCAGGCCTTGGATCGTCGAGACATGACCCAGGGCATCGCGTTCACGCTGGATGATGCGTTCTCCTACATGGTCGACAACGGCCCGCACGAGCGCATCCTTGCCTGCGAAGTGGTGGTATAACTGCGACTTGCTCACTCCACTTGCCAATATCACGTCGTCGAGCGTGGTAGCTCCGACTCCCTGGACATTCATCAGATCGGCCGCTGCAGCCACGATCCTTGCCCTCGTCTTTTCACCACGCGCCGTCAGGCGCCTGCCATTGCGCGAGTCAAGGGTTGTCATCACACTATTTTACTTGCCGAGATGCTCGTTCCCGTTTTTGCGATGCTGTTGTCCTGATCTGCCCACGCGAGCGCCAGGTCGAGAGCAGCGTTGAGAGGCCGAGGGTCTCGTGCAAGCAGACTCAGGGTGCTGCCTCCATGAAGCGCCGCAAGAATCAGCACAGCAGTCTTCTGAGCGTCGACATCGCAGTTCGGGCGCTTCGCGGAAGAGCAGAGTGTGTCACCTGTGGCGCCGGACTGCACCAAACGATCCACCGTCTCGGAGATGAGCTCGCGCCACCGATCGAGGAAGTCGGCGCGGTCGCGCACATTCCCTGTCTGTCGCAACGCCAGCACGTAAGGCGACTGCGGGGTCATGAGCTCCTTGACGACGCCACGACGCCATTCGGCAAGCATCGTTCTGTCATTGACTCCAGCCAGACAAGCCCTCTCGCGGGCCAAGACGTCCGTAAAGTATGTCCTCATCCATCCACCCAGCCAGTCGGCATCATTCAGCTATTCTTGCACAATTTAGGACTATTAAGTCCACTTTTTTTCGGCAACATCCCCGACGGCGGAAGCCACCGATACATGGGCCGGCAAGACGGCGGGATGGACTCCGGCCTAGTATGGCGCTGTCTCCAGTGCGAGGGCGATGACGTGAGCGGTGGACGTAGGCTACCAACTGCGCGGCTGGACGTGGTGACCGCGGGTAAAGGTGCAGCTCTTGGAAGGCGTCAGGCCCTTCCGGAAGCTGCATGGCACCGCCTTGTTCCCCGGCTGTTCCTGCCCATTAATCCTTCTGCGCAAGGACCCTTACGGCGGCAAGAACCGCAGCGTTGACGTTGAACCCACCGGCGACGAGCTGCTCGGCCCGCCGGGCGGCCGACCGTTCGAAGGGCATCCGGACGGGCACCTCCTCATCCGCCCGCCGGGTTTTCCGCATTGCCTCGGAAAACGCCGAGACCTTCTTCGCGAATTCTTCCCTTGGGGTCAGCAGGTCGGGCTGCATGGCGAGGACAAAGAAACCGAAGTCCTCCAACTGCTCCGGGAAGACCGGCGAGCCGGCCAGAATTCCCAGCAATTGGATGCTCACGCCGAGACCGCTACCCTTGTGTCCGCCCCACGCTGTAAAGGCTCCGACCATGGCTCGTGCCGGATCTGTCGTAAGTTGACCGTCAGAGTCATAGGCGACACCGGGTGGCAGTTGTTGTCCCTGTCGCTGAGCGAGGACGGCTTGGGCATGAATGATTTCCGAGACCCCGATGTCCCAGATCACTGGCGTTGAGGTGCTGGGAAACCCGAGGCAAAAGGGGTTCGTGCCGAACCGGCCTTCTGTCCCGCCGAAGGGCGC
Source organism: Arthrobacter sp. P4_H3 (assembly GCF_056400885.1). Classification (NCBI taxonomy): domain Bacteria; kingdom Bacillati; phylum Actinomycetota; class Actinomycetes; order Micrococcales; family Micrococcaceae; genus Arthrobacter; species Arthrobacter sp. P4_H3. The sequence goes on from NZ_JBFUKK010000031.1 coordinate 14,480, forward strand.
CACCCAGGGGGAGGCATTCGAGGCGATGACGGCCACGAGCCCTCGGGCCGTGATCATCTCCGCGTAATAGGACAGCATCCCCGTGTACCAGGTATTGTTCGCTCCGACGACTGCCAGGCCCACGTCCGTGGCCTTGCCGATGGCGATCTCCACGGCTTGTTGCGCTACGACGTAGCCGAGTCTGTCCCCGCCATCCAGCTGGGCTGATAAAGGTGTCTGCCGCGTGATTCTGATGTCCTTCGTACCTATGGGCTTCACAGCCGACCGCTCACTGATGCTGAGGATCCGGGCCAGTCCGCTGAACGACAATCCCCTCAGTTCACAGTCGACAAGGTGCCGGAGGGTGATGTCTGTATCCGGAGCGGACAGCCCCACCCTCCTCAAGGCAGCGGTACCCACCTCAGCGGCGTCTTCCAAGCTGATGAACATCTCCCGCCCTTAGCCTGCGTAGGGGTCGGCGATGCCGATGTACTGGGTGTAGAGGTACTCCTCGATGCCTTCGAGGCCGCCTTCGCGGCCCAGGCCGGACTGCTTGACACCGCCGAACGGTGCAGCCGCGTTGGACACGACGCCGGCGTTCAGGCCCAGCATGCCGGTCTCGAGGCGTTCGCCCATCCGGATGCCGCGGTTCAGGTCCTTGGTGAAGACGTAGGCGACCAGGCCATATTCGGTGTTGTTCGCCAGCCGGATCGCGTCGTCCTCGGTGGAGAAGGTGATGATCGGCGCGACGGGTCCGAAGATTTCCTCGGACAGGATCCGGGTGCCCTCGGTGACGCCGGTGAGGATGGTGGGCTCGTAGAAGTAGCCCGGCCCGTCCACCGGCCCGCCGCCGGCGACAGCCACCGCACCGGAGTTCACGGCATCGGTGACGAGCTCGTGGACCTTGTCCCGGCTCTTCGCATCGATCAGCGGACCGACCTTGGACTCGGGCTCGGTGCCGCGGGCGGTGGTCATCTCCGCCATCTTCGCGGCGAACTTCTCCGCGAACTCGGCCGCGACGGACTCGTGCACAATGAACCGGTTCGCCGCGGTGCAGGCCTCGCCCATGTTCCGCAGCTTCGCCAGCATCGCCCCGGCGACGGCGGCGTCAATGTCGGCGTCCTCGAAGACCACGAACGGGGCGTTCCCGCCAAGCTCCATCGAGGTCCGCAGCACCGTCTCGGAGGCGTCCGAGAGCAGCCGGCGGCCCACCTCGGTGGAGCCGGTGAAGGAGAGCTTCCGCAGCCGGGAGTCCTTGATCAAAGGCCCGGTGGTGGCACCGGCCGTCGAGGTCGGGATGACGTTCAGGACACCGGCGGGCAGGCCGGCTTCCTGCATCACGGCCGCGAACAGCTGCGAGGTCAGCGGCGTCAGGTTCGCGGACTTGAGGACCATGGTGCAGCCGGCGGCCACCGCGGGGGCGATCTTCCGGGTGGCCATGGCCAGCGGGAAGTTCCACGGGGTGATCAGCAGGCACGGGCCCACAGGCTTCTTAGTGACCAGGAGCCGGGATTTGCCGTCCGGGGAAACCGAGTAGCGGCCGAACGCGCGGACGGCTTCCTCGGAGAACCAGCGCAGGAACTCGGCACCGTAGGTAACCTCGCCGCGGGCCTCGGCCAGCGGCTTGCCCATCTCCATCGTCATCAGCAGCGCGAAGTCCTCCGCACGGGCGGTGACCATCTCGAAGGCGCGGCGCAGGATCTCGCCGCGTTCACGGGCCGGGACCTGCGCCCAGGAATCCTGCGCGGCAGCGGCCGCATCCAGGGCGGCCCTGCCGTCCTCCGGGCCCGCGTCAGCGATGCTCAGCAGGACCTTCCCGGTGGCGGGGTCCTCGACGTCGAACGTCTTACCGGACGCCGCCGGGCGCCACTCGCCGTTGATCAGCAGTCCGGTCGGAACAGAAGCGAGCAGCTCGCTCTCGCGCTCCGCAGTAACGGTGGGCTGTGCAGCGACACTCACAGGGCTGCCTTTTCCGCTTCGAACGCGACGACTTCTTCGAGGATGATCGGGGCCGCGGTGGTGGCCGCATGGATGCCGATGACGCTCACGATTTCCATGACCTCTAGGATCTCCTCGACCGTGGCGCCGTAGCGGAGCGCGTTCTCCATGTGCAGTTTGGTGCCGCGCTCGTAGAGGTGGGTGGCGGCAATGTCGAAGGCGATGTAGATGAATTCCTTGACTTTGGGCTCCAGCGGCCCGTACTTCCAGGACGCGGAGGAGAACTCGGTGTACGCCTCAAGGTATTCCGGGTCGAGTTCCAGGGTGTCGTCCCAAGTTTTGTTCCAGTAGCCGCGGTTCTGGGTGAATTCCGCCTTGACCCGTTCCTGGTACTCGGTCAGGGGCTGCTTGGCCGGGCGCGCCCCGGTTTCATCCAGGACCTCGCAGAGAATCGGCACTCCGACATTCATGGCGTGCACGCCGAGGGTGCTGGCCAGTTCCACCACCTCCATGATCTCCGCCGACGTAGCGCCGAACCGCAAGGCGGCCCGGACATGCTGCCGAACGCCCGCGAGGTACATGTGCGTGGCCGCGCTGTCCACGGCAATGTAGATGAATTCCTTGACCTTGTCTTCCAGGTGGTTCTTCTTCCAGGGAACGGAGGACATGGACAGGTACCCGGCGAGGAACTCGGGGCTGAGCGCCAGGATAGCCTCCCACGAGTCGCCCCACGTTCCGCGGATGCTGATGAAGTCTTGTTTGATTTGCTGCTGGCGGGCTGTCAGCTCCATGGTTTTTCCTTCACTGGGAGGGGTCGCACGGCCAGCGGGTTACCTTGGCTGGACCGTTTTCGGGCATGGCGGAGCAACTCTCGTTGCCGCGGTGTTGCTGTGGTGTTAGTGGGGTTAGTCGTCGAAGTCGGCGAGGGCCGTGCGTGCAGCACGCCGGACGTGGGCCGCGTAGAGGGCAGTGGCCAGCGGGGCGTCCCGTTTGGCTACCGCCGCGGCGATGGCTTCCATCTCTTCCACCGCTTCCATGGCACGGCCGGGGTGTGAGAGGGACGCCGCTCGCAGTACGTGCACGCGGGCCTGGATCTGCTCGATGAGCTGACGCAACGGTTCGCTGCGGGCGCCCGCGATCAGCACTGCGTAGATGCCGTCCTTGGCCGCGAGCACCCCACGCATGTCATCGCTGTGCTCTTCCGTCACCTTCCGGTAGTGCGCAGTAGCCCTCTGAAGATCACCAATCTCCGGGTCAGTCCCCCGTTCGATGAACCGCTGGACAATGAGTGACTCCAGGGTGGCGCGCACCTCGTAGAGGTCCTCGGCTTCCGAGCGCGTGGGCCTGCTGACGATTGCGCCTTTCTGCGGAACAACAGTCACGAGCCCCTCGGAGGAAAGCTCCCGGATCGCTTCCCGGATGGTGGTCCGGGAGACGCCGAGCTGCTCCATCAGCTCCCGCTCCACGAGGCGCTGCCCGGGTTTGAGCTGAAGCCCGGTGATGGCGCTCCGGAGCCGGTCGGCAACTTGCTCGCGCACTGGCGCGGCCACGCGTCCCAGCGGCTCGGACGCCCATGAGTCGGCCAATGAATTGGTCACGGTCATCGTGCTCCTTCTTCCTGCGCGCGGATCTCAGCAATCCTACCTGTGGCTGACGGCGGACTCTTGTGAAGTCGCGGCCACCCACCGGGCTATTTCTGTGTGGTCGGCGTTGTCGGGCAGTTGTGCAGCCGCTTCTTCCCAGAGCAGAACCGCGGCGTGGCTGAGCCTCGACGCGGCGTGGACCTGGTCGGCGAGGTCCACCGCAATCCTCATGTCCTTGAGCATCAGCTTCAGCGCGAAGCCGGAGTCGAAAGTGCCGGGGAGGATGAAGTTGGGCCATTTGTTCTCGGTCGAGCCGCTCTTGCCGCTGGAGCCGTTGACGATCTGCAGCAGGAGCTCTGGATCCACGCCGAAGCTCTGCCCGGCTAGGATTGCCTCGCTGCTGACCAGCAGGTGGGTGGCGGACATGAGGTTGTTCAGTGCCTTCGCGGCGTGCCCTGCCCCTACTTGCCCGGCACGCTTGACGGTCCCGAAACACTCCAGAATGAAGGCTGCCTCCGCCAGGTCTTCGTCCGATCCACCTGCCATGACGGTCAGCACCCCATTTTCCGCCCCCTTCACGCCTCCAGATACCGGGGCGTCGACGAAACGGATCCCTTCTTGCCGCAGCCGTTGCTCGAGGGCCCTGCTGCGAAGCGGCTCGCTCGAGCTCATGTCCATAACCAGAGTGTTGGCGGCCAGTTCGGCATTCACTTCGGGGTTTGTGATGACGCCTTCAACGACGTCGGAGTTGGGCAGCATCAGGATGACGGTGGACGCACCCGTCACGGCTTCCGCCGGGGAGATGCAGCTGATGCCGCCTGCCTCCGCCAGCTTGGTCATGGCCTGTTCGGAGAGGTCGAACCCCCTTACGTTGAGGCCTGCCGCGAGCAGTCGCTGCGCCATCGGGGTGCCCATGTTGCCCAGGCCGATAAATGCGATCGTGGTCATGGCGTCGGGCTTACCTTCATCTCATTAAGCACTTTCTCGGCGATCCGGAACGAATCTAAAGCCGCGGGGACGCCGACATAGATGGCTGTCTGCATCAGGACCTCCTGGATTTCCTGCTCCGAGACGCCGTTGTTGATGGCGCCGCGGACGTGGACTCCGAGTTCGTGGGGCCGGTTCAGGGCGGTGAGCATCGCAAGGTTGATCATGCTGCGACTGCGGCGGTCAAGGCCTTCGCGGGTCCAGACGGCGCCCCAGCAGTATTCGGTAACCAGTTCCTGGATGGGTCGGCTGAATTCGGATACCTGCCCGAGGGAGCGCTCCACGTGGCTCGCGCCAAGGACCTCCTTGCGCACCGCCAGGCCCTCTTCGTATGTGGTGGCGTGGGTGTCGTTAGTGTCCATGGTTATTCCTTTCGAAGCTCTGGGATCGTGGTGTAGTCGGATTCCTCGACGGGTTCGGCCCAGTGGGTCTGGCCCAGGGAGATCGCGGTGTGCGTCATGAATGAGTCCGCTGCGGCCCCGTGCCAGTGGCGTTCCCCTGGCGGGCACCACACGGTGTCGCCGGCGTTGAGCACGCGAGGGTTGTCCTCCCCTTCTGCCTGGATCAGGCCGCGCCCCGCAAGGACCTGGAGGATCTGGCCGTTTTCGTGATGGTGCCAGTACGTCCTGGCGCCCGGGGTGAAGTTGACCGTGTTGATGGTGACGCCGTCCGTGGATGACATCGTCAGGTACGGGAAAGCAGTGCCGCTGAACTGCGAGCCGGCTTTGCCTGCCGTGCCGTCCTGCCCGGGTCCGTTGATGATCCTCATGGCTGCTCCTTTTTTGCGTCCGGCACTTCGTCGCCTACCGGCACCGGGTCGAAGAGCCGCACGCCGCCGGACACATCTCCGATGGCGTCGACCACGGTGTTGCTGATCAGGTCGGCGTAGCCGAGGGCGTTGGCCAGGCCGAAGCTCGCCAGCGGCCCCGCGGAATTCGGGCTTGCCACCCCGAGGTCTCCGGCCAACTCAACGTAGGCCAGCACGTCCTTCATCATCAGGGCGTTGGTGAGGCCGCCCTTTAGGTAGTCCCCCTTGATGATCTTCGGGAATCTGTTCAGCGAGGCGAAGCTGACCCCTGAGCTGTTGTTGATGACATCCAGCAGCACCTCCAGGTCCAGGCCGGCCTTCTTGCCGGCGACCATCGCTTCCGCCGTGGCGGAGAGGGTGATGGCGTTCAGAAAGTTGTTGATGAGCTTCGTCGTGTGGCCTGCCCCGGATGCTCCGGTGTAGAAGATCTTGCTGGAGAAAAGTTCCAGCGCCGGCCGTGCGCGTTCAAGGGTGCTTTCCTCTCCGCCCACCATCAGCACCAGTTCGGCCTTTTCCGCGGCTGCCGCACCGCCGGAGATGCCGGCGTCGAGGTAGTTCGCGCCTGCGGCGGCCACCTTTCCGGCAATCATGCGGGTGGAGGCGGGGGCGGACGTGCTCAGGTCGACCACGATCTGCCCGTCCCGGAGGTGTTCCAGGACGCCGCCGTCACCGAGCATCACGGCCTCCACGACGGCACTCTTGGGGAGAGAGAGGAGGATGATGTCCGAGCCGGCCACCACGTCTGCCGCGCTGCGGGCTGCGGTGGCGCCAGCGGCGGAGATGTTTTCTGCAATGGGGTCGTAGCCCAGCACGTCTTTTCCGGCCTTGGTGATGCAGGTGGCCATGCGGCCGCCCATGTTGCCAAGGCCAATGAATCCAATACGGAGTTCGCTCATTGTCCTGTCCTCTGGAAGGTTTTGCCGTAGATGGCCTCGTCCACGCTGGTGGTGTCCCAGGCTCCGGCGCCGCCGCTGGGCCGGACGGTGTTCACAATGGAGGCACCGCCGTCGGCCGCGATCACCTGGCCAGTGACGTATGCGGAGTCATCGCTGAGCAGGAAGGCCACGACGCCGGCGATTTCCTCGGCGGTGCCTGCCCGGCGCAGCGGGGTGGTGGTGGCGCGCTGCTCCATGTCGTTCTTGCCGCCGCTGGTGGTTGCGGCAGCGGCGAAGAGTTCGGTGGGGACGATGCCGGGCGCCACCGCGTTGACTCTGATGCCCAGCGGGCCGCCGTAGACGGAGCCGCCGTGGACCAGTCCCACGACGGCGTGTTTGGACGTGTGGTAGGCCAGCAGGTCCGCCGCCCCCGTGAGGCTTGCGATGGAGGCGGTGATGGCGATGTTGCCGCCGGTGCCCTGCGCGGCGAACTGCCGGAAGGCCGCCCGCAGGCCCAGGAACTGCCCGCGGACGTTGACGTTCATAACGTGGTCGAAATCCTCCACCTCGACGTCCGGGAGTGCCGCGAACTTGCCGAAGATCCCGGCGTTGAGGTGGTGCAGGTCCACCCGGCCGAAGGCGTTCAGCGCCTCCCGCATGTAATTGTGGACGTCGGCTTCCTGGGCCACGTCGGCCGCAATGGCTATGGACCGGGTGGGCAACGATCGCGCTACGGCGTCGGCGGCGTCGGCGTTGATGTCGACGACGACGACGTGCGCGCCCTCCGCGGCGAGCCGCCAGGCCGAGGCTTTACCCAGGCCCCCGGCCGCGCCGGTAACGACGGCTACTTTGCCGTCAAAACGCAGGATACTCATGTCTGTTCTTCCTTTCTGCCGATGGTTGCTGCCAGTCCGGCCAGCGGGCCGGAGGTGACGGGGGTGAACCGCTCCAGGGTGGAGGGGTCGTGGCCTGTCACGAGATGGCTGGCTGTTGTGTCCATCAGCCGCCGGATCGTGTCGAACCCGGCATACATTTCCCGCACGTCGTTGACGAACATGAACGGCAGGTCCTGTTCGAATTCTTCGTAGTAGTGGATGGCGTCGGAGGCGAGCACCACTTGGCCCTCACTAGTTTGCACGGTGACGATCGACTGGCCCGGTGTGTGGCCGCCGACGCGTGAGATGTGGATGCCGGGGGCAACGGTGTGGTCGTCGTCGAAGGTCGTGACCCTGCCCTCCCCCGCCGCGCGCTTCAGGTAGTCCAGTTCTTCGGTTTCGATCGAATGCTGGAACTGCTTGCGGGCGGCGAAGCTGCTGAGCCAGAACTCCAGTTCAGCGCGGGCCATCATGATGTTCGAGTCCGGGAACAGGTCCAGGTTCCCGATGTGGTCGTAGTGCGCGTGGGTGACCACGACCTGCGGGGCTTCCCGGGGATCCACGCCCAGGGCGGCGAATGCCGCGGCCGGCTCGATCAGGAAGGTGCGGTTCCGCACCTCCCCGCCGTGCCGGGAGAAGCCGGTATCGACGACGACGGTACGTTGCCCGTTGCGGATCACCCAGAAGAAGTAGTCCATGTCCACGGGCTCGTCAGGCGTTTTATAGATGTGGTAGTTCAGGTACACGTCGCTCTTCACTGTGGATCGGGTACCGAACTTCACAATGCTGACTTGATACGTATCGCTGTTCGTCATGCTCGCTATCCTCGCTTAGGCAGTGACCTTGGCTGACTCAACCGGGCCGGGCGTTTTGGCGTGCCAGTCGATCTCGTCGCTGAAGATATCCTGCTTGCTGCTCTCTGGAAGCCACTTGAGCAGGACCACCAGGGCGACGAGAGCGATGAAGACCTGGTAGAAGGCCGGAGCGATGGCATTGCCGGTGCTGGAAGCCAGGAACGCGCCGATGTAGGGCCCGGGGCCGGCGATGAAGGCGAGGGCGATGTTGAATCCGATCGCGCTGCCGGTGGCCCGGGTGGACGCCGGGAAGAGCTCGACCAGCATGACCACCGTGGTCACTGAGACCAGGCACTGGATGGCGCCCAAGAGGACCAGGCCGAGGATGATGAGGGCCGGGTTGCCGGTGCTCATCAACAGGAAGACCGGAATGGGCAGCAGGACGTAGCCCACCGTGCCCACGAGGTTGGGGATCCGCCGGCCGTATTTGTCCGAGATCATGCCCGCGATGGGGCAGAAGACCATGTAGATGAGCAGGCCGATTGCGCTGAGCATCAGGGCATTGGGGCGCTGGATCTTGAGGGTCACTTCGAGGTAGTTCACCACGTAGGTGGCCAGGTAGTAGTAGCCGAGGCCCTGGACCGCCGCGAAACAGATGGTGAGGGCGACGGCCTTCAGGTTGCGCTTGAGCTTCGGCGCAGGAACCGCGGCCGAGTCGCGGGTCTTCTTGATTTCTTTGAAGACCGGGGTGTCGTCCAGCCGGAGTCGGACGAACAGTCCGATCAGGGCAAGCGGCGCGGCGGCCCAGAAGGGGATCCTCCAGCCGAAGTCCATGAGCTGTTCTTTGGTCAGGATGTTGTTGAGCCAGAGGGCGAATCCGCTGCCGGCGACGGTGGCCAGTGCTGCCGTTGCCGAAATGACGCTGGCATAGGTGGCGCGGCGGTGCCGGGGGGCTCCCTCAATCAGGAAGGCAGCGGAGCCCGTCCACTCTCCGCCCGCGGAAAGCCCCTGGACGCAGCGCAGGAGCACCAGCAACAGAGGAGCGGCGACGCCGATGGCCGCGTAGGTCGGAATAAACCCAATCATCGTGGTGGCTAGGCCCATGGCCAGGACCGAGAAGCTCAGGGCCGCGCGGCGGCCGTACTTGTCACCGATCGGTCCCAGGATGAACCCGCCGAGCGGCCGCATAAGGAAGCCGACTGCAAAAACGCCCAGGGATGACAGGAGAGACACCACGGGGCTCTGGTCCGCAAAGAAAAGCTGGCCGATGATGACGGCGAAGAACCCGTACACGGCGAAATCGAACCACTCCATGAAGTTGCCCACGCCAACTGCGAAAGCGGCCTGGCCCAACTTCTTGTGCTGCATATCAGCTTGATTGATGCTCACTAGTTACCTCCTCGTAACTCTCTGTGGAGCGGCCGCTACGGTGCGATGGCTCCCTTCTTAGATTGTACGACAATCGTACAGTCCGTCAATACCTCGCCGGGATACTGTGCTTACAGCCAGGCCCGCGGCCAACACTCGGCGGTCAAGGCCTGCCCGGATTGGACTGAGCAGCAGCGTCGGTCGTTCCCCGGACATGTCGTGACTCACTGGCGCCCGCGCCCCCTCTGCCCGCAGACTACGCAGCCTTGCGAAAGGGATAGAAACGGGACGGGACAGGAACAGGGCCGAAAAGCCTCTCGCGCTCGGCGTTACCGTCGAGCCCCTGCACGTCGCCCGCGTGCAGGGGGCCGCGGTACTTTGGCTGGCTGTGCACCACAGCCACCCGAGGCTCCAACCGGCTGCGAGCATCGGGCCGACGATGAACGGCCAGCGATGCCGCCGACCCGACCCTGCTCGGGCGGCAGCTGTAGCAGGATCCTCTGCATCCGCGGCCGCCGTGCTTTCAACCGCTTGCGAGCGGTTTGAACCAAACCGCTGGTGGATGACATCGGGGGTAAGACGGTGCCGCGAACCGACGCAAATTACTCGCACAATGGCGCCGTTCGTTGTGCGCACCTACAGCTAACGCCGAACCACGCGCGAAAGGAGCAGGAAAATGAATGACACCTAGCAGTCTTATGAAGATCTGGCGGTTCTCGATTAGCTCAACATTGACTACAACCATGCGGACCAGGTCAGAGATGCCAAGCGCTTCAGAGAGTTGCTTGCTGAAAATTTCGTCGTCCAGACACCGGTGTCACCCGAAACCGCGACGAGTACCTCGAGTACATCGCTAAGCCGCGCCCTTTCAAGGATCTCGCTCTGCTCGAAGTCAAGATCCGCATCCTCGGCGACGTTGCTCTGATTCATGGCCGTGGAGCGTACATCTTGCTGGCTAATGGCGCAGAGCATGAAGCTCTGTACAACGACGTGTCTCAGAAGTGTGAAGGCACGTTGGTCTGCGTCTCAGCCTGCGCGGCCGCTCCCGGTGCCTAACCGGCGCCCGTGAGGCTGCTGGCCGCGAGATAGCCCGGGCCTCGGGTAGGCGCCAAACCCAAGATCAATCCCAGTGCGGATCTGGCGCACCGAAACCGCCACAACACGCAGCTGCGCTGACCGCGGCCGTCATGCCCCTGCGCAGCTGACCGCTGAGGAACGTCGGGGTTTTTAAAAACAATAGGAAGGGCACGACTCAATGCAAAAAGTGGCACCAGCGGTCGACATGACTCGCAGGGGCAGAACGCTCCGCCTGGCCTTCGTTTCCGCGGTGGTCTCTTTGGTGGCCGTGTTTGCCGCAGTGGGGTCGACGATCCCTCTTTTCAACATCTACCGGGCCGAGGACGGGTTCACCAACGCCGACATCTCGCTGACCGTCGTCGCCTACTCCGCCGCCACCCTCACGACACTGTTGGTGCTGGGACGACTGTCCGGTCATGTGGGCCGACGGCCCACTTCGATCGCCAGCCTCGGCCTGCTCCTGCTCGGCTGTCTGGTGTTGCTGAACGTGCACGACGTCGGCACCCTGATCGCCGGCCGGCTCCTGATGGGCCTCGGCGCCGGGCTGGCCAGCAGCAGCCTCACCTCCTACATCGTCGACGCCGCGCCGGCCAGCCCGACCTGGCTGGCCTCCGTCGCCTCCAGCCAGACAGTCATGCTCGGCCTCGCCGTCGGCGCCATCGCCTCTGGCGCCCTGGTCCAGTTCGGCCCCTGGCCCCGCGAGCTCATCTATCTGGTTGTCATCGGCCTCCTCCTCCTGTCCATTGCGCTTATCGCTATCAGCCCGGAAACCGCCACTCCGACGCCGGGTGCTTGGCAATCACTGCGACCCCGGGTCCGCATACCAGCCCGGGCCAGGCACCTGCTCCTCGCCGCGGCGTCGGTGTTCCTGGCTACTTGGGCGACCGGAGCCTTCTACCAAGCCTTCGTGCCCGCGCTGGTCGAAGATCAACTCCACACCAGCAGCCCGCTCATCCTCGGACTAGTGTTCGCCGCCTACATGGGTTCCAGCGTTCTCGGCGCTCCCCTCGGTGGCCGATTCTCACCGGGGGCGGCCCAACGCCTCGGCATGTTCGCCTTCCTGGCCGGAACAATCGGCATCCTTACAGCCATCGCCACCGGCACACTGGTGGTGTTCATTGTCGCGACCATCCTCGCCGGCGCCAGTCAAGGCATCGCCATCAGCGCCGCCACCCGCGGCCTGCTGCACGGCAGCTCCCCGGCAGACCGGGCCCCGATCTTCAGCGTCATCTACCTACTCTGCTACAGCAGCGCCACGATCCCCGCCCTCATCGCAGGCAAACTCTCCAACACCTTTTCGCTTCCGCAGATCGCCCTCGGATACGGCTCGCTGGCGCTAATCGGCACCCTGCTCACCGCGATCGCTGCACGCAACCCGCACACCGACACGACCAGGGACAAGGCCCTTGATGAGGCCAGGGTTCAGCGGGACTCGAACGGTCCTCACAATAGCCCGCCGTAGTATCGTCAGTCTTTACGATGGCCGGTTCCTGCAGCCGGCCTACTGGAGGTCTTCATGGGAGTGGAGACGGGTGATGCGGTCGCTGAGCTGTTCAGATATGAGCGGCGGCGACTGGTCGCTCTGGCCTACAGAATGCTCGGCACTGTCAGCCAGGCGGAGGACGCAGTCGCATATGCCTTGATTTGCTCGGCACTGCTGGTGTCCGCAGGAAGAAAGTACGTCGGCCAGTGGCTTCCCGAGCCAGTACCGGCGAACGTTTCCCTGGTACGACGACAGATAAGAGCAGGCCGGTCGCCCGGGCGACGGTCAGCGACCGAGCTTGGTTAGTCCCGCGCCCTGGTCGGGCCCAGGAACAGCGGGAGGAGCAACAAGAATCTGATGACAGCCTGGACCCGTTAAACTTCCAGACCGTCCAGCTGGAGCACAACCGAACCTGACCTCAGTTACGCCTCTTAAGGCGTGTCACATCAGGGCTCGAACGGACTCTCCCCAGAGGACGCAAATGCCGCAGGACCGGTTCGGATGCCACCGGTGTCATACTGACAGCTTTCCGTAGAGTTGGTTGCGGTGGCAGACCAAAGAATAGGCTATGCCGAGGGTCAGACCGGGAATTGTTGCGCCCTGCAGTTCCTGCGGGGGCGTCCTGCTGCGTCTCGTTGAGACTCCGACCAATTCTGGCTCGACATCAGCGGACTCGGCTAACTAGGATTCGTTGGCGAAGATGCAGGGCGTGACCGATGGTTTTTGGACGGCGTCGTCGATCTCTTTCTGCATGGGTTTTTCTGGGCCTGTAACTGCGATGGTGAGTTTGATGCCTGTTGCGCCTGTTGTCATCTCGGTCGTCGCTTTCTTGCTTGGTTCGAGAGCGGAATTTGCGTCGACGCTGCTGTGTTCCCGATGTGTGCGGTCGGACCCATGGCAGGCAGGAACGTCTGCCATGGGTCCGTGATGGTGGTGGTGTTTCGCCGGGACCGGCGGGTCAGACTGAGGCGGTCTGGTTGCCGAGCCACCGTTGATCCAGTGGTTCGGACAACGCTTCCGGTGCATATTCGGCAAGATACGAATCGATGTGGCGTTGGACGTCGTCAACAGCTTCCGCCGTGAGATTTCTGAGGTCGGGGACGAGGTCGTCCCTTTCCATGGCACCGGCACGGTTCCAGGAGTTGCGCAGCTCCGACACCTTTTCGGCCCAAATCTTTTCCAGTGTGTCGAATTGTGCCCGGATTACCGGCTGCCGTTCCGGGAATTGAGTCCCCAAAGGGTCGCCTTTTGCCGCGTCCAGCAGGTTTTGGAACTTCCACCAGTATCCGGTCGGGTCGAATGGTGCCTGCTCCCAGGTTTCCGGAGGACGGATGTCGGTGGGTTGTTCCGGTGTCTGGACTGCTTCAGGTAGTTCCCGGGACTGCATGAAGATGGGGATGTAGGCTCCGATGCATGGCGGAAGCGGTGTCCACCAGATGACGGTGAGGTCGTTTTCGTCCCGTGCAGATTCGACGATGATCGAGCCTGCAGTGTTGCCCCAGGTGAATCCGGCGGGATGTTCGTGCATGCACAGGGAGAGGAAATCCGGTCGTGCGGCATTGAAGTAAGGTCCGTCCAGGAAGGTTCCCTCGAAGTGATCCCTGAGGATCGTTTTGGCACAGTCCAGACCTACTCCGCCGTCTGCTTTGGCGTCTTGCAGCAGTTGCTGTGACCGGCGCTGCCTCATATGCGAGACCTGTAGTGAGGTGCCCGGGTCGGCGTGTGTTTCTGCATAGTCGAAAGACCGGTCAGGGCTGAGCCATCCCTTGGCTCTTGCTGCGGTGAGAAGTCCTTCGCTGTTCCGGTCGTAGTCGGTTCGGATGGAGGGTTCGTTGCTGATGGAGTAGGCGCCGGTGTCGATGCAGCGGCTGATCCATTCGCGGCCGCTGGTTTCGAGGACCCAGGCCTCCTTGCCGTCCGTGATGAGGAACGAATTGTCGTAGGACCCGTCCGAGGGGTTTTTCCCTTGGAGCCCTGAGGCCCATTGGCCGTGTTGTTCGAGCAGCGTCGTCATGATGTCCAGTGCCTCAGTTGCTGTCCGGGCGCGTTCCAGTCCCAGTCGGAGCAGTTCCATTCCGATGAGGCCGGCGGCCGGCGGCCGACCGTTCTTGGCTTCGGCAAGGGATTCTGCCCAGGCCCGGGTGAACTGGGCCTCATTGCCGATGGTGACGTTGTGTTCATTGATGCCGAATTCGTATCCCCAGCACCAATAGGGGGCGGCTCCGATGTGGGCGTAGGCAGGTTCGTCTTTGATCGACACGTAGGCAAGATCAAGTTGCCCGTGGCCGGGGCGTGCCGGGACGAAACGGAGCGGTTGTGCCTCACCGGCGGGCCGGTCGCTGTTCTTTCCGAAGATGATCCGTCCATGTGTTGTAGCGTCTGCCTGGGCCACGAAGGTGTCGCAGCTCCAGGCCCTCGTTTGGCTGGCTTTCACAGGAGAGCTCCCTCGAGTTCCGCGCTCTTCTTGGGCAGGTAGTACTTACCCTTGGTGGCTGCGGTCAGTGCGACGTGGAGTATCGGTCCAAGGATCATGGAAATGAAGGAGGCGTAGGCGATCGGGTAGACCTCGATGATTCCGAGGGCACCAACGGCGACAGCGACGCCGAGGGAGATGAGGCCGCAGGGGTTCCAGGGGCGGACGTCTTCTTCACGGTATTCGATGTCTTCTCCACGGCCGAGCTTGAGCCAGCGGCGGCAGATGAAGTAGTCCGCCAGGATGATGAGGACCCATGTGTTGGTAAGGACACCGGTGATGGCGAGGAAGGTCCCCAGGTGATTGATGACGTTTGTGGCGTAGAAGATGACCCCGAAGAGCCACACGGCGAACATCCACCAGGGGCGTCCTGGGCGGAAGTGCGCCGCGACATCGAATCCGCTGGAGAGAGTGATGGAGCCGCCGTAGAGGTTCATGACGTTGATGCGGATCTGGGTAACGATAACAAAGAAGACACCGGCCAGGCCGAGGAGGTGGACGAATACGAATCCGGGGTCCTGTGCCTTTTCGACGCCGAATTGTCCGACGAGTGAGGCCCCCAGGAATGCGCCGATGAAAATGACCGCGAACATTGGGATGAGTTCCAGGATCATGATCGTGGCGGTGCCGCGGTATCGAATGTTTTTCGCTGCGAATCGTCCGTAGTCGGTGGCCATCAGGCCCTGGAAGATCATCTGGCCGTTTGCAAAACTCATGGCTGTCCACATCGCAGCTCCGCCAGAGACTCCCGTCGCGGCCCAGCCTTCGAGGCCCACGCTCGCGCCGCTGCCGTTCAGTTCGAAAAGCGCCCAGATGAGCAGTCCGACGAAGATCGGGAAGCCCCAGGTCTGCAGAACCGACATGGCATACATGCCACGCCAGACGAAGGCGATGGTCACGAGTCCGATCGAGGCGAAGATGAGGATGCCGCCGATGGAGTTGATCTCGATGTTGAAGTAGTACGCCACGGCGTGCGAAACGATCGTTCCCTCAAAGAGGAAGTAATAGATGAAGTTCACGGCGTAGATGAATGACGTCAGGGCAGCGCCGCGGCTTCCGAAGCCGAGGCCCCGGGAGATGAGGCTCTGGGAAAGTCCTTCCCGGCTGGCCATGCGCATGGTCAGCGATCCGATCAGGATGGCGCCGAAGAAAAAGTATCCGATCGGGATCAGCATCATGGGCCAGCCGACCAGGAACGTTTGCTGGGCGCCGAAGGAGAAGAAGAACATTGCGGTGGCATTGCCAAGCAGAACTAGGCTGATGGCCGGAATGGACCAGCGCTTTTCAGCCGGTACGCGTTCGATCGCATAGCTTTCGATCTGGTCATCAATGGAGGCTTCGGGCCCCTTGAAAATCTGCAGAAAGGACATGATGGGTTTCCTATAGGTGTCTCAGTTGGTCTTATGCACTACAGAGCTTGGAGTGCACGGTGTGTTGCATCTGGTTCCAGCCTTCGTGGGGCTGGGAAATAAGGACTTCCGCGATTGGTTCCCTAATGGGGCCGAGTACCTCGCAGGAAGTACCGGGCTTAGAGCGGTGTCCCCGTTGATGTCGGACATCGCCCACACGGTTCTCAGGGATGTCAGCGGCAAGTCGCTGAGACGGATCAGGTTCTGACCGACCACTGCGACGGCCGGCACTCCTGCTTCTTCCGCGAGCCTGGCGATAGCCACCGGGCCTTTGCCTTGGAGTGACTGGTAGTCCAGCCGGCCTTCTCCCGTAATGACCAGATCGGTTTCTTTCAAGAGCCGACGGACGTCCAGGAGGTCCAGAACGAAGTCTGCTCCGGAGGTGAACCGGGCGTTCAAGAGCCGGGCACCGAATCCAAGGCCCCAGCGGCGCCGGCTTCGGCGGCGAGCAGTTGAACGGGTGCCGTTCTTGCCGGCGGAGGGAACGCTTCGGCCACGCGGGCGAGGTTTTTGCAAGGCCTTCCTCCAGGATCCCGACCATGTTGAGGTCGGCGCCTTTTGCGGACCGAACATGTGGGCTGCGCCCGTCTTGCCAGGAGCGGACTTTCGACGTCGCAGGCCACGGCAATATCGAGCAGGACTACCCGCAGGTCCACCCGATCCCAGTCGATGCTGGCGAGCCCCACCAGCTCCCCTCCCTCGGGACGAATCGGGATCCCCTCTTTGTCAAGGAACCGAACCCCGAGGGCTGAGAGCATACCCGTCCCACCGTCCGTGGTCGCACTTCCCCCGAGCCCCAGGACAACTGAGCTGACGCCCTGATCGGCCAGCCCAAGAAGCAGCTCGCCGACACCTGCCGAAGAGCCATGATAAGGAGCTGCTGTGTTGCCAGGTAGCCTGCGGAGTCCGCAGATATCGGCCACCTCGACGACGGCGGTGTGGTCCCGCAACGCCACTTCGGCCTTTAGCGGTATTCCGGTGGGGCCGGTGACGGTAAAAGGAATTCGCTCGTAGCCGGCGCTAACGGCAGCGTCCACGGTTCCGTCGCCGCCATCAGCCAGAGGAACGATGGTGACGTTACTCAGGAAGTCGCTGCGGACCATGCCCCGTGTCAAGGCCTCTGCGGCCTGATGAGAGGTCAGAGTTCCTTTGAACTTATCCATGGCCACCAGAAGTCGCGGTGTGGGCCCCGCGGTTGGGGGCGAACCTGCAACATGGATCGCGGACGTCATGGCCATTCACACCTCCGGCAAAAGTTGTTCACTGCTCATCGAGTCCCCTCCAATATGTGGGTGAGTCGAGCATCCGTGTTAGCCCGAAATGGGACTATATCGTCCAACTATGCCACCTTTCCTCCCACAGTGCTACGACGGCGTGCAATAAATTGGACTAACTGGGCCATTGTGCGCCTATGGTGGGGTGCTCGGGGGACAGCTCGCCTCTACGAGGGGCTGACCGATGGTCGGGTCGTCGGTACCCTGGCTTACTAGACGACCGGCGGCCGGATTACGCTTACCCACTCTTACGTGGACCCAGACGAACGACATCAGGGCACTGGGTCGGCTGGCAGCTATGCCCTGGAAGACCTGACCCAAAGTCAGACCAAGGTTGGCATCTACTGCGGGTTCGGTGCCGACTACGTCCAAGGCCACTCCGAGTTCAACGCCCCAGTCGACATTAACCGCTCGGCATTCATCGCGACTCGCACCACGCGAGTCACGAACAGCCGGCGCTGGGGCCATGGACGACCTGCACATCACCATCGAGCCGGAGCGCATCGTGGCTGCGACCCTCATCCTGCAGTCTTGGTCTGCCGAAGATGCCCAAGGCGCGTTCGAGATCTACGGCGACCCGAGAGCCGCCTGGCGATCGGCAGACCGCATCTCAGCGTGACCTCGCAGAGATGCGGGGGTCATGCTCCCGCACACCAAGTATTTCTCGCCAACGACATCGAGGATGTCTTCGGTGCGACGCAGGCACAAAACGCCGGCAGCCTCGCCGTCGTGGCGAATCGATTGTGTCGTCTGAGGCGCTCTTGCGAGCCGGATCAATGTTGCGTGTCATCCGACCCTTAGTTGGTCGAACTCGTTCAGCTTCGCGGCTGAGCAAGTCGGAACGTCTCCGGGTCTACCGGCCGCTGCTCCTTGGGAAGCCCCTCGACGACAAGCAGGTACGATTCGGTCACGAGGTCGTCGACGAGCCCCGCGTCGATGCCGTCTCCAGGATGCAGCGTGATCCAGTGCGTCTTGTTCATGTGGTAGCCAGGGCTGATCTCCCTGTGAGCTTCGCGCAGCGATAATGCATCGGCGGGATCTGCTTTGAGGATCACGACCGGTTCCCCGGGCATCGCGGTCTGCAGCATGAACACTTTGCCGCCGACCTTCCACACCTCCCAGTCCCCAGTAGACTGATGGGTCCGCTCCGCGCCAGGGAGTTCCTCGGCGCGCGTGGCCGACCGCTCCTGCCGGCTCATATCATGTTGCATTTCACTCTCCTGGATGTTCGTGTGGGTGCACGCGCCGCTCGCGAGCGGGAGGCGCCCGCGCGCGGTCGCACTCCGATTCAGATGGACCCGGCGCCCTGGAGGCGCCGGGTCCGCGGTTCAGGCGAAAGTGAACAACCGGTCGGCGTCGAACCGGGAAATCGGCGTGGCATAGGCCTTGGCCGTATCAGGGTAGCCGAGCGCCAGGAGCACCGTTGTCGTGTATCCGGTCTCGCGGATGCCGAACGCCTCGTCGACGCTGGCCCGATCGAACCCCTCCAGCGGCGTGGCGTCGACGCCGAGCTCGGCGGCCGCCATCATCGTCATGCCCAACGCCATGTAGGTCTGCTTCTCCATCCAGTGGTCCAGATCCTTGTAGGTGGAGTTGCGAATGTTGAGGAAGTCACGGGTCATCGACTCCCACAGCTCCTGCTTCGCGGGGTCGGGGAACCGGCTGTCCGCCCGCTCCTTCGCGAAGACCGCACCGAGGTGCTCCTCGGGCACGTCCGTCCGCGTGGTGAGGATGACGGCGTGCGACGCGTTCAGGACCTTCTCGGCGTTGTCCTGGAAGCGTTCGCCCAGGTTGGTCGCGAGCTGGCTTTTCCCCGCCTCGGTGGCAAGCACGTAGAAGTGATTCGGCTGCACGTTCACCGACGACGGCGTCGAGCGCAGGAATCGCAGCAGCTGCTGGAGCGTCTCCTCCGGGATGGTCTTGCTGCCGTCGAAATAGCGCGTGAGGTGCTTATTCATGAGCTTGTTGAGATCCATGATTGGTCTTCTTTCGTCGTTGAATGGTTGATGGGGAGTGAGAAGCTAGAGGTGTAAAGCAACGGCTGATCTGATGAAGATCAACGCGCGCCGCGGCCGAGCAGGGCGTCTATCCGCCCGAAGTCCATGCCTGTCGTCGCGGTCGCGAGGTCGCCGCGCACGAGCGCGCCGACCGCCTCTTCGAGGGCGCCCATCGCGTGGACGTACAGCGCTGGCCCGAGGCTGATCCGCCTGACGCCCACTGCCCGCAGCTCGGTGACGGTCAGTACCGCGTCCGCCGGCGCGATGAGGACGTTGACCGGCGTCGGTGCAACCGCAGCGACGATCGCACCGAGCGAATCGAGGTCAGACGGGTACGGCGCGTAGACCACATCGGCCCCGACCTCGGCGAAGGCGGTGAGGCGGCGGATCGTATCGTCGAGATCGGGCCGCCCATGCAGGTAGTTGTCTGTCCGCCCAGTGACTACGATGCGGCCCTTGGCCGCCACGACGGCCGCGCGCACGCGAGCGACCGCCTCGTCGAAGTCGCGGATGGGCCGGTCGGGATCGCCGGATGTGTCCTCGATGGCGATACCGGCCAAGCCGTGCTCGACCGCTGCGTTCACGGTCGCCGCGATGTCCCGGGGCGTGTCTGCATAGCCGTCCTCGAAATCGCCGTTGACAGGCAGGTCAGTCAGACGAGCGAGTAGCCCTGCGTGCGCGAGGTGCTCGTCGCGGGTGACCAGGTGACGCCCGTCCAACCGACCCAGCGACGCGGCGAGAGCAAAGGACGACGTCGCGATCGCCTCGAAGCCGGAAGCGGCGAGGAGCTGCGCCGAGAGGCCGTCCCAAGCGTTCGGCATGACCAGACCACCCTCGCGGGTATGCAGGGCCATGAACCTCTCGTAGATCTCGGAGCCCGACACGTCAGACCGCCTGTCCACCGACGGCGGGGACGTCGACGACTGTCTGGTTGACGTTGTTGAGGTAGTTCGTGAGAAGGAATACCACCGCGATCGTGACGATCGCGAGGATCTCCGTGTCGCTGTAGCCAGCCCCGCGCACCGCAGCGATGTCGGCGTCGCCGACCTGACCGCGGGTCTCGATCACTCGCTGCACGAAACGAGCCACGGCTGCGCGACGGGGGTCGGTGGAGCTTCCTGAGCGCGCAAGCTCGATGTCGTCGCTCGACATGCCGCCGAGCTCCGACGACACGTACGTATGCAGGGCCTGGCAATAGGAGCAGCCGTTGGACTGTGAGACAGCAAGTGCAATCGTGTGCCGCGTCTTGGCGTCGAGAAGACGGCTGATGCTGCCCTGCAAAGTCATCACGATCTCGAGCACGGTGGGGTTCGCCGCGAGCGTGTTGAACATGCCCGGCGCGAAACCGAACTGCTTGCGGATTCCGTGGAGGATGCTCTGCGCCCCGGCGGGAACGTCTTCGAGCGTGGGAGCGGTCAATCGGGACATGGCAGGTGATCCTCCAGAGATAAGTTTTGGACTATTTCGTCCACTTTAGGAGTGAACACCATGTGAAAGTGGGTTGTCAAACCCAGTTTCTTGCTAGGGTGGGTGCCATGAAGGGCAGCGTGGGATCTCGGGTGCCGCAGAAGCTCACAGATAAGGGGCAGGCGACACGCACCCGCATCCTGCGGCACGCCGCGGAGCTCGTCTACGCCAACGGCTTCCGCGCCACGAACAACGAGCTCCTCCGCAAGGCCGCCGGCGTCAGCGGGTCGCAGCTCGCCCACTACTTCCCGAACAAAGAAAGCCTCGTCCTCGGCGTCATAGAATGGCAGGCGGAAAGCATCCTCGAATTCCACCGCAGCGAACGGTTCGCAGGCTTCGACAGCGTCGACGCGTTTCAGGACTGGGCGGACTTCTACGTCCTCGCCGGGCGCCCGTTCGAGGACGGTTGCAGCCTCGGCTCCCTCGCGAGCGAGATCGTCAAAACCGATCTCGACATTCACGACCAGCTCGCGCGCGTCTTCGAGCAGTGGCGAGACATCTTCCGTAAAGGACTCGAGCGGATGCAGCAGCTCGACCGCATCGACTCGTCAGCCGACCCTGTGCGGCTTGCCCACATGTTCGTCGCCGCCTACCAGGGTGGCGCGCTCCTCGCGCAGGTTGCTTGCGACATCGCGCCGCTACGGGACGCGCTGTACGCCGCCGTTGACCACCTGCGGACGCTTGCGAAGACGCCCGATGACGCCGACTCCGACTGACGCGGGCCCGTCTATACCACCCCGCCCGAACAGGCCGCGAAGGACCGAATTATCAACAGCGGACGCAGCCGACCGCGTGAAAGCGATTCACACGATGAACCCGGTCGAGGCCCTCGAAAAAGCCAGAACGCAGTGCTCCCGGGTCGAATGGGCACAGCAGCTGCTGCTCCACGCGTACACGCACAGCAGCACCAAACACTCGGCCCCCATCCTCACCGCCATCGCCTTCGTCAACTGGTGGGAAGGACGAGGCAGCAAAGCCCACCAGTTCCTCCAACTCGCCCTCGAAGCAGACCCCGCCTACCGTTTGGCCAGGCTCAGCGACCTCATGATCGGCTCCGGAATGGTGGCCGGCTGGAACATGGACAAAGACCGGGCCTTCCGGCCCTGGGGCCTCGAAGCCTCCTGACCCGCTGTCAAAGGGATACGGACGACGACGGCGGGACGTTCCGGGGCCAGTCCACCACCGCCGCGTCCCACCCGTCCGGATCGGCATTCCACTGCTGCGTATGCTCCGCGGAAGGAAAAGTGACCAGCGTTGCCAGCTCGGGTCGCAGGACTCTGGCGGATCAACCAAACCAGCGCTGCCCGGAAGAAGAGTCCGGATCCCACACACCTCCGCTCTGTCGACGGATCGCACGCCAGCCACAGACGCCACCGACGACGTTCCCGCTGACCCCGGAACGTCCTACGAAATCGACTGTCCAGGCCGCCAAGTCATGTCGCCTGAAGCAGAGACCTGCATGAAGTGGTGAAGGCAGGACCAGGAGGAGGGGATCAAAATGCAGGCCCAAAAGTCGCCCGTGCACGAAGGTGTGCACAATGTGCACACCCGCTTTGGCCGGACAAACACGCGATGAGCGCACTCTGGCTGGTGCGCAGAAAGCAGCTATCCGAGGAAGATCCTCAAAGAAGAGTCGGCTTCGTCATGTCGTCACCACAACTCCTGGCAATGAATGAGTGAGGCCAACAACTGGCCACCGGAACAGCCAGATAGGACGGCACATACCCCAGATTCCAGCAGGCGGAGGCCCACAGCTGGGTCTTGACACGGAATTTCGCTGCGCGAAAACTTGGCGTAACGGGCCGGGTGAGCCGTTACGCTGCCCCGGCGCACGGGTTGGCTTCCGGCTCCGGACGGAGGGTGAGATGGCGGCGAACGTGGCCCCGGTTCGAACGCGGAGGCAACGGGTTTGGTTACGGGTTCTTCTGCCCGATGCCCTAGTGGTTATCGGTGCCCCGCTCATAGAACTGTGGTCGTGGAACTACCTCCCGGGATTCCGGGACCTGGGCTATGTTTTGGGTCTGGGGTCGCTAGTAGTCTTCACGTTCTACGGGATCTGGTCCTACGAGCGGACCGTCAGAGACGAACCCGGGGCCATCGCGATGAGGGACGCTATCGCCGCGACGGTCATCGTGCTGTATCTGGTTCTGCTCTCCTGGGCCGTCTTCTTCAGCAGCGGCGCAAGCACTACAAGTCCGGCGACGGACGGCGCGGCGAACCAGGCAACCGAGTCGATCAACAAAGTAACGTCCGAGCTCCTGACGAGCTTTACCTCCATCACTGCTGTCGTCGTAGCCTTCTACTTCGGCTCAGTCACCATTGACCAGGTCACACGCCACCGGAAGGAGCCAGGCAATGCCGCGGCTGCCCAGAACTCGCCCCCGGAGAAAGACGTCGCGGACTCCAACCGCAAGGACAGTGACGGGTAGGTTCCTCTGACGGGAAACTGCGCCCATGCCCTGTGACACCGGATTCATTTTTCTGGGGGATGCGAGCCCGCCCGCAGGGGCATGCGGTTAGGACGGGCCCGCCGGAAATATTTGCGCGCATTCATCCAGGGAGGGTTGTCCGGGGGCACAATAGTCATGCCGGGCCCTCACTCGCATGTATTGGGGGGGGTCTAAGGCTCCGCCGCACATGGGGGCACCGCCGCGAACGATGGTGTGTGGGGAATCTACCCTGGCTATAGGGCCCTCCCGGGCTCAGCGTCGGACAAGGGCCGGTCTCAAGCCGCAGGGGGAAGCGGAGCCGCTTTCGTTCGCCCTTTCAGGGAGGGCGGAAGCGGCTGCGTTTTTTCTCCGGGCTGGGCGAAATTTGTGGCTCGGGGTCCAGACTCCATGTGAGCACACGTCAGGGAAGTCTGCCGAGTCGTATGGCCAGGATGGACTCCGGGTCGAGGGCCTCAGCACTTCGATCAGACGGCTCGGTGGTCAGCGATGCCGTTTGTGACGAGGACTTCCCGGCCGCGTTGCGGGGCCTGATGCAGACTCTGGCGAGGCGTTCACGGCCGGCGGTGCGGTACAGGTCATGCGCCCATTCCAGTTCGGCTGCCGCGTCCCGGTAGAGGGCTTCCTCAAAGAGGCGCCGGCAGATCTCATACCAACAAGCGCTTCCCTGGCCGGCGAGTGGGCCAGACGCGGGGCATCTTCCTGCAGCCGTGCGGCCTCGTGCCACCGGTACCGGCGCTGATATAGGCACGTGCCAGCACGAGCAGGGGCCGGAACCGGTCCGTCGAATTAGTCAGCAGTGCCCGGCCTTCCGCGACGGCCTGCTGTCCGCGGTCCAGCAGGGACAGCGCCCAGATCCGCTCCAGGCTCGGGTACTCCCCCAGTCTGGCCGTCATGGCGTTCCGGTCCAAGACTACATCGCGCAGTGTCGAGAGGTCAGTACGCCAAATCTCCCCCTCACGTCCCACCGACCTGCCACCCTTTCCGAAGACACCGGTCGCCATCAGTTGCCAACTCAAGCCATCATCACCCAAGGATTCCACACCCACCGTAGGCCCCGCCCCGGCGCGGACCGCGGGGACGACGCCAGGTTCGTGACGTTGAGCGGTGCATAGTCGAAACCGGCGACAACCTCGTCTTCTGCGGTTTACCGCAGCGTTTTTGGACCGTTTGTCCCGTGCAGGAACCCAGTGATTCCTTGGCTCCGGCTTGAGCAGCCTGTCCGGAAACGGGGAACGGTCATCTAAATGCGATAGGTTCAGGATGGCGGGCATGCCGCCGTGGGGGGACAAATGATCCGGGACATGCTCGACGGGGCGAAAGCCGCTGTTAAGTTGCGTGAGGGCGTGCTGTATCTGCGATGGGTCCGAGGGGCAGTTATTGACGAGAAAGACGCGATGGCTGCGATGGCTGCCGCAAGCCGCCTCTGTCATCAGGGACGCGGCCGCCCGATGCTGGTCGAGATGGCAGGGACGGCATGGTTGGGTTGCAACGCCCGCAAAGTCTTTGCCCGGCCCTGGCCGGTGACCCGCATTGCGCTGGTCGGGTCATCGCCGGTGGACCGCGTGATCGTCGACCACTTCCTGGCCCGGTGCACCCCGCCCTGCCCCGCCCGCTACTTCACCTCGCATGACGAGGCCATGACGTGGCTGACAGCCACCGCTCCCGGCACGTCGGAGTCCAGGGGCCAATGATGTGCCGGCGAGGGTTTCCTGCGGACCCGCCGTCCCCGGACGTGAACACCGTGCTTGATTCTCTCCTCGGACGGCTTGAGCAGCGCTGTCCGAAACCAGCTCGGCTTCGCAGGGGCGGGCTTGGGCTTGCGCCGCATATGTCGCCGCAGAAGTCAGTGGGCGCAGACCACGAGCACCAGAGAGGTGCCCAGAAAGATGCCGAGGGCGGTGACTAGCGGAGGAAATCCACAGCGACCTCTCTGAGTACAATGCACTGATCGTAGCCGGAAACTCCCCTAACTGTTATGCCGATTATGCCGTGGGGCCCCTGCGCACGGGCAGCAGCCGACAAAAACCGTATTGACACCCGGCCGCGGCCTGACGAATTCCCGAAAGTGAGCTGCGTTATGGATGGCACTCAGTGGAATCCAATTGTTTTGAAGCCACGTCCCTGAAATTTAAGGCTATCCATTTCAGGGACCACTAAAGTTATGCAAAAGGACCCGTTCCTTGTAGCTTGGAAACGGTGGCATGAATACCGCAGCGGTGCTGGGCCGGACGCGGACTGCCCGGGCAAAATTGGGGGGTGGCCATGAGCGATTTAGGCGTGGCTGTAGTCATCGAGGACGACGCCGACATGCGCAATCTTCTGGAGGCTGTGCTCCTTCAGGCGGGATTTGAAGTCCATACAGCCTCCGACGGCCGCGAAGGCGTGGACGTCGCAAGGGATAAACAAGCCAACATTGTCACCTTGGATATCGGGCTCCCGGACATTGACGGTTACGAGGTCCTGCGGCGGATCCGTCAATTCAGCAATGCCTACGTCGTCATGCTCACAGGCAGGACCGAAGAACCCGACCAGCTGACCGCCCTACATGGTGGAGCCGATGACTACATCACCAAACCATTCCGGCCCCTGGAGTTGCGGGCCCGGATAACGGCCATGATGCGCCGGCCCCGCCAGCAGCCCACTGGCGGCGTTCCTCCTGCGCTTCAACCCCAGCCTGCGGCCTCCGGGGCCAACGGAGGGGAGTCCGTGATCCGGCACAACGGTCTGGCCCTGAACCACAGGAGCCGGACGGCAGCTCTTGGCGGGGCTCCTGTTGAACTGACGCGCAGCGAGTTCGATCTCCTCCACGAGCTGATGACTGGAGCCGGAGCCGTGAGGTCGAAAACTGAACTGGTCCGGGTGGTCCGGGGCGAGAACTCCCGCGCTGACACGTATGTCAGCGAAGCCGACGAGCGGGCAGTGGAAGTCCATATCGGCAACCTCCGCCGCAAGCTCCGGGACAACCCGGAAGCGCCGCGCTGGCTCCAGACCGTCCGCGGCGTGGGTTACCGGCTGGCGCCGGACAGACCGGACCGGCCCGACGGGCCGTCGTAAGTCTCACGCGGACCGGCCGGTCAGCCTGCCCGCTACCCGCCCTTCGTGATGTAGCTGACCTGCAGTTCGTTCACGGTGGCACCGCCGTGGTGCGCGAGCATCTCCAGCGCCCGTCCGCCCGGAAAGTCACCGCTGCGGATGAAAGCCTCGACCGCCTCCGCGAGCAGTGCCATTCGCAGTCCTCCCACCATGGCCGAGGAGACTTTCAGGCTGATCACCGCATCAAGTGCCCGCTCGCGGTCCTGACGCTCAACTGCGGCAACGAGGTGACC
>NZ_JBFUKK010000032.1:0-34485 GCF_056400885.1 Arthrobacter sp. P4_H3
TGGTGGTGGTGACATCCAGAAGCAGTCCGCGGGTCTGATTCGGCCCGGAGGAACGCTGGTGAGCGTCACTGGGCCGGTCGAAGCGCGGCCTACGGATGGCCTGGCAGTCGACTTCGTTGTCGAGTCTGATCGTGCACAACTCGGTGAGATCGTACAGCGGGTGCGGGACGGACGACTGCGGACGAACATCGGCAACATCGCCAACCTCGACGATGCCGTCGCTGCCCTCAACCCGACCGAACGACGGGGCGGAAAGACGATCATCCGGGTGCGTCCGTAAGGATACGGTATACCCCGGACAGTCAATCAGCGAAAGGACACCTCCATGGCCGAACCAGCCGAGCCAACCCGCTACGCCTTTGAGTACCCCGACCAAGCCGGATACCCCGACGGAACAGGCACTCTCAGCCAGGACCAGGCCGTCCTCATCGACGAGGTCATCGACGATCCGCATGCCCCTGCATTCGACTTCTACGTCGTCAACGACGAGAAAACCGGCATCTACGAGGCCATCGTCGGCGACAACGAAATAGCCGGCCTTCCCTACAACATCGCCGGCGACGACCGACTAGTGCTGCTGGCCACGTCAGTGTTCCCCGAGTTCCGCAAACAGGGCATCGCCACCGAGCTGATCCGACGCGTCCTCGACGACGTGCGCGCACAAGGAAAGACGGTCACGCCCATGTGCCCGATCGTGCGCACCTTCATCGAACACAACCCCGAGTACGCCGACCTCATCGACCCCAAACACCCAGGAGTGACCAAAGGGTCACACCGATCCTGAACCCAACGCTCCGGGCTTCCCGACAGAAAGTGTGACAGTGACGGCCAACATCGAGGCCGAGGAGACGAACCGTGAAGAGAGGAACGCGGCACTCATTGTTGCTCTGAAAAAGAAGGCTCCCAGCGAGGTGGAGTCCAGCTGGGAGCTCGATGTAATCAACGATACGGAGCGGGGCCGATGGATCGCCGCCCTCGGCGCTGAGGCCATCGGAGAGCTCACGTATCGGTTCGTGGGCGGCCGGGTCGTGTTGCTTTCAACCTGGGTCAACCATGCCTACCGCAACCATCGGGTAGCGACAGAACTCGTCGCTCGCGTGCTAGATGAGATCCGCGAGAGCGGGAAGAAGATCACCATTATCTGCCCGGTCGTGGGTGAGTTCATTGCCCGCAACCCGGAATACCTCGACCTCATCGACAAGGTCCATCCCGGCTCCGGTGCCTACCCCCAGCACAAACCCGCGGTCGGCAAGGACGACGACGAGCAATTCACCGCGTTTGAGCATGACATGACCTAACCGTTCGACACTCCGACCAAGGGCGAGTTGTCCAGCGAGTCGGCCAGGCCCCCCGGCGAAGTCGTTACCGCCTTCAACCCGATCGAAAGAGCCAAAGGCAAGACGATTAACCGGGTTCGCCAAGGTCATGGAGACAACGAAGATCCCCGTTATGTCGAAGCGGGGTGAACGAGAACTGATAGAGAGAGAAGTATCCAGATTTTCCAATTGAAAGGTCGAATTATGACAATCGAACTTGGCTTTTTAAGGCGACATCTTCGTCCGGTGTGGTGGGCTTACGTCCTTTTGGGCCCCGCCTCGCGAGGTGATTATTTCGCACCGATCGTGCATTCGCACGACGATTTCGAGCAGGCGTCTGAAAGGGACCTTGCTGGATTCGAAGTGGAGACCGACGCACACTCATACCGCTATGCAGTACGGCGGGACGACCTTCCGAAAGAACAGGTCTGAGACCCGCCCCGGCAGGGAGCAGGGTGTGACGCTCTTTTGCCGCTTGTCAGCTCGTCAGCGGCGGGTTCCTGGCTGCCGGAAATGGGGGAATGCAGCAATGCCGCACCAACCCGTACGCCCCGGCTACGGCCACCGCCAAGCCAGACCCTGATGATTCATGAGTGCCCGTGGCCGTGCCTTCGGCCACTCCCGGGTTTCTTGGTTGGATTCCGATTCTTCGCTGCGGTTGGGGCTTTTACCGTGCTGCGGCAGCAACACAACGATGGTTCAAAGAGATAGTTCGGGATGCAGCCCAGGATGTCGCAGAGCAGGGCGAACGTCCTGGTTGGATACGTTCAGGCGTTGCCGTGACCAACCGGTAGATCCGGCTCTCGAAGAGGTTGATTCCACAGGGAGCACAAAAATCAAGCTTGCCGGGGATCTCAGCAGGGGCATCAGGTCGGTGATCTTCCAGGGGTTGCATTGGCCAATGAGGGTAGGCAAAGTTCCAGCGATAACCAATCCGGCGTTGTTCAGGCATCTCGATCCACCCGGGTGGCGAAACGGTTGGCGATCATTTTCTGCACGATTTTCTGCATGAAGTCTGACGATGCCGATGTGTAGAGACCTGTGGGCGAAGCGTAGGAATGGCCGACCTGGGTCTGGGCTAACGCGGATCATAGCCCGCCACGATTACCCTGGACGTCCAAATCGATAACGAGCGCCAGCCAGACGGCTCGCGGCTCCCGGTTAGAACAATACCCCTGCCCTACGGCCCTAAAAGTGGTGTGAGACCACCCCCCGACTCAAAGGAGAGACAATGTCCACCGCCACCTCAACGATCACTGTCAGGGTCGAGGACCCGGCTTCACGAGACCAACAACTAGAGGGTGCCAGTTCACTGCTCCGTGAGAAAGCAGTTGGTTACGGCATTCTCGTGACCAGAGTCGACTACACAACATTCACCGTCGCCCTCAGTCCCGAAGTTGCTCACGGCGAGACCCGGGAAGTCGATTTGCTGTGAAGAATCCCTGATGCCTGGAGCGATTGAGGCCCCGTCATGGCAACGCAGGACGAGGAGCCCGAAGCAGGACAGCGACGCGACGACGCCGAAAAGCATCCCCTGCTCACCTGGACAGGTCTCGGCCCCGGGGACGTTGTGTCACTGCGAGCGTGGGGGAAACGGGAGTATGTCGGAACGGTGGAGCAAAGGACTAAGGACGGACTCATTATTTGGATCAGGGATGACCTGAATGAAAGAAGGCTTTTCCATTTTCGTGACTGCCAATCCGTTGTCTTAGTCGCACCAATTTCGCACTGATAGCCGTCGTTTCGTCACGCTAGGACTGAGTTCTGGCAGGAGCGACGTGCCGACATCCGTCGAGTAGGACACGCTGCTGGAGAGTATGGGGTTCACACCAGATGATCCCTTCGCGCCGCTGCGGCCGGTTGTGGCGAGATTCCGCGGGTCCTGCAGTGGATTCCGGGGCAGGATTGCGAAGAATCGGGGACGGGCCCGGTGGATCCCTGGAACAGCTTCTCGGCCTGGGTTCGGGCGCGGTCTTCTATGAATACAACTTTGGCGACAGCTGGCTTCACCGGCACTCGAACTCTCTTCCCGTCTGCCAGCAAACGAAGGCACTCCGCCGGTGGATCAGCGACGAAATATAACCTAAGGAACACCCATGCGGAACACATTTACACAATCAGCCGTTCTCATGACCGGGCTTCTGGTCGTCCTGGGTCTGGTTGGATGCAACTCAAACCCGCTGGAAAACGGCCAAGCAGCAGGGTCAGCCGGCGACAAAGGACCATTGCTAGTGGGGTCGGCAAACTTCCCCGAGAGTGAAACTCTCGCTGAAATCTACGCGGGGGCGCTGAACGCAGGAGGCATCCCTGCAACGACCAAACCGCGGATTGGCCCCCGGGAGGTCTATGTCAGAGCAGTACAGGACGGATCTATCGACCTGGTCCCCGAGTACAGTGGCAACCTCCTGCGTTACGTAGACAAGAACGCAACAGCCGTCAGCGCCGCAGACGTGATTGAGGAGCTCCCGGGGAAGCTGCCCGGAGGGCTAGCTGTCCTGGAACCTACCGCTGCCGAAGACAAGGACTCGATCGTCGTCACAGAACAAACTGCCGACAAGTATGGTCTGAAAAGCCTCGATGACCTTGGAAAAATCTGTGACCGTATCGCGCTGGGAATGCCATCGGAGGCCCGGGAGCGGCCGCAGGGCCTGCCTGGTCTCAGAGCCAATTACGGGTGCGTTCCCAAGGAGTTTGTGCCGCTCAGCGACGGCGGCGGCCCAGTGACCCTTCGGGCGCTGCTGGACGACCGAATCCAGGCCGCGGACATCTTCAGCACTTCGCCGCTAATCGCAATCAATAACCTCGTGCCGCTTGAGGACCCCAAGGACAATTTCGCCGCCCAGCAGGTGCTGCCACTGATCCGCACAGACAGAGTCGGCAGCGAGGCCAGGAACATCCTCAACAGAGTTTCGCGGGTACTAACCACTGAGGACCTCATGCAGCTCAACGAAAAGGTCTTTGGAGATGCCAAGCAGAACCCCAAGGACGCCGCATCCGCGTGGCTCAAAAACGAGGGCCTTGCCTAATCAGATGCTTTCATCGCAGGCACAGGAAATAGGGGATGACGGTTATTTCCAACGTCTTTTCGGAGAAAGACCAACTTCCGGAAGGCGCGATAATGGCCAAATTTGTTTCTGACCGCGATGTCGCGGCCTTCGCCGGAGTTGTCCCTCCCTAGACCTTGCTTGCCCTGCGTCCGGTTTTCCACGGGCATGATGCTGCTGAGGCCAAGACGCTCAAACGAACCCATTACGGGCAGGCAATTAGCGACAAGCGACAGGGCCTATCCTGCTCAGGCAACGGCGCAAATGTTTGAAATTGCGTCAATGCCCGGGTGGTGGAGTAGAGGTGATGAACTTTTCAAAGTTCCTGGCAGAGGGTAGTGCTACTTGTGCCCGGACGTCCGCCATTTGCAGCTCGCCGGCGATCAGACTCACGCTTTCGAGGACTCGGACTCCGCCGGCGCTTCCGTTGGAGACGAAGTCGTCGGTCGGGTTGTTCCATTCTTGGAGGTAATCAAGGGAATTTTTGAGGATCTACTCGCGGAGGTATTGGCGGAGTCCTGGGATTGCGAAGTCCACTTTGCCGTAGCCTGCGGACTCGATAAGGCCCGCGGCGATGAGCCTGTTTCGGTATTTGGACACGACGTTGGGTTTGGCCTTGAGGATGGCTCCTGGGCAACGTAGGAAGGACGGGCCCAGTCGCGGGTCAGCGCCCCTGTCATGTCCGCAGCTATGACCAGAAACTGCTGGGTGAACCGGGCGTCGTATTTGTCAACTGGCGCTCCGCTGCCTTTTTGACCAGGTCGAAGTCATCCAGGACCTGTATGACCTCGATCTTGCAGACGACTGGCGTGGCCTACTTGAACAACACCTTCTCGAAGACACGGCCAGCGAGATGCTCTACCAGAACGCCATGGACGGCTTCGAAGACGACATCGATTTGAACATGCAACTGGGCCTTGCCCCAATGAAAATCCAGGACTGGTTCGAGCCATTCAACGACGCCTCCGTCCCGCCCTACGTGCGCTGAGGCACAGGATCGCTCCCGCGTCCGCCACCGTTCTGAGTTCGGTGGCGGGCCCTGAAAGAATAGGCAGCATGGACAAACTGGAGGCTGGCAGCCTGGTTAGCCGGGAATCGATCCTGGAGGTTCGCGTGGAGCTGGTCCACAGTGAGCCTGCCATTTGGCGTCAGTTGGAGATCCGTGGCTCCTTGGCTCTGCATCAGGTTCACCAGGTGCTGCAGGCGGCCTTCGATTGGGAGGACGCGCACCTGCACAGGTTCACACCGGATGATCCCTTCGCGCCGCTGCGGCCGGTCGACGGCGAATATCCGGAGGCCCTGCAGTGGCCCCCGGGACGGGAGTGCGAGGAACCGGGGGACAGGCCTGAGGAGGAGTGCTCCCTGGAGCAACTGCTTGCCCTGGGCTCCGGTGCCGCCTTCTACGAATACGACTTTGGCGACAGCTGGCTGCACAGGCTCGAACTGGTGTCCCGCCGACCGGCAACCGCAGACAACCCGAATGCCCTGCTGGTCGGCGGCGCGCGGCGCGGCCCGCTCGAAGACTCCGGAGGATTCCCCGGCTACGAGGAAATCATGGACGCCCTGGCCGACCCGTCCCATCCTGACCACACCGAATATTCCGCGTGGGTTGCCGACATAACCGGCTCCGACGTGGCTTTTGATCCTTCCTTCCTGGACATCCCCGCTGTGAACCGGGCCCTGGCCAACAAGTTCTAACCTTGGAGTTGGACCCCAAAAAGGCCCAAATTATAATGCAAGGTGCCCCCCTTGAGGCAACTCCACCGACCATTTTCAACGGCCGATATTGGACCATAAGCGATAACGAGACCATCGGGATTCTAATCTGCGGCAGCAAGAACGACCGCAGCGTCCGGTACGGCCTTGGCCGCGCGACTTCGCCCATGGCCGTCGCGGCGTACACATACGAAGCTCTGCCCGATGACGTGCGGCAGGACTACCCGACGCCGAGCACTTGACGGCGACACCGTAGATCCTCAGCGCTGCTGTAATTACAGGAGGGCGGCCATGGTCACTTTGACTCCGTTTCGACGCACCACGAGCGGAGGGTTGGGGCCGGGTTTCAGCTGTCCCTCCGGCCAGAAATACCTGACACAACCACGCCCCGGCTGGAATAGGCTGGGCCCATGCCTGAAAATTACCAGTACGACGTTGAGATTCTGCACCTGCTGGTTTCCCCCGAACACGCATACTTTGGACGTGCCCGTGAGGGTGCGGCAGACGTCCCGACATTCGATGCGCAAACGGCGGAGGTCGTGGCCGGCAAAGGCATCGTGGGCGACCGATTCTTCGGCAAGGCTGCTCATATGGACGCGGCGGTAACGTTGTTCGCCGTGGAGGCGCTTGAGGCAATCGCCACCGAGCTCGGCGCCCGGCCGTTCGATCCCCTGCTGACCCGTCGCAACGTCGTGCTTCGCGGCGCACAGCTCGCCCCCTTGCTCGGGCAGGATTTCGCGCTGGAGTCCGCCGGGAACCGCGTCTGGCTCCACGGCGGCCGGCACGCCCAACCCTGTTCGTGGATGAACAAGGTGCTCGCACCCGGCGCACATCCCGCTATGCGCGGTCGCGGTGGCACCCGCTGCCGGGCCGTGTCCAGCGGGCTCGTGCATCGAGGGCCAGCTGTGCTGATCAGTCCGGTGCTGCTGGATCCTAGCAAGGCCGGCGAGCCGAGCCTGTTAAGGCCGTCTCGGCTGCCCTGATAAGAAAGTAAGACACCGCTGTTACCGGCTTCGGGACCCGGCCAAGCTCCTGCGCCCGCGAATGGCTCAATACGCCCTGGCCACGTAGACGGCGTAACCGGCGTGGACGGGAAAGACGTTGCTCGTGTTGAGTGGCGCGCTCAATCCAGGGTGCGGAAGCACTTGGCGCCCGATGGCTCAAGATGGCCGCCCTGGATCCTTCGCAGCTTTCAGCGAAGCGAGGTATCGCTCATGGCCCGGAAGCCCGACGTGGTTGAGTTGATTCGAGGAAGATGATAGCGGGACGGCGCAGGACCCCTAATGCTCCCGCTCCTGCAGCGATGTACTGCCCCACAGGCTGGGGTGCATTTCATCAGACCGGTCCGCGCCGACACTCGAATCAGGTTGGGATACTCGGAAATAGGAATGAGCATCGTGGCCGCTCGAAAACATCGTGGTCGCCCGCCTCAGCCCCGGAAAGAAGACGGAGCGCCCTAAGCTGGCGTGGAGCCTAATGCGTGTTGCCAGGGGGCCGACGCTTCCAGGCGCGCCGACCACCTCGCTCATGCGCCCCGACAGCCGAATTTGCCGATTCACGGTTCCAAGACAGGAGCTTCAGGGGCGGGGAGGCGACTCATGGTCAACCCACGGACGGTTTGGTGTTGGCCACTAGGAACCCGCCGTCCAAGCGGCCGGGCGGCGTCTGGTGGCGTTGCAAATGTTTGAAGGTGGTCGACGGCGGCGTACAGCGAGTCTCGGAGCGGTGTGATGTCACCCGCGATCTGGGCTAGGAGCGAGCCTCCCTGGTAGGCGGAGATAAACATGTGGGCAAGCCGGGCGGGGTCCGCCGCCGCGTCGATGCGGCCGAGGCGCTGCATCCGATCAAGTCCTTCTCGGAAGATGTTTCGCCATTCCTCAAAGACGCGCGCGAGCTCGTCACGGACGTCGAGGTCGGTTTTGACGATCTCGCTCGCGAGAGCACCAAGGCTGCAACCGTCCTCGAACGGACGGCCGGAGAGGGCATAGAAATCCACCCAGTCCTGAAAAGCGTCGATGGTGTCGAAACCCGCGAAGCGTTCGCTGCGGTGGAATTCGAGGATGCTGGTGGCCTGCCAGTCAATGACGCCGAGGACGAGGCTCTCCTTGTTGGGGAAGTAGTGGGCGAGCTGTGAACCGCTGACGCCGGCGGCACTGCGGAGCAGTTCGTTATTCGTCGTGTGGACGCCCTTCGTGTTGATCAAGTCAGCGGCGTGGCGCAGGATGCGTGTCCGCGTCGATTTGCCCTTCTTGGTGAGTTTCTGCGGCGCCTCCGAGCTCGTGTTGATCTCCATACCACCACCCTAGCAAGAAATTGGGCTTGACAACCCAGTAAGATATGGTGTTCACTCCTGAAGTGGACGAAATAGTCCATAAACTATTTTTGGAGGATCACCTACGATGTCCCGATTGACCGCACCTGCCCTTGAAGAAGTGCCCGCCAGCGCTAGGGGCATCCTCGACGGAGTTCGGAAGCATTTCGGCTTTGCGCCGGACATGTTCAACGTGTTGGCGGCCAATCCCGCCGTGCTCGAGATCGTGATGACGCTGCAGGGCAGTGTTGGCCGCCTCCTCGACGCGAAGACGCGGCACACGATCGCACTGGCAGTCTCACGGTCCAATGGCTGCGACTACTGCCAGGCGCTGCACACGTATACATCGTCAGAGCTCGGGGACATGTCGAACGATGACATCGAGCTCGCACTCGCTGGTAGCTCCACCGATCCCCGTCGCGCCGCTGTGGCTCGTTTCGTGCAGCGGGTGATGGAGACCCGCGGACGGGTAGGTGATGCCGACATCGCTGCGGTGCGCGGGGCCGGATACAGTGACGCGGAGATCCTGGCGATCGTCACCACCGCGGTGGTGTCCCTCCTCACCAACTACCTCAACAACGTCAACCAGACAGTCATCGACATCCCCGCCATCACGACGAAGACAGCCTAAGATGTCCGGCTCTGATATCTACGAGAAGTTCATGGCGCTGCATACACGTGAGGGTGGCCTGGTGATGCCGAACGCGTGGGACGGCCTCTCGGCGCAGCTCTTTGCCGATTCCGGTTTCGAGGCGATCGCAACGTCTTCCTTTGCCCTCGCAGCGGCGCTCGGTCGGTTGGACGGGCGCCACCAGGTCAGCCGCGGCGAACATCTCGAGCACGCAGGGCTGCTCGCCCGCCTGACGGGCCTGCCTGTCAACGGCGACTTCGAAGACGGCTACGGAGATACTCCCGAGGACGTCGGGGCAACGGTGAACGCCGCCGTCGGGCACGGCTTGGCCGGCATCGGCATCGAAGACACATCCGGTGATCCCGACCGGCCCATCCGCGACTTCGACGAGGCCGTCGCTCGGGTGCGCGCGGCCGTCGTGGCGGCCAAGGGCCGCATCGTAGTCACGGGTCGCACGGACAATTACCTGCAAGGGCGGCCCGATCTCGACGATACAATCCGCCGCCTCACCGCCTTCGCTGAGGTCGGAGCCGACGTGGTGTTCGCGCCCTACCCGCCTGACCTCGACTCGCTCGCCGCTATCGTCGCCGCCGTTGCACCCACGCCGGTGAACGTCCTCATCTCGCCTGCGGATGCCGTGCTGACCGTCGCCGGGCTGCGTGCGGTGGGCGTCAAGCGGATCAGCCTGGGACCGGCTCTCTACGCTCACGCGATGGGCGCGCTTCAAGAGGCAGTCGGCGCGCTCATACGCGGCGACCTCGCGACGGCGACGACAGGCATGGACTTCGGGCGGATCGACGCCCTGCTCGGCCGCGGCACGCGCTGATCCTCCCGTACAACAGCCTTTGCCTCACCCCAAACTCACCGCTCCCAAGACGAAAGAAGACGAATCATGGATCTCGACAAGCTCATGAACAAGCACCTCACCCGCTACTTCGACGGCAGCAAGACCATCCAGGAGGAGACACTCCAGCAACTGCTGCGATTCCTGCGCTCGACGCCGTCATCGGTGAACGTGCAGCCGAATCACTTCTACGTCCTCGCCACTGAGGCGGGGAAACGCCAGCTCGCCGCCAACCTGGGTGAGCGTTTCCAGGACAACGCCGAGAAGATCATGAACGCATCGCATGCCATCATCCTGACCACTCGGACGGACGTGCCAGAGGAACACCTGGATGCGGTTTTCGCGAAGGAGCGGGCGGACAGCCGGTTCCCCAACCTCGAAAAGCAGGAACGGTGGGAGTCGATGACCCGTGACTTCCTGGACATTCGCAACTCCACCTATAAGGATTTGGACCACTGGATGGAGAAACAGACTTACATGGCGCTGGGCATGACGATGATGGCGGCCGCCGAGCTCGGTGTCGACGCTACACCGCTTGAGGGGTTCGACCGGACCAGCGTCGACGAGGCCTTCGGACTCCGCGGGACCGGGTACACGACCACGGTGCTCCTGGCTCTCGGCTACCCTGATACCGCCAAGGCCTACGCGACGCCGATCTCGCGGTTCGAGCCCGACCGGCTGTTCACCTTCGCCTGACCGCCCCGGTGGGTCCCGCCGGACCCGGGTCCATCCGGGCCGGTGAGGCGGCATGCACCTATGCGTCCCGTCACCGCCGGCGCGTCCACAACACAAGCAACCAGGAGGGCGAAATGCTAGAAGACATGACGCTGCAGGAACGGTCGGCTGCGCGCGCCACCGAACTCGCCGGGGCGGAGCGAAGCCATCAGCCCACGGGGGATTGGGAGGTATGGAAAGTCAGCGGCAAGGTGTTCATGCTACAGACCACCATGCCCGGAGTGCCGGTCGTTATCCTCAAAGCAAATCCCGCCGATGCGATATCGCTGCGCGAAGCTCACGCGGAGATCACCCAGGGCTACCACATGAACAAAACGCACTGGATCACACTGCATCCCGGAGCCGGGCTCGACGCGAGGCTTATAGACGACCTCGTAACGGAGTCGTACCTGCTCGTCGTCGAGGGGCTTCCTAAACCGCAGCAACCGGTAGATCCAGAGACGTTGCGACGTCCCGAGCCCTTGGTATGACGCAGTTTGACCGCCGGGGCCTGCTGACAGCAGCGGCTGTCAGCATCGCGGCGGCAGGAATGGCTGCCTGCTCGCCCGCCCAAGGACCGGTGCTCCGCGAATCGGCCGGCACGGAAGCGGCGTCGACAACAGCGGTGCCAGCCTCAGGGGCTCCGGACTGGAAAGGGCTGGCGTCCCGGATAACCGGGCAGCTATCGCTCCCCGGAACAGAATCCTACAACCAGGCGAAGTTGGTGGAGAACCCGCGCTTTGACACCTCGCGGCCTTTGGCGGTTCTTTCGGCCACCTCAGCCCGGGATGTATCGGTTGCCGTCCGCTTCGCTGCCGAAGCCTGTGTACCGGTTTCGATTCGGTCGGGGGGCCACAGCTACTCCGGCCACTCTTCCGGGGATGCGGCAACGGCGGGACTGGCGCCGTCATTGGTCATCGATGTGCGGAATTTGTCTCGCATCACCGTAGCCGCAGACGGCACCGTGACCATGGGGCCGGGGGCCTCACTTATCCGGGTCTACGAAGCGGTGGGCCGGCAGGGCAGGGCCCTCGCCGGCGGGTCCTGCCCGACTGTTGGCATTGCGGGTCTGACCCTGGGCGGGGGAGTGGGTGTTCTGACGCGGGCTTACGGCTTGACGTCGGATGCTCTTCTGGCGGCCGAGATCGTCAATGCCAACGGGGAGATTGTCACGGCCAATGCCCGAGACAACGCCGACCTGCTCTGGGCATGTCGCGGAGGTGGGGGGCAGGTCGGGGTGGTGACATCCATGACCTTCCAAACAGTGACGGCTCCCAACATCAGCACGGCCTACCTGCAATGGTCTTTCGATGACGCGGTTCCGGTAATTCTGGCCTGGCAAAAGTGGGCTCCGAACGCCGACCGGCGCCTGTGGTCGACGCTTAAACTGCTCAGCGGAACTCGCCACGAGAGTCCGACAATCCAACTGACGGCGACTTGGACCGGTCCCGCAACGGAATTTTACGGGCAGCTCGCTGGCTTTCATGAGACCGCGGGAGTTCTGCCGCTGGTCACCAGTGTGAAGCCCGACCAAAGCTACCTCGGTGTCATGTTCGGCTACGCGGGGTGCAGTGGTCTCCAGGTCGGGCAATGCACCACCGGTACGGGCGGCTCCTTGCGTCGCGAAGCTTTCAGCGCGACGTCGCACGTCCCCTACGACCTACTGGATGCGGCTGGCGCCTCAAGACTGGTAGGGCGGGCTGTCCTGGGCCAGCAGTTGCAAGGCGCCCGCGAAACAGCTGTGTCTCTGGACGCTTTGGGCGGAGCCGTCAGGGACCTCGAGGGCACTGCCACCGGGTTCGGCCACCGGAAGGCCTTCGCTACCGTCCAGTACACTGCCACCTTCGACGATGGGTCTGACCCGGCCCCGTTCGACGCTTTCGTTAGGGACTCGCGTGACGCAATGAAGGAGTTTTGGGGGTCCAGTGCCTATTTCAACTATTCCGATTCGAGCATTGCCGAGCCGGGTCAAGCGTATTTCGGTGACCATGCGTCCCGGCTGTCCAGCATACGCACGGCGGCAGATCCCACAGGACTCTTCACCTACCCAGCGTTCCGGACCTAGAATCCTCTAAACACTCCGGGCCCAGCGACGGCTTTGCCGTCATGACAAGACCAAAAAGCACCGAGACGAGCTCTCCTTTCCTGCTTTCAGTATCAGTGCCCTCGTTAGTTGGCTAGCTCCAGAACATGTTTGGAATGCCACGAGGTACGCCTGTCGGCGAGCGATCTTGCTCTCGTCGCAGGTAAGAATGCCGCCACGCGGCGAAGCTGGCGAGCCCTTGCCGGCTCCTCGACGAAGGACCATCATGAAGCGCACACGACTTTCCCTCATCGGCCTCATCGCAACTGCAGGACTCGCCCTGACCGGATGAGGGTCTGCGTCCACGACTCCTGCCAGCTCCGCACCGGCAGGCGGCCCGGACAATTCGTTGAGCGACGTCAAAGGTGCCGGCCTGCTCAGGGTCGGCACAGAAGGCACCTACAAGCCCTTCTCCTTCCACGCCAACGGCAGCGGCGAACTGACGGGTTACGACGTCGAAATCATCACGGCCGTAGCAGGGAAGCTCGGTGTCAAACCGGCCTTCCAGGAGACACAGTTCGACGCCATCTTCGCCGGCCTCGAAGCCAAGCGGTTCGGCGTCGTCGCCAACCAGGTCTCGATCACTGACGAACGCAATGCCAAGTACGACTACTCCACCCCGTACACCGTTAGCACGGGCTTCATCGTCACCAAGTCCGACAACGCAGACATCAATTCCTTCGACAGCCTGAAGGGCAAGACCACGGCCCAGTCGCTGACCAGCAACTGGTACAAGCTGGCCCAGCAGAGCGGGGCCAACGTCCAGGCCGTCGAGGGCTGGGCCCAAGCGATCACGCTGCTTAAGCAGGGACGGGTCGATGCCACCATCAACGACAAGCTCACCTACCTCGACCAGCAGAAGACGGCCCAGGACGACAGCATCAAGATTGCCGCTGAGACCACGGACAAGTCGCTCAGCGCCTTCGCTTTCCGCAAAGGCTCAACCAGCCTGACCGCCGCCGTCGACAAGGCCCTCACCGAACTCCAGGCCGACGGCACCCTCAAGAAGATTTCGCAGAAGTACTTCAACGCTGACGTCACCAAGTAGCCGCATGGAAACCGCCGAAGAACGCAGCGCCCAACAATGACGATCAACTGGGACCTCGTCTGGGGTCGCTGGGACCCATCCTGTCGGGTGCCATTACAGGCACCATTCCCGTTACGCAGGCCTCGTTCGCCTTGGGACTGCTGCTGGCCCTGCTGGTCGCCCTGATGCGGCTCAGCCGTAATCCCGTCCTGTCCTCGATCGCCCGGATCTACATCTCGGTGATCCGCGGCACGCCTCTCCTGGTGCAGTTGTTTGTGGTCTTCTACGGGCTGCCGTCCACCGGCGTCACCATCAATCCCTGGCCATGCGCTATCGTCGCATTCTCCCTCAACGTGGGTGGCTACGCCGCCGAGGTTATCCGGGCGGCGATTTTGTCCGTTCCAAAGGGCCAGTGGGAGGCAGGCCACACCATCGGGATGTCCCGCCGCCAGTCCCTGGTCCGGATCATCCTGCCGCAGGCCGCTCGGGCCTCTGT
Source organism: Arthrobacter sp. P4_H3 (assembly GCF_056400885.1). Lineage (NCBI taxonomy): Bacteria > Bacillati > Actinomycetota > Actinomycetes > Micrococcales > Micrococcaceae > Arthrobacter > Arthrobacter sp. P4_H3. The sequence continues at coordinate 14,183 of NZ_JBFUKK010000032.1, forward strand.
CCCGCCCCTGTCCCACACCTTCATCAGCCTGGTCAAGGACACCTCCCTGCTCTCGCTGATTCTGGTGACTGAACTGTTCCGCCAGGCCCGGCAGGTGGCCGCCTTCAGCCAGGTATTCATGCTGCTCTATCTGGAAGCGGCCGTCATTTACTGGATCATCTGCCTGGTCCTCGCCGGCGGCCAGTCAGTCCTCGAGAAAAGATTGGACCGCTATGTCGCCCACTGAATCCGATCTCCCGAACGCCGGCCTCACGAATGCCGCACCGGACGCCGCCCGGTCCTGTCCGTCCGCGGACTCCGCAAGGCCTTTGGACAGCATGAAGTGCTGAAATCCATTGACCTGAACGTCCGCCGGGGCGAGGTGGTCACCCTGATGGGGCCGTCCGGTTCGGGCAAGACGACGGTCCTGCGCTGCCTCAACGGCCTCGAAATCCCGGACGCCGGGATCGTGGAGTTCGCCGGCGGCCTCACGGTCGACTTCGCAGCTCAAGCTTCCAAGAAGCAGCTGTCCGCCATGCGGGACCGCAGCGCGGTGGTGTTCCAGCACTACAACCTCTTCCCGCACAAAACCACCCTGGAGAACGTCATCGAGGGCCCGGTCCAGGTGCAGAAGCGACCCAAAGCGGAGGCCGTGAAGGAGGCCCGGGAACTGCTCGTCCGCGTCGGGCTCCCCGACAAGGAAAACAGCTACCCCTTTGAGCTCTCCGGCGGCCAGCAACAGCGTGTCGGCATCGTGCGTGCGCTGGGCCTGCGCCCGCAGCTGCTGCTTTTTGACGAGCCGACTTCGGCGCTCGACCCGGAGCTGGTCGGCGACGTCCTCACCGTCATCAAGGAACTGGCGGACGAGGGGTGGACCATGGTCGTGGTCACCCATGAACTCGCCTTCGCCCGCGAAGTCGCCGACGAAGTCACCTTCATGGACAGCGGAGTGGTCGTGGAACGCGGCCGCCCGGACACGGTGCTGCGCGATCCGCGCGAGGAACGCACAAGACAGTTCGTCGACAGCCTTCTAGTAGTACTTTGTTAGGTTCTTCGGCCAGGGGCTTTTAATCGCCGGCCTGAACTGTTAATTTCGTTGCGTGGGCATGGAAGAGACAAGACTGCGCGTCGAGCTGGAGGACTACGTCGGGGAGGTGTTCGCGTCGTTGGGCCGGAAGGATCAGCGGGCGAAGGGCCGGTTGTATTTGCAGGGGCTGATGCTGGAGGGGCGGTGCAAGTCGATGCAGCCGATGGCCGGGCGCCTGGATGTGGACCACCAGCAGTTGCAGCAGTTTGTCACCTCCTCGCCGTGGAAGGTAGAGCCGGTCCGACGCCGCGTGGCCGCCCTGGCCGAGGAGGCCATCGCGCCGGAGGCGTGGGTGATCGACGATACTGGCTTCAAAAAGGACGGGGTCGCTTCGGCGTGCGTGGCGCGTCAGTATTCGGGCACGCTGGGCGAGATCGGCAACTGCCAGGTTGCCGCCACCGTGCACATGCTCACCGATGCGGCCTCGGCCCCGGTGAACTGGCGCCTGTTCGTTCCAGAGGCCTGGGACGACACCTGCGCGGACACCAACGAGCAGGCCGAGGCAGTCGCCGCCCGCCGGGCGAAGGCGAGGATTCCGGATTACGTGCGGAACCGGCCCAAGTGGGAGCTCGCGCTGGAGATGATCGATGAACTCACCCGCTGGGGGCGCACGTGCCCGGTCGCGGTGGCAGACGCCGGGTACGGGGACAACGCGTTGTTCCTGACCCGGCGGTCCATTCCGTGGGTGATGGCGGTCAAGGCCTCCACCAGCGCCTACCCGGCCGATACCGTTCCTGAGCTCGCCGAACGCTCCGGCCCGAGGGGCCGACCCAGCGTGCCGCGCTACCGGCAGGCTCCGGCTAGCCTGGCCGAACTGGCGGTGGCCGCCGGAAGAAGAGAACTACATCAGGTCACCTGGCGGCACGTCACCAGAAACACCGGCACCAACAAGACCGCGGCCATGAAATCCCGTTTCCTCGCCCTGCGCGTCAGACCCGCCAGCCGGCACATCGCTTCCGGCGAAGACGGATCACTACCCGAGGCCTGGCTGATCGCCGAATGGCCGCCCGGCGCCCAGGAACCCACCGACTACTGGCTCTCGGACCTGCCCGCCAACACACCGGCCAGGACCCTGGTCAGACTGGCAAAAATCCGCTGGCGCATCGAACACGACTACCGCGAACTGAAAACCGGGCTCGGCCTCTCCCACTTTGAAGGACGGTCCTTCCCGGGCTTCCACCACCACGCCACCCTCGTCTCGGCGGCGCACCTGTTCATCACCAGGAAACGCCTCGCCACCCCAAAAGCGGCAGGGGCAGCCTGAGCCTGTACGGGGTCCTCAAGGAATTCCAACGGATCCTCATCCGACAGCTCGCCCGCTGCCCCTACTGCCAACACGCCCCACCAACCTAACAAAGTACTACTAGGCACCCGCGTCACAACTTCTGGCGAAGAGGGTCCCCAAGACGACTAGAAGGCCGCGCTACCTGACGCGGCCCCGAGCGCCCTGCGTCTCACCGGCACAGGGCTTGACGAGATTTTTGTTCTGGTCGTTCGCCGGCGAAAGGGAAGGGTCCTTCCGCTGATCTTGGTCAGCAGCGTCCGGGACCTCGATATGTGCTTGAACAAAGGTCTTGGCGAAGAGCCCAGCGACGACGCCCTGCGGTAACCGTTCTGACGCTACTCCGCATGGTGTAATGCGGGGCGCCATGCAGATCATCGACTGCTGCTCGTGATGCAGTGCTATCTGGAGAGTTGCGCTGCCCAGGTGCGAGTGTCCACGGGCGTTGAACGTGGCTTGCGGAATCGCTTGTCAAGGGAGGATCGAGGTTCTCTCTCGAGTACGAGGAGCGGTTGGGCGTTTATCTGTGTCTGCACCTGTCGCAGAGCGGTGTCGAGTCCGCCAAGTAACAAAGCGAGTATCACGTTGGAGCGGGCAGTGTGGCGCTGCTTCTTCGGCGCGGTCGTATCCTCAGTTAGCACGACATCGATTGCCGGCTTGAACGAGGAGCGCAGGGCATAACCTGCTCGCGGACGTCCGCGAACCCGAGAACTGCGGGCAGATGTCTACGGCACCGCGACGTCAACGTCTCCTGCAGACGTTGCTTATGGATGGCCTAGCTTGTCTGAATTAGCCAGGAAGCAGGATCGTTTTACCCGGTCCGGGCTTCGGCAGGGCGCCGCTTTCATAGGCGGCTCGGCCCGCAGATAGGGGAAACGTTCGGGCGATCGCCACGTCGATTCGCTTGCCCGCGATCAGTTTGGCGAGCTCTTCCAATTTTTCGCGACGTGTGCGGACCACGAAAAAGGTCGCTGAGACGCCGTACTTGTCGGCCAATTCCTGGCTTGGTGGCTCTTGGAGGACGACGAGTCGGCCACCCGGGCGGACCGAGGCATACATCCACTCAGGAACGTCAGCGCCGACAGCATCGACCGCAGCGTCGAAAGACTGGTCGCCCGCATTTGAGTGATGACCTGTCACAATCACGTGGTCAGCTCCGAGGCTCCTCGCACGAGCCTCGGCCGAAGCGGACGTCACAGTCACCGTTACCTCTGCGCCCAGATCATGCGCGAACTGCGTGAGGAACGCCCCCACTCCGCCGGTTCCACCCCTGATCAGGATGCGCTCACCAGCGACCACGTTTGCTTGGTCGCTTAGCGCCGCCCAGGCCGTAAGCGCGGGCAGGGCGGCGGCAGCCGCGTCAATGTCAGAGACAGTCGGCTCCTTGCGTGCAACGCAGGCCGCCGGAACAACCACAAATTCAGCCGCCGCCCCATCGCGGTCAAACGGCACGATCCCGAACACCGAGTCGCCGACGCCCATATCGGTCACACCCGGCCCGACGTCGACGACCACCCCTGCAAATTCGTGCGACGGGATCACCGGCGTTCGGGCCACGCCACCAGCTTCCCAGGTCTCGGGCCAAGTCAGCTCGTCGAATGTGATCGCTGCGGCTCGCACGGCGACGCAGATCTCCTCCAGCCCGGGGATCGGCCGCGGTGCTTCCTCGTACACTAATTGCTCGGGCCCTCCACGCCGATGTGCTCGGAGGGCCATCATCGGGGCGACCGCGTTCGAATACATTGCTTCAGCGTTCATTTTTTCGATTCTCCATCTACCTGTTTGAAGTCGCCGAGGGCCGAGTACTCCGACCCGCACCCCAGCTGCTCAACTCTTTCAATGCCATTCGAACCGTGCCGTCATTCTTGGGCGTGACCCACCTAAATCAAAGCACCGAACCCTCCTACGGGAACCGCGCTGTTACCTCAAGGCCTCCCACACGGCAAGTTTTACCGCCTGGCCTCCGGCGTGGTTTGGCCCGTGAGGTCTGTGGAACCTTCTACCGCTATAGCGGGCCAGATGGCCCTAGCTATCTTTCTTCAGGGAGGCCGACTCTATCGGTATCGGTGCGCAGGAAGGCAGCAAAGTAACTCCCGAAGCACATTGTTGCAATGGTGCTCTTATCAACGTCCTGCTTGACCCCCCCCCCGATTCTAGGTTCCCCAAAGTGCGCTCCAGAAGGTTGACCCGCGGTTCAACGGCGTGCTCGGCAACAATGGCCATCAGTTCCGGGGTCCGAATGGTCCCGCCCATGAAGTTCCCCATCAGAACCATGGCGTCCGGATTGAAATGGGCGGGATCCAGACGACGGACGGCTTCAATAAGGGCAGCTATGGGTGGAAGTTCATCCAGGTTCAGGCTTGGATAAGTGTCCCGTTGCGCCCGGAACCCGTAGTCCAGGGCATCGACCAGATGCGTGTGCGCACCGACTAGCCATTCTGGCGGCTCCCATACTAGTGCGTAGTGGCCTAGATCGTCCAATTGCTTGCAGGCTGCCGTTGGGCTTCCTTGTAAGAAGCTGGCACCATTGGACTATATAGTCCTATTATGAGTTAACCCGAATGCTCGACTCAACCACACGTCGGAGGAGGGCCCCGATACAACGACTGCTTTGCCGGCTTCGTGAAGGACGTCTACGCAGCTGTCCTCGGCCGGGGCTGAGGAACGGATGCCGACGTTCACCGACGGAGTTCGAGCTGCCGCCATCACGGAAGCGGTCCTGTCCTCCGCTCAAGAAAATTCATGGGTTGACGTTTAGCAGTAGGCCGAACTGCAGCCCTCTATCAGTAACCACAACAAGGAAGTCACAGTGATTAAACTCCCGTTCAAAGCAGCGGCCGCTCTCTCAGCAGTTCTGGCCCTGGCTCTTACCGGGTGCACCGGGGGCGCACCCGCCTCCAGCGGCAACTCCGATGAGAAGCAGATCCGATACCTGCTGGGCCAGCCGGAGGCACCGGAGGATCTGGAACTGCTCAAGGGCGACATCAAAAAGTTCGAGGAGCAGTCAGGCATTAAGGTCAAGCTCGATGTCCTGCCCACCGACCAGCTTCGCACCGTCCTGCAGACCCAGCTCCGTTCAGGCGATGGCCCCGACGTCTTCAGCTACGACACCGGCCCCGGCTTCGCCGGAGCATTGGCCAAGTCGGGCCTCCTGTATGACCTGACCGACGCCTACAAGACCCGTAACTGGAAGATCTATGACTTCGCCAAAGAACGGGTGACTTTCGACGGCAAAACCGTCGGTGTTCCCGACCTGATCCAGGAACTGGGCGTCTTCTACAACAAGGAAATCTTCTCCCGACTGGGCATTTCCGAGCCCAAGAACTTTGCCGACCTGCAGGCGGCGGCGAAAACCATCAAGGACGCCGGCATCCTTCCGCTGGCCGTCAGCGATAAAGAGGGCTGGCAGGGCGGTCATTTGCTGAGCATGGCCCTCGGCAGCCGTGCCGGCTCAAAGGGCATGAGTGATCTGCTCAATGGAACCACTCCATGGACCTCCCCGAACGTCGTCGCGGCACTCGCTGCGTGGAGCCAGCTGAACAAAGATTCACACCTGACGCCCACTCCCACGGCTGTCTCCTATGACAACGGCAATGCCCTCTTCTACTCCGGCAAGGCCGCCATGACCCCGACAGGAAGCTGGCTCATCACCGGCGTCCAGAAGAACGCGAAGTTCGACGTCGGCTTCATGCCGTTCCCTGGCGCCAGTGACAAGGGAATTTTCAGCGCCGGGTTGGGATCGGGCACCTTCGTGTCGGCCCAGACCAAGAAAAGCGAGTCGGCACTGAAGTTCCTTGACTACCTGCAGACCCCGGAACACGGACGCTGGCAGGTAGAGCAAATGCACGCCATTCCGGCGTTCCCGGTCGAAACATCCGGCATCAACGCCTCACCGCTTTTCGCTCAGGTCCTCAAGGACACGGCCAAGATCGCAGATGGCAGCGGCGACTTCGGCTACAGCATCGACACGCTGAGCACCGACGTGTTCAACACCGCACTCGGGGACGGATTCCAGGCGTTGCTGACCGGGCAGAAGTCCCCGGAGCAGATTTCCCAGGATTTGCAGACTGCCTTCCAAAAGTCGGCCGCAGAAGGCAAATAACATGAGCTCCAGTATTTCCTCGAGCACACCCGCGGTGACCAGGCGGGCGCAGACTCGTCTGGGCATCGCCCTCATCACACCGCTGATGATCCTGGTCGCGCTGTTCTTCGTCCTGCCGATGTGCAGCGCGATCTACTACTCGTTCGTTGACTTCAACGGCATCAACCCAAACCCTGAATTCGTCGGGCTGGACAACTACACCCGGATGTTCACCGACCCCGAGGTCTGGCACGCCCTGGGTAACAACGCAATCTGGATCGTCCTCGGCACTGCGGCCCCGCTCGCGATCGGCCTTATCCTGGCACTGCTCCTGTGGAATGTCGGGCGCGGAAACATGTTCTACCGTCTGGCGTTCTTTCTGCCTTACGTGCTGCCAGGTATTGCTATCGGCATTGTGTGGAGCTGGATCTACGACCCGGTCAACGGATGGTTGAACAAGGCCCTTCAAAGCATCGGCTTCGGACACCTGGCGACCGGCTGGCTCGGCAACCCGGACACTGCCCTGTATGCCGTCCTGGCGACAGCGATCTGGGCGTCCACCGGGTTCGTGCTGATCATTTTCCTCTCTGCACTGCGCAACGTTGACACAGAACAGGTCGATGCATCCCTTCTGGACGGCGCCAATGCCACCCAACGGCTGTGGCACATCATCCTTCCCCAGATCATGCCGGTGTTCCTCATGGTCACGACGATCACCCTCGTTGGCGGATTCAGTGTCTTCGACATCATCTTCATCATGACCGGCGGCGGCCCCGCCAATGCCACGAACGTGATAGGCACCTACGCGTACAACAGCGCGTTCAAGGTAAGCGAGATCAGCTACGGAACGACGCTCGCGCTGCTGATCACGGCGCTCTCGGTGCCGTGCGCGATGCTGCTGAACCGGCTGCAACGACGACTCTCTCTTCAAGGAACAGGCGCATGAGCGACATCACAGTATCCGAGGATGACAGGCTCCAGCTGGCGGAGACGCTGAACCGGCCTGCGGTCATCGAGGAGAACGCCGCGAGTCCGCGGCGCAGAACCGCACTGGCCGGAAAGCACGTGCTGCTGATCGCCATGGCACTCATTTCGCTGTTCCCCGTCGTCCTGATCATCTCCACCGCACTCAAGACGGAAGCAGACGTGCAGGTTGATCCGTTCTCTCTGTTCTCCTCGTTTTCCCTTGAGAACATCACCACTGCCTGGACGGAGGGACACTTCGGGGAGTACCTGGGCAACAGCCTCCTGCTGACCGTCCCCAGCACCCTCCTGGTCTTAGTGCTGTCCACGATGGCCGGCTACACCTTCGCCCGGCTGCCGTTCCGCGGCCGGTCGGTGGCGTTCTACCTCGTCGTGCTGGGCCTTCTGGTGCCGTTTTTCACCTACATGATCCCGCTGTACTTCCAGCTCCGCAGCCTCGGGCTGCTGGACACTCTCGCCGGCGCGATCCTGACCCTGACCTCCACGGGGGTGTCCTTCGGAACGTTCTTCATGCGGGCGTTCTTCTCGGACCTTCCCACGGAACTGGAGCAGGCCGCCCGGGTGGACGGGTGCTCCGAGTGGCAGATCTTCCTCAAGGTCATGGTTCCGTTGGTGGGTTCCGGCGCCTCCGCGCTTGGCGTCTTTACGTTCCTGCAGAACTGGAACAACTTCCTGATCCCGCTGCTGTATCTGCCCGGCGGCGAGTTCCGCCCCCTCACCACCGGCCTGTACCAGTTCACCGGCGGCCGGTCCATCGACGTCGGACCGCTCGCGGCCGGAACACTGATCACGATTCTGCCCGTCATCGTGCTCTTCCTGGTCATGCAGCGCCAGGTCGCCTCCGGCTTCATATCAGGCGCCGTCAAGGGCTGACGTCGCCGGAGGACCGGTCCCGGCCCTCTCAGTACATCAAAGCTAGACAAGAGGACTCGCCAAAAGCGATCGCAAGGAGATTTTCAATATGGGTTCCATGGTCAGTTTCACGTCCCCCCGGATCGCAGAGGTCATCAGCGAGCCGGACCCGGCCCTGGGAAGTCAGGAGGTGCGGCTGCGGACACTGTTCACGGGCATCTCCGCAGGCACCGAGCTCACCTCGTACCGCGGCACCAGCCCTTACCTGAGCAAGCAGTGGAACGCGGAGCACAAGCTCTTCGTCGACGGCACCTCATCGCTCAGCTACCCGCTGGACGGCGTGGGCTACGAGGAAGTCGGCGAGGTCGTAGAGATTGGGGCCGGCGTCACCAAGGTCGCTGTAGGCGATCGGATCTGGGGCATCTGGGGCCACAGGACATCCACCGTCAAGACCGAGGAATACGCGGCGGCTCGCATTTTGGACCGCGACGCTGACCCCCGGATCGGCATCTTCTCCCACATCGGAGCCGTCGCGCTGAACGTGGTCCTCGATGCCGACATCCACATCGGCGAAACCGTCGCGGTGTTCGGCCTTGGCGTTCCCGGCCAGATCGTTGCCCAGCTGGCCAGGCTCAACGGCGCCCGCGTCATCGCCGTCGATGGCATCGAACAACGCCGCCAGCTGGCGAAGGACCTCGGCGCTGACGTGGTCCTCGATCCGGCCGATGGCGACGTCGCCACGAAAATCAGGGAGCTCACCGGTGGCCGGGGCGCGGATGTGTGCCTGGAAATTTCCGGAAACTACCGCGCGCTGCACGAAGCGATCCGCTCGGTCGCCTATAGCTCGCGCGTCTGCGCGGCCGGATTCCTGCAGGGCGACGGCGTCGGCCTGCGTTTGGGGGAGGAGTTCCACATGAACCGTGTCCAGGTTGTCTCCTCCCAGATCTCCGGACCGGCACCGTCGCTGCAGCACCGCTGGGACAGGTACCGGCTGAACCGGACCGTCATCGATCTCGGTGTTTCGGGCCGGCTCAAGCTGACGGAGCTGATTTCCCACACCATCCCCCTGGAAGAAGCCCCCCGCGCGTTCGAGATGCTGGACGGGAATCCCCGGGATGCACTCCAGATGGTCCTGAGCTGCGACGGGGCCGGGGACGGCGCCGGAGAACGATGAGGCGGCTACGGACCCTGGCAGCCTGTCTTCCCGCACACGGGGCCCCTCTTCTTTCACGGCCGGCGTCCGCGCCCGCAAACAACAAGTCTTGGAGAAACAAATGAACATGATCTGTGTGCAGGAACAGCACCTGCCCGGCGACTCCATGGAGGAGAAGTGGGACATCGCCCAGGAGTGGGGCTTCGACGGCATCGAGCTGCGCGGTAAGGGGGACTTCGGCTTCCGTGAACGGCTGCCCGAACTGCGCAAGGCGGCAGCCAGGGGAATCCCCATGCCGACGGTGTGCGTGGAGATGCTCCACTTCATCGGCGCGTTTGACGCCACACAGCGCCAGGACGCCATCGGGCAGGTGAAATCGCTGCTGAACGTCATGGCGGAGATCGGTGGACGGGGAGCCATGACACCTGCCTCCTATGGCATGTTTTCGGATCGGCTCCCTCCGTTCGTAGCTCCCCGCAGCACCGCTGAGGACCGGAACGTCCTTCTGGACGGCCTGGGCCAGCTGGGAGCGCACGCCGCGAGCCTCGGCGTCGAACTGTATCTCGAACCGCTGAACCGGTACGAGAATCACATGGTCCGCCGGCTGGACGACGCGGTCTCCCTCATCAAGGAAATCGGGCTCGATTCGGTCAAGGTTGCTGCCGACACCTACCACATGAACATCGAGGAATCAGACCCGGCCGCGGCGCTGCTGGCCGCGGGACCGTACATCGGACATGTCCAGGCCAGCGATTCCAACCGTCTGGAACCGGGCGCCGGTCACATCGACTGGGCGCTGTTCGGCTCTACGGTCCGCGCCATCGGATACACCGGGCCGGTCGCCCTGGAGAGCCGGCTGTCTGGCCCGGCGCAGGACGTCCTTCCGGCGAGCTCCGTCCTGCTGCGGAGGTTCCTGTGAACAATTCGGCGCTGTCGCCAGCCGCGACGGCCGTACTGATCAGGAACTGGAGAGGCCGCCACACCGTACCGGCCGGCGGCCTCTACCCACACCAGTGGAGTTGGGACTCGGCCTTCATCGCCATCGGCCTGCGGCACCTCTCTCCCCGCCGCGCCCAGCAGGAACTGGACTCCCTGTTTAGCTCGCAGTGGGCCGACGGGCGGCTTCCGCAGATCGTCTTCGACCCACCCCGGGACGACTACTCACCAGGCGCCAAGTTTTGGCGAAGCGACCGCATCCCCGGATCCCCAACCGTCTCCACAGCAGGGCTGGTGCAGCCGCCGAACCACGCCTGGGCCGCGCTGCTGGTCCACGAATCCGACCCGTCGGAATCCCTCCTGCGCTGTTTCCTACAGCGGGCTTACCCGCGCCTTGTGGCCTGGCACGAGTATCTGCATTCACGCCGCCGGTCACCGGAAACCGGGCTTGCCGCCGTAGTGCATCCATGGGAGAGCGGGTTGGACAATTCACCCTACTGGGACGCACCCCTGGAAAATGTGGCCGGTTCCTTCGGAGTTGACGTGCCGCGGCCGGACCTGGAACACGCCGACGCCACAGAACGTCCCTCGAATAGGGAATATGGCAAGTACCTGTACCTTGCGGCGACCTACCGGGACGCCGACTGCGACGATTCGGCCGAAGCGTGCCCGTTCCGCGTCGAGGACCCGGCCTTCAATGCCATCTGGGCACGGTCGGAGCTCGCGCTTGCCGCCATCGCCGAAGAACTGGGGGTGACCCCGGCTTACGACCACCAGGAACGATCCCGGGACATCACACGTGCCCTGGAAACCCTTTGGGACGAGGAACTTGGCACCTACGTTGCTCGCGACGCCATCACCGGTGACCTGCAGAAGTACCGGACTGTCTCCGGCCTGGTGCCGCTGCTCCTGCCGGGCATCGGCCACGGGGATGAGCTGGAGGACCTCTTGCAAGGACCGCATTTTGCACTGGGCACATCCTGCCTCGTGCCCAGCCACGACCTCCTTGCTCCGACGTTCGATCCGTCGCGGTATTGGCGCGGGCCGTCCTGGTTCAACACCGCGTGGCTGCTGGCCGAAGCGCTGAAGACGCGCGGCGCCGCAGCCGAGTCCCGGGCCTTGGCGGCCTCTATGACCGAACTCGCAAGCCGCAATGACTTCCCCGAGTACGTTGACCCCCGCACCGGCGCACCGCATGGGACCAGGCTGTTCAGCTGGACAGCGGCACTGTGCCTGGATCAGCAGGTTCGACACATGGAAGGAAACTAACAGCATGGCTGCCACCGCAACACCCATCCGGATCACGGTATGGAACGAAAATGTGCACGAAACGTCACAGCCGGAGATCGCTGCCATTTACCCCAACGGGATCCACGGGGCAATTGCGGAAGGTTTGGAAACCCATTTCGGCCCACGGGCGGGTATTCGGACGGCGACGTTGGCAGATGCCGAGCACGGCCTGACGGAAGAAATCCTGGCCTCGACTGACGTCCTCCTCTGGTGGGGTCACCGGGCCCATGACGAGGTGGCCGATAGCGTTGTCGAGCGTGTTCAACGCCACGTCCTCGCCGGCATGGGTTTCATCGTTTTGCACTCGGCACACTTCTCCAAGATCTTTATCCGCTTGATGGGCACCACATGCTCACTGCAGTGGCGCAACGACGGGGACCGCGAACTGCTCTGGACGATCGCCCCGCACCACCCGATAGCCGACGGCGTGGACTCACCGCTCATCCTTGACCGGCATGAAACGTACGGCGAGTACTTCGACATTCCCACACCGGACGAGCTGGTCTTCATCAGTTCGTTCGAAGGGGGAGAGGTCTTTCGCTCCGGGGTGACCTTCACACGCGGTCACGGGAAAATCTTCTACTTCAGCCCCGGTGACCAGAACTACCCCATCTACTACGGGCAGCAGATCCGGCAAATTTTAGCCAACGCCGTCCAGTGGACCTCGCCGGTTCGGGAGCGCTCCCTGCCGGAAGCGGTCCATACCAGCCGCATGGCTCCGGTTTCCGCTACGCCTGATTGACGAAGCAGGTGGGGGCTTGCGGTCGAGACATCTCTTCCCAGCCTTTTGTCGTTATTGATGCGGTCGTCGGTACCGAAGTAGCTGATGGCGTCGACTCGGACAGACACGTCATCGCCCTACCATTCACCAAGTGTGCGGACGGTCCTTTTCTTATCGCACGATTCGAAGCGGTGCCAGCCACGTAATCCAATATTAGGAAACATATGTCCTATTTAGCTGCCGACAACCGCTACGATCCCATGCCGTACCGCCGGGTCGGGCACAGCGGGCTGATGCTTCCGGCCATTTCGCTGGGGCTTTGGCACAACTTCGGTGACGACAAGAGCTTCGACGAACAACGCGCCATTCTGCGCCGGGCGTTCGACCTCGGAGTCAATCATTTCGACCTCGCCAACAATTACGGACCACCAGATGGATCCGCCGAGACCAACTTCGGCCGCCACCTGCAGGACGACTTTAAGCCGTACCGCGACGAGCTCGTCATCTCCACCAAGGCCGGCTACTACATGTGGCCGGGCCCGTACGGGGAGTGGGGTTCCCGGAAGTACCTGCTCTCCAGTCTGGACCTGTCTCTGCAGCGCATGGGCCTGGACTACGTGGACATCTTCTACAGCCACCGCCCGGATCCGGAGACGCCCATGGAGGAAACCATGATGGCACTGGACTACGCTGTCCGCTCAGGCAAGGCCCTCTACGCTGGTATCTCCTCCTACACGCCCGAGCAGACCATCGAGGCGGCCCGGATCCTCAAGGAACTCGGCACCCCGCTGCTCATCCACCAGCCCAGCTATTCCATGCTGAACCGCTGGACTGAGAACGGGACGCCGAACCTCTACGAGGCGCTCGAAGAAGTGGGCGCCGGTTCCATCGCCTTCTCGCCGCTGGCGCAGGGCATGCTGACGGACCGCTACCTGAACGGCATCCCGGCCGATTCACGTGCGGCCAAGGGGCGGTTCCTGTCCGAGTCTGCCCTGACCGAGGACAAGCTGGACCGGGTCCGAGGACTCAACAAGATCGCCGCCGGCCGCGGCCAGTCGCTGGCGCAGATGGCCATCGCCTGGATCCTCCGCGACCAGCCCAAGGGGTCCCCGGTGACGTCAGCGCTGGTCGGGGCATCCAGCGTCAAGCAATTGGAGGACACCCTGTCCGCCACCAATCACCTAGCGTTCTCCCACGATGAGCTGAAATCGATCGATGAGTTCGCCGCCGAATCGGAGATCAACCTCTGGGCACAGAAAGTATGACCGCGTCCTCGGGGCTCGTCACCACCGCCCCCGTACGGGGCCGAGCACGGGCACATAGCGTCTGCTGTCCTGAACGTACCCACTCGGCTCCTTGCCTACTGGCACAACGCCTGGACCTCCGAACCAGGGGAGTACCGGACCCGGGCCGGATTCTCCATACCCAAGCCGAACCGTTTGTCTGGCAAGACGAGGTCTTCAATTTCACCTACTACGGATACGACCCGGCAGCCCGCCTGATCTCTGTACGAAACAGCGCCGGGCACAGCTGGGAAGACGGCGGAACCACCCCAATGCCGGAATAGCCGGGCCGGCGGAGACCTCCAGTTGGGCTGGCACGACTCGCTCCGGCCCGCTGGCCGCCGGAGTGCGTTCCGGTACTTAGCCTATGGATGCTGACGCCCACACGGATGCCGTGGACGGACTTCGCCGCTCTCTGGGCCAGGATCAAGGCCGGTCAGTTCCTCTGGCCTGGCGCGTCCACCTGGATCCTTATCGTCCTGTCCGTGCTGGCCATTGTTGGTGCCGGGATTCTCAGCGCACTGTTCGGGTCCACGAAGACCCGCGACGATGGGCTGCCACGCTACAAGGACCTGCGGATGGGCAAGAAGGCTGCCCTGGCTAAGGCCAGGCAATCCCTGGAGCTGCCCGCAGAGGCCACCGAGGACGAGATGATTGTGGCGCTGTGCAAGCTCGACGGTCAGACCCTCTACGTTCAGCATGAGGATTCCATGTGGGTGTTCGCCCCGCAGCGCTCCGGCAAAACCCTGTTCCTGGCCGTGGGTATCGTGCTGGACGCACCAGTGCACACCTGCCTCACCTGCAGGGGCGAACAGCAGGCCGGGGGAGGTGCAGAGCCGGCCGGAGCTGCCGGTGACGGCGGCGACGTACTGCCGGGCGAGTGCGTCTATTTGTTCGGCGGAGCCCTTCAGGGCTCCGGGGAAGACGAGCACCGGGTTGAGCGAGGACATTTCCGCGTACACGGGGATGGGTTCTGGCCGCGCGGCCGCGGTGCGCATCAGGGCTACGGCCTTGATGGCGGGGTCGGCCACAAGGGCCTGTCCGATGCTGGCGGCGGGGCCGTAGATAAGCTAGAAGACGCCGGCGTGCAGCCCGACGTCTTGGACGGCCGTCACGATGGCCTGGCCGACTAGTTCGCTGGTGTCCGAGTGGGCGTTGTGGGCTTTGAAGACCACGGGGCAGCCGACGGCGAGGGCCGAGGCGGTGTGTCCCCCCGCCATCGAGAAGGCCAGCGGGAAGTTGCTGGCGCCGAAGACGACCACCAGCGGGATCTGGCGCTGGCGGATGTCGGCGCGGGGGAGCGATGTTCGCTCCGGCAGGTCCGGATCGATGCGGGCGCCGCAGGACTCGGGGATCAAAGCGGTGGAGCCGGTAATTCGGGCGTTGCTGAGGGAGAACTCGCGGATTCCGACGACGGTGGTGGAGGAGCGTGTGGGGTGGTCCGGGTCCCCGGCATGGTTCAAGGAGAACGTGGCAAGGATCCGGCCGGAGTATGCCCCGGAGGATCCTGCAGACCGGATCAGTTACGAATCCGGCGACCAGGCGCAGTGCGACCTGTGGTTCCCGGAGGTGCGGATACCTGCTGTCGGCGCCGGCAAGCCCCGGATGCTGCGGTGCTGGTGATGGTGTCCTCGCATTCGCGGTTCATCATGGCTCGGATGACCGCGGACCTGCTGGCCGGGATGTGGAATCTAATTGGATCCCCTGGGTGCGGTTCCGTGGCGGCCCTCGAGGGGGTCCTCGCGACCAGGATCGTGCAGGTCGAACCCTACGATCCGCAGAGCAAGGGCGTGGTGGAGCGGGCGAACCAGTTCCTGGAGACCTCCTTCCTGCCGGGACGATCCTTCGCATCGCCGGAGGATTTCAACGCTCAACTCAGCCAGTGGCTGCACAAGCGAATGCCCGACTGGTCCGTCGGACCGGTGGCCGGCCCACGGACCTGCTCGCACAGGACAAAGTTGCCGTGCTGGCGCACTCGCCTGTTGCGCCCGTGACCGGATTCGCCGCGCGGGTCCGGCTCCCGCGGGACTACTACGTTCGGTTGGGATCCAATGACTACTCCGTTCGCCCGCTGGGGAGAGGTGTTCGGAGACCCTGTCGTCGCCTCAGCTGGTGATGCCAGTGCTGAGCCTAAGCACGAGAAGAGCTATGTCGAAACTGTTCATGACTGAACCTCGCCTTGCGGAGGCGACCTCATTCGCGTGAGCCAAGGCGATGGGGCAGAAGTTGCTCAGCCTGAGTGCCGTATCGGCGGTCAAGGCGCAGCGGGTGCCCGTATTCATTGCCCTCTATCGGTGGATCGTGGGTCTGGGGTAAGGCAGCAGGTTACGTTACAAGTATTGACTGTAACGTAAGGCTGGGCTAATTTGAATGTTGTCCGCATCACATGTGCTCCCTAGCCGGCATCGGTGAACATCCTGTTGGATCTGCCCATCACAGATCCCCTCGGGCGGGCCCTCCGACTAGAACCAACGAAAGGCATGCGATGTCCGCGAATGTCCCGCCCCTGCTTGCGAAACTCCAAGCCCAAGAACTTCGTCTGGCAGACGTAATCGATAACAGGCCGTTGGGCCGCTTCCATTACCTGATTCTCTTCTTGTCGGGCGCCGTCATGTTCTTGGACGGTTTCGATACCCAGTCCATAAGTTTTGCCGCTCCCGTGATCGCCAAGGAATGGGGCCTCCCGGTAGCGGCGCTAGGACCTATTCTTTCCGCCGCAATAGTCGGGCTCATGATCGGGTATCTGGCGCTCTCTCCACTGGCTAACAGGTTCGGCCACCGGCGGGTTGTTATTTCCTGCACCGCTTTGTTCGGCGCCATTACGTTGGCCACGGCCCTGGCGATGGAACCGGCCCATCTCATAGCTTTGAGGTTCTTGACTGGTGCCGGCCTGGGGGCCGTGATCCCGAGCGTAGTATCACTGACCAGCGAGTTCGCCCCGAAACGGCGCCGCTCAAGCTTCGTCATGTTTATCTACTGCTGGCTTGCCTTGGGCTTTGTTGCAGCCGGCATCTCATCGGGCTTCATCATTCCGCTTCTGGGATGGCGCATGATGTTTGTTGTCGGAGGCCTTTTGCCCTTGGTACTGCTTGGGTTTCTCATCCGCTACCTCCCGGAGTCACCGTCCTTCCTCTTGAACAGGAAGAACGGACAAAAGCGGGTTCACATGACCCTGCAGCGACTCCAACCCAATCTTCAGGCCGCGGCCACTATCGTCACTGATGAGGAAAACTCTGCATCAATAAAGACTAGGGCCCTGGTTGTCGAGCTCTTCCGACGCAAGTGGCTGGCAAGCACAATCCTGTTGTGGCTGGCTTTTACTGCAAATCTTGCTGCCTTCTATTCGATCCAAAGCTGGTTGCCCACCATTGTTGGCTCCCTTGGCCGAGCTCCGGAGATCGTTATCGCTGCAACGGTTCTAACAACAATCGGTGGCATTGTTGCAGCCACGGCAATTGGCCCCGCGATGGACCGCATCAGCCCCTTCGGCACACTGGGAACCGTCTATCTTCTCGGTGCTGGGTTTGTCGTGGCGCTGGGCGCCGTCTTAGGCGCGGGCACAGAGATGCTCCTCGTAACTGCGTTCTTCACGGGAGCCTGCGTTACGGGCGGACAAATGAGTGTGACTGCGCTGGCAGCAGTGCTGTACCCACCCCACATGCGATCGACGGGGGTTGGATGGGCGTTAGGCATGGGGCGCCTTGGAGGCGTCGCGGGGCCGCTGTTGGTGGGCGTTGCCCTGGGGGATGGAATCGCGCCTCAGCAGGTCTTCCTGGTTATGGCGGGGGCCCTGGTGATCGCAGGAGCCAGCGTGCTGGTTCTGGGGCGCATGCACCGCTAAACAGTGTGATCTAAGGCCCGGGCTGGTTCTCTTCTTGGGAGAACCAGCCCGGGCCAAACGTGGGCCCCGACGAGGATTTGATTCGAGCTGTTCGGGGTGAGCATCGCGTGTTCTATCCGCGGTTAGCCCACTTGGTCTGCTCGACAGCGATGGCTGGCCAAATGGCCTGCACAACCTTTTCGGCGTGTCTCTCCCTGTCGGTGTCTGCGCGCAGAAATGCGGCGAAATAGCTGCCGAAGCACATGGTCGCGATGGTGCTTTTATCAATTCCCCGCCTGACGGCTCCCCGATCCTGAAGGTTTGTCAGAGTGCTCTCCAGGAGGTTCACGCGCGGTTCAACGGCATGTTCGGAGACAATTGCCATCAGCTCGGGGGTCCTGATGGTCTCGCCCATGAAGTTCCCCATGAGAACCATGGCATCAGGATTGAAATAGGCGGGGTCCAGACGGCGAACGGCCTCTGTAAAGGCCTCCAAGGGCGGCAGCTCATCCAAATTCAGGTTCGGGTAAGTGTCCCTCTGCGCACGGAAACCATAATCCAGTGCGTCGACCACCAGTTCGAATTTCCCTGGCCACCGCCTGTACAGGGTGGGACGAGTGACGCCGGCATCTGCTGCGACGTCGCCAAGTGTCATCTTGGAGTACCCGTCCACCACCAGCCGACGACGTGCGGCTTTGATGATGACCTCGTCAAGGGCGGGATCCCTGGGTCTCCCACCCTTGGAAACCTCAGTCTCGGGACTGGAGCTTAAAGACCGATCCGCCGGAATCGCGCCCACCTGCAACCTCCAAAATAAGTTTCGTTACGAACTATCAACGTAACATAACCCCTCGCTGTATTGGGGAGGGGCATCGTGAGAGGTTAAGTTACAGCTCTTGACTGTAACTTAACCTCACGTTAACGTTGCTTGCATCACAGCACATGCTGTCCATCACGAACAGGAGACCCAAATCATGAATGCAGTTCAGAAGCTCATCGAGCGGAGCATCCCCTTCCTTGAAAAAGTCAAGAACCGCACTGCCGGCGGCGAGCTCGAAGCCTGGCTTAACGAGAATTACGGTCCAGGCACCCCCCTGTTCGAGGATCTCTCACGGATGATTACTGAGGGCGTCCGTGACGGGTGGGCGGCCAACATCGAAGTTGATGGTCCGAACTACAGGCGGAGTCGGCTCGCCGATCCCAGTGATGTGCTGAACTACTTCAGCATCACGGCCGTGTACATGAACAGTGTCGACCCCTACCGCGGCGAATACCACCAGCACCCTTACGGGGAGCTGAACCTCGTGGTCCCCCTTGATCCGGAGGCCAGACTCGCCGGACCTAACGGCTGGTCAGGGCCAGGATGGACAGCTCCAGGGCCGGGCAGCCACCACTACCCAGAAGTCAAAGGCGGAGCTCTGATCGCACTTTTCTACCTGCCCGCCGGCCGCATCTCCTACGACATCACACCCAGCTACTAAGCGGTCGGAACGATGTGCCAATACGAGTGCGGCAACATCTGGTGCAAGGCGATCCCGGTCGCAGCGCACCGGATGAGTGTTGAACAGGCCCTACTTGGCAGACGCAGCGTGCGCGCCTTTTTACCCATCCCTGTTTCTCGAAGCGCGGTTGAAAGGATCCTGGAGCTGGCATCTCAGTCAGCCAGCAATTCCAATGGGCAGCCCTGGCAAGTTCACGTTCTGACCGGTGCCGCAAAGGATCGCCTGACAGCAGCTCTTCTTCAAGCCCATGAGGGCGGAGATCGCGTCCAGAAGTGTGAGTTCGACTATCAGCCGCGACCGGACGAATGGGTCGAACCGTTCCTCTCCCGGCGCAGCGAATTCGGCCAGGGACTCTATGGCAAAACGCTCGGAATCGACTTCACAGACTCGGTCGGCAGGGACTCCCATCACAGACGCAACTATGAGTTCTTCGGAGCACCTGTCGGAATTATCCTCACAGTCAGCCGTCACCAGCTCGACAGCGCGCTCATTGACGCAGGGCTGTTCCTGCAAGCAGTCATGCTGACTGCGCGTGCAGCCGGGCTAGACACCTGCCCCCAGGCGTCCTTCCTGGATTACTATCCAGTCCTAAGGCGTCACCTGGACATCCCCGACGATCATCGGATCGTCTGCGGTATATCCCTGGGGTACGCAGACAAAACCCACCCGCTATACAGTTTCACCACCCCGCGGCAATGCGTGAAGGACTTTGCGACCTTCTACGAAGACAATGCCGAGGACGCAATAAGAACGAAAGGTTCCACCCCCGCCATTGGGTCGCTTCCCCAACGGCCGGCCCAAGAGAACTCTGGCTGCAGTGAAATCGACATCGATCACATGCCCTGGGCCGGCTGGATGCAGGACTTCCCGGAACAGCCCGGCTCGAGGAGACACTGATGCCGATGCGCACCCCCGATTCCCGACGAAGCCCTCGTGCCACAACTCTTATCGGCCTGCGTGGTAAGACCTCGAGGTTTAGAGCCACCAACGTTTGCAAGCCCAAAATGCCGTGCAGGCAAAGACTCGACACAGGAGGTGCCTGATGAAAGCAATTGTGGTGACGGATCAGGCCGGGGGAACGGCGGGGATGACGTTGGTGGAGCGCCCCCAGCCGTCGGCGGCGATAAACGACGTCATCGTCGAGATTTATGCGTCGGGGTTCGTCCCGACGGAGGTCGAGTGGTCCTCGACCTGGACTGATCGCGCCGACCGTGATCGAACACCGTCGATCCTCGGGCACGAGCTGGCCGGGGTGGTGACCGCGCTCGGCTATGGTACGACGGGGCTGTCTGTGGGACAGCGGGTCTTCGGCCTCTCGGACTGGCATCGAGAC
>NZ_JBFUKK010000033.1:0-33386 GCF_056400885.1 Arthrobacter sp. P4_H3
ATGCGTTTGATGCGTTTGATTTCGATGTGCTGTCCGGGGCCGCCGAGGACTTCCTCGAAGGGCCGGATCCGTTCGATGCCGATGCGGGGGAGGGTGTCGGCGACAAACCGGCCCACGCCCCGGCGGGCCCGGATGAGGCCGTCCTCTTCGAGCAGCATCAGGGCTTCGCGGACCACGGTGCGGCTGACCTTCATGTCCGCGCCAAGCTCCGTTTCCGTGGGGAGCATCGAGCCGGGGGTCAGCAGGTTGTTGCGGATGGCCTCGGCGATCCGGGAGTACACGGCAACCCGGAGCGGCGAGCCGGGCTGGGCCTCCACCGGCTGGGACAGGAACCTGGCGGCGTCCTCGTGCACGTTATTCCTAGATTAGAGGTGTTCGAAAATTCCAGAGTACGACAAGTGTGAAGCGTTTGTTGCAAGTCGTTAGGCGGCATGGGGTCTTCGGCTCAGTTCTCGGCCGTGTGTTTTCGCTCGAGGCTGGAGTCCCAGTCTCAGCTGGGGCGTCATAAGGTAACAAACATTTATTCTTAGAGGTCATTGCGCCGGACGCAGGCTGCCAGAAGACCCGCCTGCTGTCGGTCGGTGGAGTTCTGCTGCGTCGAAACGAGGGCGAGACCGATCAGTTGCGTCAGAGCTGCTTCGGTGTGTCTCGTAAAATGTGGAAGTCAGTTTCGAGGAAGCTTTGTTCGGTGTTCGCATGTCCGGAGCGGCCGTTGCTTTCGTAATCGCTGAGGACTCCCTTGGCGGAGTAGTGCCAATGACTGATAATTACTCACCCGGGTTTGCGAAAGCGCTCGGGCACCGTGTCGTTCAGTGAGAAGGGGCCCCACGTGTCGCCCTCGGGCAGGGTGTCGTCGATTTCGTGCCATCGCTCCCACGCCGCTTGGCGCGTGACCCCAAGGGCCGCGGCGATCTCTGCCCAGGACAGGCCCGCCTTCCGTGCGTACTTCACGGTCGTGAGTTCAGTGTGATCGCACGTCTGGCGGACCTGCTGGATAGCCATCAGGGTGGCGGTTACCTCTGCCTTCCAGCTCTGTGGGCTCGACATGGACGATCCCGTCGATCGAGGCCCTTTCATTGCCCTATGGACAGTTGGCCCGCCGCTGTACCTCGCCATAACGTCAGGGTGTCCTTGCGGCGACCCCTTGTCAAGGCATCTTTGCAACGAAGTCCCACTTCATTGGGACAGTTCGAGAGTTCTTTGGATGCAGCTACGCGTGGCACCCCCGAAAAAGTTCGTGCCGTAGGTGAGGATTGAGCCATGGCAAAGGGCATCCGCGGCCTATTCGCCGTGGTCTACAAGCAGACTGGATCCGTGCCGGTTATCCAAAGTGCATCTTCATGAAGCAGATGAGGCTCCGGTACGCCGGAGCGTGTTGGCTGTGCGATGCCTCTCTTCCGGCCGGGACGGAAGCGATCTATGAGAGCGAGACGAAGACCGTCCGCTGCTTGGAGTGTGCTCCCGAGGCGTCGGAAACTATGTCCCCCGCCCTGGAACCACATTGTGATGAGTCGTTGTCCGCGGAGTCCGGACTAGCCGGGTCGTCCGCCCGTCGCGAATATGAGCGCCGCAAGGCGAAGGACGAGGAGAAGCTCCGCGAAAAGTGGGGTCGCTTCGGTGGCCTCGCAGTCGCCCTCTCTGACGAGCGGCCGCACACCAGGTCCTGGGATCGAGGCGCGATCGGTGAGGAACGTCTGGGCGCTCGGCTAAATGCCCTGGCCGCTGATGGCCTGGCTGTCCTCCACGACCGACGTATCCCCGGCTCGAAGGCCAACATCGACCACATCGCCATCACTCCCGGTGGAATCTGGGTTATCGATGCCAAGCGCTATAAAGGACGGCCCGAACTGAAGGTCGAGGGTGGCATCCTTCGCCCACGCGTCGAGAAGCTCCTCGTTGGCCGGCGTGATTGCACGAAATTGGTCGATGGGGTGCTCAAACAGGTCGACGTCATGCGCGACCTCGTCGGGGATGTTCCGGTCGCCGGGGCGCTGTGCTTCATCGAAGCAGACTGGCCCCTGATCGGGGGTGCGTTTTCGACTCGTAGCGTTCACGTGCTCTGGCCGAAACGGTTAGCCAAAGTGCTTACAGAGCATACAGCAGGCGACGTAGATGTGGGGAGGATGCATGAGTCGATAGCCTCGCGGTTCAAGTCTGCGTGACGTCAGGTGTCGATGTTCGAAACTGTTCGGAAGCACGCTAAGGGATTCGTCCGATGACGCAAACGGGTCCCATACGGGCGATCTTGTCAGTGTGAGATTGGTTGCAATATTGGTTGCAGCGGCCTCGGGCTCCGACTGCCCAGCTTGACTCGCCAAGTTCACTGCTTCGTAGTGGCTCTCCGGAGTCCGGGGACACCCCAATAGTTCATCACGTAATGCGGCGAGTCCATTATGGTCAGAGGAGATGTCATCGCCGGCGCCGTCCGGCAGTCAATAGGGGGAAACATGCAGATCTATCCGACGAAGGGACTGCCTCTGCCTGGGCAGAAGCCGCGGAAGCGTAACCGAACGGCCCTGACTATCGCCGCCCTAGCTGTCGCCCTCGTGGCTCTTGTCGCTGGCGGGTGGTGGTTCGGTGTGGGGCTGCCGGCAAACCAGGCCGCCGAGGCCCACGCAGCCGAGCACGCAAAGACAGAAGCGACCGAGAAGAAGAAGGAAGAGGACTCAGCGGCCTTCTGGGCCCAGGTGGCAAAGGACAACAAGGCGAAGTCCGAGAAGGCGGCTGCGGACGCCGCCGCTTTCAACGCTAGCCAGGCAACACGGCAATCTGATTCCGTGAAGAGGCAGATGGAAGCCCAGGGCTGGACTCAGTTCGCCGGAGACTTCTACTACCAGTACGCCGACAAGTCCGAATACACCTGCGGATACTCGAACTGCAGCTATGTACATGTAACGACAATGGCGCCCAACGGTTGCGCGGGCGGGCTGTATGTGGCTGCCACCATCGACAGAGGCGGCGCCTCGGTGGGGATGACGAACAGCATCACTGCCGCTCTCACTCAAGGCAAAGACGCCATAGTCAAGCTTGAGGACCATACCGGCGCCGGAGATAAGATCGGACTGACTGACCTGCACTGTCTCCATGGATAGTGATCCTCGGCGCAAGGGTATGCGCACCGTCCTGTTTGCGGTGGCATCGGTCGTAGTGCTGGCCCTGGCGATCCTCAGCGGCGTACTCTTGGGTCGTTCGCAGCCCGTCGAGGCCACGGCTGCCCCGCCGGCTGTTCCCAAGGCACTGACACCGAGAACAACGGCCTCCACGACAAAGGTCGCCACCCGTCCCGCGAGCCCATCACCCGCCACCACTCCGACTTCGATGCGGGGGGCGACAGAGGCAGTGCCCTCGAAGTGGGGCAAGAGATAACCGGCCTACCTAGGTACCATCCCGACCCGTCACAGGCATCCCCGCCTGTCCGCACCGTCTGGTTTGGTCGGTCAGTCAGCCGTCGTCCAGGCCCAAGTCTTCCCGGATTACCTTTCGAATGGCCACGACTTTAGAGTCAAAATTCGCAAAGGTGGCTTCGCGTGCTGCGTATTCATGAGAACTTCCAGGATTTGGTCCAAGTAGGACGCCAGCCGACCCTTTGACGGAGTGGGTACTGAGTTCTACAAACTTCAGGTCCCGGATCGCTGTTCTCAGCCTATTGGTGGCATAGAGGTCGGTTCTGCTCAATGACTGATTCCAAGCTGCGTCAGCTGCTTTCGTCAACGCATCAATGGCCAGCTGTTGTTCACGATCCACGCTATTACCCGGGGCTCTGTCTTCACACCTCATTGAGACAAGGGCCTTTCTCTTCGCCGTCAGGGATGCGAAGAGCCCCGTGTAAGCCTCGTGACGCCGGTCGTGCTTCTCTTTCTCAGCAGCACTCTTTATCTGGTTAGACCCCACCTGATTGATTATGGGCGGTTATTTGGGTGCGCCAAGCGACGCAAATAGGGCTACCGCTGAGATAGCCACGGATGTCCTGAGCGTGAGCGAACGTTCCCTTCTCGCACTCTCCATGTCGGCTCGGCGTGCGTCGTCCGCAGCTGCCGTCGTTGCCGTATTTTCCGCCCCGCCTGTAATGGAGTACTGACGGATGGCTTCGGCCCTAGGGCGTCCGGCGAGCGGGTGCGCTCATGCCACCTTCCGAGGTCTGATGACCAGCCCGACGACGGCTGCCAGCGCGAGGGCGGAGAGGATGGTCGCTGACCAGAACCCGGCCCGTCCGCCGGTCAGGAAGTCGCCGGGGACGGCGAAGGCCGCGTAGGTCGAAGCCACGATGGCCAGTCCAACGGCGCCGCCAAGTTGCTGCATTGTTTGGAAAAGCCCCGAGGCGGACCCTGCGTGCTCGGGTTCGACGTTGCGAAGCGCGAGCGTCGTGAGCGGCATGAACGTCATGCCGGCTGAGATTCCCGTCAAGAGCAGGGCAACCATGACGATCACGAAGGGGGTGTCCGGACTCAGTTGCGTGAGCGGCAGGAAGGCGACCACGCGAAGTGCGGTGCCGAGGATGACGAGGCGGACAGCCCCGAAGCGCTCGACCAGTCGCGGGACGATCCGCGACATCGCGAATGTGCTCAGGGGCATCGGCAGGAACGCCAGCCCCGTCAGCAGCGGCGTGAGGTGTAGATCGTTTTCGAGGTACTGGACCATGAGGAAGAACATCGCCAGCATCCCGCCATAGGTGGCCGCCATCGCCGCCAGCGCCGCCACCCGGCTCGGGCTGCGGAGCAGCTGCGGGCGCAACAGAGGGTGGGCCACTCTCCGCTCGGTGAAGGCGAGCACGGTGAGCAGCGCTGCGCCGACCACCAGCCCGCCGATCGTGCGGGGACTGGACCAGCCGTCGTCGCCCGCCTGGATGAGAGCCCACACGATGGCGACGGCGCCGCCCGTTGCGGTCACCGCTCCGAGAATGTCGAAGCGCCCGGGTCTCCGCGGAGTTTCGGCGACGAGGCGCGGTACGGCAAGGAGGACGACGACGCCGATCGGCACGTTGATGAAGAGGGTCCACCGCCAGTTGGCCAGGTCGGTGAGCAGGCCGCCAAGAATGAGCCCGAGCGCGCCGCCCATCGAGGCGACGGCGGAGAACAATGCAAGCGCCCGGTTCCGTGCGCCGTCGTCCCGCGCGCTGGTGGTGATGAGCGCGAGCACGCTCGGGGCGGCGAACGCGGCACCGAGGCCTTGGAGTGCGCGTGCGATGACGAGGAGAAGGGGTGAGGTGGCCAGGCCGCCGAGCAGCGAGAAGACCGTGAAGACTGCCACGCCCACCAGGAACGTGCGGCGACGGCCGAAGACGTCTCCGATCCGTCCGCCGAGCAGCAGGAGGCCGCCGAAGGCAACGGCGTAGCCGTTCAGGACCCAGCTGAGCTGGGCCGGGGTGAAATCGAGGTCGGTGGCGATGTGGGGGAGTGCGACGTTTACGACGGTCGCATCGAGGACAAGCATGAGTTGGGCAAGCATGACCAGCCCGAGGCCAATGCTGCCGGCGCGGCGCGGATTACCGCTTGTCCGGGCGATCCCGGCGGGCGCCCGTGTGGCGATTGTGGATGTCATGGGTTGGTGTCCTGTTCTAGCCGAAGGGCTGACGTACACTAAGAGGAGAGAAGCTCCGGTTAGAACTATACGGAGACTCTCTCCGTTTTGCAATGCTGGCTTGAAAGGTGTTTCTGTGCGCGCTGACGCTCAACGCAACCGCGATCGGATCGTGGAGGTTGCACGTGCGCTGTTCCGCGCCAAAGGCTTCGACGCCGTTTCGATGGACGAGGTGGCCAAAGGGGCCGAGGTGGGGCCCGGCACGCTCTACCGGCACTTCCCGACCAAAGAGTCGCTGTACGACGCGGTCCTTGAGGCCTGGGCGGGGAACGTCAACGCGGCAGTCGACAGGGCGCTTTCGCTCGATGCCTCCGCGCGGGAGCGGCTGTTGACCTGGCTGACCGACTATGCGGCGATGCTGACAGAACACAAGGGTGCAGCCGCGCGGATCACCGCTGCGCTGGGCGATCCAGGGTCTCCATTCGCAGCAAAATGCACGACGTACGTCAACGCGAATCAGCGCCTGATTGACGGGTTGGACTCGGCCCTGCGCCCCGGCGTTGAGGCCATTCAAATCAGTCGGCTTGTTGGCGGCATGGCCGCAGTGGCAGACAACAGCGAGCTTCCCGCAGACTCAGTGGCATCGATGCTTGCGATCGTCGCTGACGGGCTGCTCGCTCCCTGACGGGTTCAGGGAACGCCTTCAACGTCGCGGACCCGTTCACTCCTGCAAAGTCAGGAGCCAGCGGATGCCGCACTCTCGCGTTCCGCCCGCGCCCAGTGCGCCCGCAGCAGCTCGGCAAGCCGCTCAGGCTCGATCCGGTGTGGCGGATCGAAGTGGTGCCGCTTGGGGAACACCTCCAGGCGGAAGTCCGGGAAGAAGACCCTGGACAGCCGGCCGGCGATGTCGCCGAAGTCATCCGGGTTGCTCAGGCCGCCGAGGGCGAAGAACACCGGTGGGCGAAAGGCCGCCAAGCGCGCCCGGTCCAAGTCGTAGCTCTTGAAGGTGCGCAGGAACGCCCTGATGCCCGCGGGCCGCTTGGCCATCCACGGCGGCGGGGGACCCGGCGGCGGCGGCGGAAGGACGACGTCGGGCTTCACTCCCAGCCTCATGAAGGCGGGCATGAACTGCTCAGGCGGCAGGTCCTCCAACCGCTCATAGACCTTCCACAGCTCAGTGTGCGCCGGGCTCCAGTCCCAGTTCCCTGCCCAGGCCGGCTCCAGCAGCGCCAGGCTCAGCAGCCGGTCCGGATGCTTGGCGGCGAAAGCCAGCGCCGCCGCGCCGCCACCCGAATAGCCCGCAAGATGGAACGTCTCCCACCCACGGGCATCGGCTTCGCGCAGCACGCCGTCGATCTCCGTGTCCAGGCTCCAGCCTGGCGGCGGCACGTCGCCCGCGTAGAGTTCCAGGTCCTTGGCAACAGCGTCGACGTCGGGCCCCAGTGCCGCCGTCAGCGCGCCGTACGCCTGTTGCGCGGGAAGCACGCTCCCGGGGAGAAGGATGGCCCGAATCCGATCCATGAACGAACCATACGCCCGGTCAGCTGTTCCTAACAGCCCCGCGGCGGGGACCCTTGGGTTGCTCGGCAGGCCTGAGCAGCCCGGCGCCCGCCACTGGGTGGTGCTGGAGCGCGAGCGTGTCAGGAGAGCCAGTCGGCGTAGTGGGTGGGGGCGAGGTGAGCGTCCTTGTCCGTGAGGACGTCACCCTTGACGACGGCGAACATGCCGGCGGCGGGGTCGGTAACGACGATACGGTTGTCGCCCTTGCGGGACAGTGTGATCCGGCCCAGCTCGTCCAGGGGGAAGATCTCGGGGCCGGCGATGTTGTGAATGCCATTCAGCGGGTTGCCCGCGGCGACCTCCGCTACCGCCTTGGCCACGTCCTTGGCCGCGATCGGCTGGATCGGCGTGGCCGGTAACCGGACGGTGTCGCCGTCGGCGGTCCAGGATAGGACGGCGTCGATGAACTCCATGAACTGGGTCGCCCGGACAATGGAGTAGGGGATCGGCCCGGCCGCGAGGATGTCCTCTTGGAGCGCCTTGGCCCGGTAGTAATCCAGCTCCGGCACCTGGTCCGTGCCGACGATCGAGAGGATGACGAAGTGGCCGACGCCGCTCTTCCGGGCCGCGGCCAGGAGGTTGTCCATCGAGGCTTGGAAGAACGCCAGGGAGGCTTCGTCGAAGGTTGGGGAATTCGTCAGGTTGACGACCACGTCGGCTCCCGCCAGCGCCTCGTCCAGGCCTTGGCCGCTGATGACGTCGACTCCGGTGGACTGCGAGTGCGGTACCGCCTCGTGTCCGGCGGCGTTCAGATTCTTGACGACCTGGGACCCGATCAGCCCGGTACCGCCGATGACTGCGAATTTCATGACATGCCTTTCGTTGGGGGTATGTGCAATGCATGGCGCATGAACCACGCGTGGGTGGCATGTACCAATCTCGGATAACTTCTGTCGGAGTAGATCGGCCGGGGGCGGCCGGTGTTAGTAAGCATCGACGAACGTGGCCGTCTCGTCCAGCGCCGCCCGGCCCGTACGGGCGTCGCCCATTGTGACGTCCCGGAACCCGATCGACATGCCACAGAAGAGGACAAGCTCATCCGGGGGTGACAGGACCTCCGCGACGGTCTTGTGGTACTTCGCCCAAGCCATCTGCGGGCAGCTGTGCAGCCCTTCGGCGCGGAGGAGCAGCATGACGGTCTGCAGATACATGCCGACGTCGGCCCACTGGGCCGGGCCCATGTCGCGATCGATGTAGCAGAACAGGGCGGCGGGCGCGCCGAAACAGTCCCAGTTCGCGGCAGCGGCCCGCTGTCTCGACTCCAAGTCCTCGCGCGGAATACCGAGTGCTCCGTAGCGCTGCTCGCCGAAGGCAGATCGGCGTTCCTGGTATGGGGACTTCAGTGCGGGCGGGTACATCTCGTACTCCGGCTCGTCCCAGGGGTCGCCTGCGGCCAGGCGCTCACCGGCGCGCTTTTTGAGTTCGGCCAGCGGCCCGTCGGTCAATACGTAAGCGTGCCACGGTTGGAGGTTCGATGACGACGGCGACCAGGCCGCGGCGGACAGCACGCCCTCCATTACGTGCTTCGGGACATGCTGATCTGTGAATCCACGCACCGCCCGCCGGCTCGTGACCGCTTCATAGACGTCCATGATGGGCAATCTCCCATTCTCTCAACGTGTTCATTTCTATTACATCCAAGATGGTATCATTCAATACTATCTCGTACGTAACTATCTTACGAGTATGAATCCTCAGCCCTTGGTTCCCCACCTCGGGCGCCGTTCTTAGGAGAAAACCCATGGCCACGCTGTTGCATATCGACTCGTCCGTATTCCCCGGCGAGGCGTCCTCGTCCCGGTCGGTCGGGGACGCGTTCCGCAAAGTCTGGGAGGAGCAGCACCCGGAGGGCGCGGTGATCTACCGTGACCTCGCCGCTGATCCTGTCCCGCACATCTCTGCTGACGCCCACACCGCCGGTTTCGCCGCCCCGTCCCAGCGCACGCCGGGGCAGTCCGCCGAGTTCGCCGCGCGCGAGAAGCTCATCGAGGAGCTGGAGCAGGCGGACGCGGTCCTGATCGGCGCCCCGATGTACAACTTCTCGATCCCATCGACCCTCAAGGCGTGGCTGGACAACGTGATCCTGCTCGGACGCACCGCCGGCGGGACCCCCTCCGCCCAGGGCACCCCGGTCACCGTCGTCGCCAGCCGCGGTGGCTCCTACGCGCCGGGCACCCCGCGCCAGGGCTACGAGTTCGTGCAGAACTATCTGGAAGCCGTGCTCAAGGGCACCCTCGGCCTGGACCTCGACTTCATCGTCCCGGAACTCACCATGGCCCCCCGCAATCCGGCCATGTCTGAACTGGTCCCGCTCTACGAGGCCTCCCGCGAGCGCGCCTTCGAGGAAGCGGCCACCATGGCCAAGGAACTCGCGGCGCGCCTCGCCAGGTAACCCCTAACCCATAGAGGGCCTCACGCGGCAGGCATCCCGTGCGCGGGCGCGCGCTTACGCTTCAGTGCCTGCGGGATGGGTAATACGGGTCAGCAGATCCGTCAGTTGCGCGGGCTCGCCGGGCCCCAGTTCGGCTACCAGACGCTCAGCCAGCGGCTCCGCCGCCACATGGGCTGCGTCGAAAAGCTCGAGTCCCTGAGGCGTGATCTCCACTGCCCGCGCCCGACGGTCCCCCGGAACGGGCTTGCGTACAGCCAGCCCCTTACGCTCCAGGTCGTCCACGACCCGCATGATGCCCGCCTTGTCCGACCCCGTCGCCGCCGCCAAGTCCCGCTGCACCGTGGGCCCGCGGTCGACTAGCACGATCAGCACGGCAAAATGCCGCAATTCGATGCCGAGCGGCCGGAGTGCTTCCGCCATCACCGTGGCCGCGTGCCAGTGCGCACGGCGCAGCAGCAGGCCGAGAGCGAAAGGCGATGTATCACCGGGGCGGTCCGTCGCACGCGAGGCGGTGGTTATGTGAGGAGCGTCGGGGGTCATGAGGCCACATTACAGCCGTCCGTTCACTCGATACGGTATCAAGTGAAATTAAATCCGGCTGCGGTTGGACTAGGACTGCAGGGACTGCATCACGGAGAGGTGCCCGGCGCGTGCCGCGATCAGGCATTTAGCCAGGTAGAAGGGCCGGTTCGCGTGCCTGACGTACTGCGTCAGCACGAGGACCGGATCCGGGGCTCGCAGGTCCAGTAGCTTGGCCCGGCTGGGGCCCACCTGGCTGAGACTGATCTGGCACTCGCCCGGTCCGAGGACCCGGCCGAAGCGGCTGTTCAGGCTGGCAAGCAGGGTGCTGCCGCCGTCGTCGTCGATTTCCAGCGGCGCGGCGGCGGTGGAACTGCTGCCCAGGCTGACCGGCCGGGCAGAGATGTTTTCCTGCAGGTGGGCGATGGCTTCACCGTCGCGGATCAGGACTGACTCCCAGAGCCAGCAGTCGGCGCCGGGCTCCACGCCCACGCCGGGGGCGACGAACTCGGAGGCGGGCTGCCGCTGGCGCTGGATGCGTTTGATTTCGATGTGCTGTCCGGGGCCGCCGAGGACTTCCTCGAAGGGCCGGATCCGTTCGATGCCGATGCGGGGGAGGGTGTCGGCGACAAACCGGCCCACGCCCCGGCGGGCCCGGATGAGGCCGTCCTCTTCGAGCAGCATCAGGGCTTCGCGGACCACGGTGCGGCTGACCTTCATGTCCGCGCCGAGCTCCGTTTCGGTGGGGAGCATCGAGCCGGGCGTCAGCAGGTTGTTGCGGATGGCCTCGGCGATCCGGGAGTACACGGCTACCCGGAGCGGCGAGCCGGGCTGGGCCTCCACCGGCTGGGACAGGAACCTGGCGGCGTCCTCGTGCACGTTATTCCTCGCTTAGTGGTGTTCGGGAATTCCAGCGTACGACACGTGTGACTTGTTTGTTGGACAAGTGGCGCCAGGCGCTCAGCTCACACCCCGTAAAAGCCCTTGCGGGCCTCAGCGTAGCGGTCCCGGACGCCGAAGCCCCAGTCCCCGGCAGGTTCGTAGGCAGCTTCAATGCTGCGCTTCCAGTCAGGAAGCTCGCCGGTTGCCGCCCAGACGGCCTGTCTGGCTGCGCCCAGTGCAACGTATTCCCTGGTCTCCGGGATCTCGACGGGCAGGTTGAAAATGCTTGCAGCGGCCTGCCGCAAAGCCTGCGATTTCGAGCCGCCGCCGATGAGGAGAACCTTGTCCGGGGTGCCGCCGGACTGCCTCAGGACGTCGATGGCGTCGGCCAGCGAGTTCAGCACGCCCAGCACGGAGGCGCGGGCAAGGTTTTCCGGAGTCATGTTGCTGCGGGTGAGTCCGGCCAGGCATCCGCGTGCGTGCGGAAGGTTCGGGCTCCGCTCGCCGTCCAGATAGGGGAGGAAGGTGAGACCCTCCGCGTCGCTCCCGGCGGCCAGCGCCAGCGCATCAAGCCTGGCAAGGTCGACGTCCAGCATGGCGGCGGTGGCGGCCATAACGCGGGCGGAATTCAGCATGGCCAGCAGGGGTAAATGGCCGCCCGTGGCATCCGCGAATCCCGCGATCGCACCGGTGTGATCCGGCATGGCGGAGGGTGTGCTGGTGAAGACGGTTCCGGAGGTGCCGATTGAGACCACCACCTCGCCCGGGCGCAGGCCCAGCCCCAATGCGGCCGCCGCGTTGTCCCCGGCGCCGGCCGCGAGGACCGCGCCGTCAATGCCCCAACCGGTCTGCACGGTTCCGGCCTGCTCGTTTGACGCCACCACGCGCGGAAGGCGGGGGATGCTGCCGAAGAAGCGCTCCAGCAAATCGGTCCGGTAGCTGTCCGTCACCGGGGAAAAATAACCTGTGCCGGAGGCATCGCTGCGGTCCGTGGTGAACTCGCCGCCCAAGGCTCCGTTGAGCCAGTCATGGGGAAGGACTACCTGGTCCACGCGGCCCGCGGCCTCCGGTTTGTTCCGGGCCAGCCACGCGAGCTTGGAGATGGTGAACGACGCCACCGGGACCAAGTTCACGGCCTCGACCCAGGCTTCTGGCCCCAGTTCGTCCCGGAGCCGTGCTGCGTCTGCAGCACTGCGGGTGTCGTTCCACAACAGGGCATCGTGCACGGGCGTCCCGAAGCTATCCAGGGCAACCATCCCGTGCTGCTGCGCGGCAATGCCGACAGCCTCGACCGAACCGCCCAGCCGGTCCGCGCCCGCGGAACGCCACGCTTCCCGCAATGCCGAAGTCCAGACCTGCGGGTCCACCGCGGTGAGGTCGGGGTGGGTGGCCGCACCCGCCGAGACAACGTCACCGCTTTCAGCGTCCACGGCCAGCACCTTGCAGGACTGGGTGGAGGAGTCCACCCCGACAACAACGCTCATTGACTGTTCTCCTCATTGATCAGGTCAGTCATCGCCTGCGCGAGCGGGGCATCGAGGATCAGCGTGGTGACGAAGCCGGCCCTGGCCACGGCCAGCACCGCTTCAGCCCGCGCCTTCCCCTGCGCAACTGCAATCACCTTGGGGGTCCGCTGCAGCTGTTTGATGGTGACGGCGATGATCTGCTCGTCCAGGCCCGATTCCACCGGAACACCCGCTGCGTCCAGCAGCCGGCCGGAACACTCGGCCACTGCGCCGGCGTCGACTGCGGCCTGGCGCAGCTCGGCGCTGGCGCGGTCCCAAATGGTGGAGGTGCCGGGCTTCCAGGCGCCGATGGCCACGACGGCCAGGTCGAGTGAGTCGGCTTTTGCCAAGGCACCCGCGATCTCGGGCTGGCGGCGCAAGCCCGATGCCGTCGTCGGATCTTCAACAACCAGCGGTGACCACAGCGGCCAGGTGAGGCCGCCGCTCAGGCGCCCCAGCCGCTGGATAAGCTCCAACGGATTGCTGTCCGCTTCAGCGGGGAGTGCACCAGCGAGCTGGACGATGTCGCAGCGGGGCAGTTCCCGGACCAGCCGCGACGCAACATCAAGGGTGCGCGACCAGGAAATGCCCATGGTCCCGTGGGACGGAGCCTGGCGTGAAACCTCGGCGGCGGCAGCCTTGGCCAGGATGCCGCGGGCCTGGACTTCGTCGCCGTTCGAGTCCGCAACAATCACCTCGGGGATGTTCAGCGCGGACTCCAGGCGGCGGATGTCATCGCTGGACACCCGCGACGGGAAATGCACCTTGATTTCCACGATGCCCTTCTCGAGTGCTTCGGTGAGCAGCCGTGCCACCTGGAAGCGTGAAATGTCGTAGCTGGCAGCAATCTCCACCTTGGGACGGTTTTCCAGGTAGTACTCGCTGCTGATGCGAGCCAGGAGCTCGTCGTGCGAGCGATCGGGCATGTGGTCACCTCTTCCCGTTCTTGATCATTTGAGTCGCGCCTCTTGCTCAAACGAGTATATATGACTAGAGTCACATGACAGATGAGCAATTCACATCCGCTCAAATGAGCACACATGCTTCGGAAAGAACCGAAGTTGCACACCCGGACCTGAAACGGTCCCGTCCGCTCCGGCCCGCACGACAGCGGCCGGGAGTGGCACCCCGACTTTGAGTACAAAGGAGTTCTTATGCGTCCCAAGATGCGCGCCGCCTCGATGGCGGCCGGTGCCCTTTGCATCGCACTTTCCGTCCCTGCCTGCGCAGGTGCCGGCGGCGGCAATTCCGCCGGAGACCCGAACAGCATCAACGTCCTGATGGTGAACAACCCCCAGATGGAGGACCTGCAGCGCCTCACCGCGGACAACTTCACCAAGGAAACCGGCATCAAGGTGAACTACACCGTGCTGCCGGAGAACGACGTCCGGGCCAAGATCAGCCAGGAGTTCTCCAGCCAGGCCGGCCAGTACGACGTGGCCTCGCTGTCGAACTACGAGATTCCGTTCTTCGCGGCCAACGGCTGGCTGGCGCCGCTGGACAACGTGGCCCAGGCCCCCGGATTTGACCAGGACGACATCCTGCCGGCCTACACGGCGTCCCTCACCGGTGCGGACGGCAAGCTCTACGGCGAACCGTTCTACGGCGAGTCCTCGTTCCTGATGTACCGGAAGGACGTCCTGGAGTCCAAGGGCCTGACCATGCCGGCGAAACCCACCTGGGACGAGGTGGCGGAGATCGCAGCCAAGGTGGACGGCGCGGCGCCCGGGATGAAAGGCATCTGCCTGCGTGGCCAGCCGGGCTGGGGCCAGGTCTTCGCGCCGCTGACCACCGTGGTCAACACGTACGGCGGGACCTGGTTCGACAAGGACTGGAACGCCCAGGTCAACAGCCCGGAGTTCACCGCCGCCGTCGAGTTCTACACCAAGCTGGTCCGCGAGCACGGGGAGTTGGGTGCCGCACAGGCGGGGTTCACCGAGTGCCTGAACAACATGAGCCAAAGCAAGGTGGCCATGTGGTACGACGCCACGTCGGCCGCCGGCGCGCTGGAATCCGAGGCGTCCCCGGTGAAGGGCAAGATCGGCTACGCCCAGGCCCCGGTCAAGGAGACCAAGTCATCCGGCTGGCTGTGGACCTGGTCCTGGGCCATGCAGGCTGCCTCCAAGAAGCAGGATGCCGCCGGGAAGTTCATCGCCTGGGCCAGCTCGAAGGAATACGAGGAACTGGTCGCCGCCAAGCTCGGCTGGGCGAAGGTCCCCTCCGGAAAGCGGATCTCCACCTACGAGAACACTGAATTCCAGCAGGCCGCACCGTTCTTCGAGGCCGAACGCTTCGCCATTGAGAATGCCGACCCGAAGAACCCTGGCGCGCAGGAACGCCCGGCCGTCGGGATCCAGTTTGTGGGCATACCCGAGTTCGCTGCCCTGGGCACCAGCGTCTCCCAGGGGGTCAGCTCCGCCATCGCCGGCCAGGGCACCGTGGCAGACGCTCTGGCCAAGGGCCAGGAAGCCGCCCAAAAAGCCGGCAACAAGTACAAGTAGCCAGAACCGAACCGCAGGAGAACCTCATGACTACCGCAACGGCGCGCATCTCCCGCCCGGGACGCAATGCAGCCACACCTTCACGAGACAGCCGGTCGCGGGAACGCGCCCTGGCCTGGGCGCGGCGGGCACCGCTGCTTCCGGCCCTGATCTTCCTCATCCTGGTCACCCAGCTTCCGTTCGTGGTGACCCTGATCATCTCGTTCCTGAACTGGAACAGCCTGAGCCCGGACAAGACCGCCTTCGCCGGCCTGGAGAACTACGCCACGGTCCTCACCGACCCGGACCTGCGCCAGGCGATCTTCACCACCATCCTCCTCACCGTCTCCGTGGTACTGGCCAGCCTGCTCCTCGGCCTGGGCCTGGCACTGCTGCTGGACAAGAAGTTCATCGGCCGCGGACTGGCCCGGACCCTGCTGATCGCACCGTTCCTGGTGGTCCCCGTCGCCGCGGCCCTGATCTGGAAGCACGCCCTGCTCAACCCCACGTACGGGCTGATCAACGGCATCCTGACCTGGGTCTGGTCCCTCTTCGGCAATGACACTGCGCCCCAGCTGGACCTGCTGTCCCAGGCACCGATGATGGCCGTCATCGTCTCCCTGGTCTGGCAGTGGACCCCGTTCATGATGCTCATCCTGCTCGCCGGCCTGCAGTCCCGCCCCATGGATACCGTGGAAGCCGCCCAGATGGACGGCGCCACCCCGTGGGCCATCTTCCGGCACCTGACCCTGCCGCACCTGCGCCAGTACCTGGAACTGGGCGGCCTGCTCGGAGCCATCTACATCGTGCAGAACTTCGACGCCGTCTTCACCCTTACTGCCGGGGGCCTGGGCACGGCCAACCTGCCCTACGCGATCTACCAGACCTTCTACTTCGCCAACGAATACGGCCTGGCGTCCGCCGCCGGCGTCGTGGTGGTCATCGGCACCATCATCGTGGCCACCTTTGCCCTCCGCACCGTCTTTTCGCT
This sequence comes from Arthrobacter sp. P4_H3, assembly GCF_056400885.1. NCBI lineage: Bacteria > Bacillati > Actinomycetota > Actinomycetes > Micrococcales > Micrococcaceae > Arthrobacter > Arthrobacter sp. P4_H3. The sequence continues at coordinate 15,847 of NZ_JBFUKK010000033.1, forward strand.
CTTCAAGAAGGAGGCAGCACGATGAGCACGCTCACTCCTGCCGCACCACGCAAGTCGGACCCTGCCCGTTCAACATCACGTGCCAGCTCAACCACCGGACCACTCCGGCGCGGCAAGTCACGCATGGACCCCACCCGCAACAACACCGCCGCCGGACTCGCCGCCTGGCTGCTGGCCCTGCTGTTCGCCGCCCCCGTCGTGTGGATGATCCTCACCTCCTTCCACTCGGAAACCGACGCCGCCACCAACCCGCCGTCCATCGCCGCGAACCTCACCCTGGACGCGTACCGGGAGTTCTTCGGGGAAACGTCCGGCGTCAGCCCGTGGCCGGCACTGATCAACTCCGCCACCGCTTCGATCCTGTCCACGGTCCTGGTCCTGGTACTGGCCATTCCCGCTGCGTATGCCCTGTCCATCCGGCCGGTGAAGAAGTGGACCGACGTGATGTTCTTCTTCCTTTCCACCAAAATGATGCCGGTGGTTGCGGCGATCCTGCCGCTCTACCTGTTCGCCAGGACGGTCGGGGCCCTGGACAACATCTGGTTCCTGATCCTGATGTACACGTCCATGAACCTTCCCATCGCGGTGTGGATGATGCGGTCGTTCCTTGCAGAGGTGCCCGTGGAAATGCTGGAAGCAGCCCAGATCGACGGCGCCAACCTGCTCCTGACCCTCCGCAAGATCATCGCCCCCGTGGCGATGCCCGGCATCGCCGCCACGGCCCTGATCTGTTTCATCTTCAGCTGGAACGAACTCCTCCTGGCCCGGGTCCTCACCGGCGTCGTCGCCGGAACCGCGCCGGTCTTCCTGACCGGCTTCGTCTCCGGCCAGGGACTGTTCCTCGCCAAGGTGTGCGCGGCCGCCGTCGTGATCTCACTCCCGGTGCTGTTTGCCGGCTTCGCTGCCCAGGACAAGCTCGTCCAGGGCCTCTCCCTCGGCGCCGTCAAATAACGCCGTCAACTAACGCCCTTCCCTCCCGATCTTCAAGGAACACCTCGATGACGACATCAACCACACAGTCCGCGCCCCCGGCCCTCGGACAGCCGGAACTGCCCACCACCATGCGCGCCAATGTCCTGAGGCGCCAGGGCGACATGGCTATGGAAACCCTGCCCCTGCCGCAGCTCGACGCCGACCAGGTCCTGGTCCAGGTCGCCGCCGTCGGCGTCTGTGGCAGCGACGTGCACTACTACGAGCACGGACGGATCGGCGACTTCGTGGTGGACCACCCACTGATCCTCGGCCACGAACTTTCCGGCCGGATCGCCGCCGTCGGAAGCGCCGTTGACCCTGCCCGCATCGGCAACCGGGTCGCCGTCGAACCGCAGCGTCCCTGCCGCACATGCAAGCAGTGCAAGGCCGGCCGCTACAACCTGTGCCCGGACATCGAGTTCTACGCCACCCCGCCGATCGACGGCGCCTTCGCCGAATACGTCACCATCCAGTCCGACTTCGCCTACGACATCCCGGACAGCGTCAGCGACGAGGCGGCTGCCTTGATCGAACCGCTCTCGGTAGGTCTGTGGGCCTGCGAGCGGGCGGAGATCAAGCCCGGCAGCCGGGTCCTGATCGCCGGTGCCGGCCCGATCGGCATCATCGCCGCCCAGGCCGCCCGTGCCTTCGGCGCCACCGAAATCTACATCAGCGACATCGCCGAGGACCGGCTCGCGTTCGCCCTGGAACACGGCGCCACCCACGCCCTCAACGCCAGGACGGACAGTGTGGAAGGGCTCGACGTCGATGCGTTCATTGACGCTTCCGGCGCCCCGCAGGCGGTCCGTTCCGGGATCAAGGCCGTCGGCCCCGCCGGACGGGTCATCCTGGTCGGGTTGGGGGCGGACGACGTCGAACTCCCCGTTTCGTACATCCAGAACCGTGAGATCTGGCTCTCCGGCGTGTTCCGGTACACCAACACCTGGCCGCTGGCCATCCAGCTGATCGCCGACGGGAAGGTGGACCTGGACATCCTGGTCACCGCAAAGTTCTCCCTGGCCGAATCCGAAGACGCGCTCAAGGCCGGCAAACAGCCCGGCCAGCTCAAAGCCGTCGTCTACCCGGGCCGCTGACGGCCCGCACTGAAAGGAAGAATCACGTGCAAACGCTCACAGAGGCAACACTTGCGGGACTCCCGGCGAGCCTGGGCAAGCCGTCCTATGACCGGTCGGCCTTGACTGCCGGCATCGTTCACTTCGGCGTCGGCGGCTTCCACCGCGCCCATCAGGCCATGTACCTGGACCAGCTGATGAGTGCCGGCCTCGCACAGGATTGGGCCATCTGCGGTGTAGGTGTCCTGCCCGGCGATGCGCGCATGAAGCAGGTCATGGACAAGCAGGACTGCCTCTACACGCTGGTGGTCAAGAACCCTGACGGTACACGCGAAGGCCGCGTCATCGGCTCGATCATCGAGTACCTTTTCGCCCCCGATGAACCCGAGGCGGTCATCGAGAAAATGGCGTCAGACGGCGTCCGGATCGTTTCGCTGACCGTGACCGAAGGCGGTTACAACTTCCACCATGTCACCGGAGACTTCGACGTAGAGAACCCCGATGTGGTCCACGACCTCCAGCCGGCTGCCGCTCCGCGGACAACGTTCGGGCTCATCACCGAAGCCCTGCGCCGCCGTCGTGAACGGGGCCTGGAACCGTTCACTGTGATGTCCTGCGACAACATCCAAGGCAACGGCGAGGTCGCACGGAAGATGTTCACCGCATTTGCCCGCCTGAAGGATCCGGCCCTTGGCGCCTGGGTGGCGGAGAACGTGCCCTTCCCCAACAGCATGGTAGACAGGATCACTCCCGTCACCACCGACGAGGACCGCCAAGCAATCGCCGGGGAATTCGGCGTGGAGGACGGCTGGCCTGTGGTCTGCGAGCCCTTTGAACAGTGGGTGCTGGAAGACCACTTCAGCCTCGGACGGCCGCCTTTCGAAAAGGCCGGCGTTCAGCTCGTAGACGACGTGGAGCCCTATGAGCTGATGAAGCTGCGGCTCCTCAACGCCAGCCACCAGGGCATGTGCTACTTCGGCCACCTCGCCGGCTACCGCTACGCCCACGAGGCGGCGCAGGACCCGCTGTTCGCGCGGTTCCTACTGGACTACATGGACAAGGAAGCGACCCCCACGCTGCACCCGGTACCCGGCATCGACCTCGACACGTACAAGCGAACACTCATCGAGCGCTTCTCGAACGAATACGTCCGGGACACCCTGGCGCGCCTGTGCGCCGAGAGCTCGGACCGGATCCCGAAGTGGCTCCTGCCCGTGGTCCGGATCAACCTCGAGAACGGGGGAGAGATCCGGCGGTCTTCGGCCATCGTGGCCAGCTGGGCCCGCTATGCCGAAGGGGCGGACGAACAGGGCAACCTGATTGACGTGGTGGACCGGCTCAGGGACACCCTCATGGCTGCCGCCGCACGTCAGCGGCAAGACCCGCTGTCCTTCATCTCGAACCGGGAAGTCTTCGGGGACCTCATGGACAACGAACGGTTTGTAGCCGAGTATTCCGACGCCCTGGCAAGCCTGCACCAGCACGGGGCCCGGGAAACGCTGCGGCGGCTGGAAACGTAAGCCGGTTGCCAGCCGCCGTCCGGCCCTAGTTGATCGGTGCGGGCGGCCGTTCGCCGCTGAGCACGGCGAGGGCGTTGTGCAAGAACTACTTCGTTTACGGTCGCAGTCAGCACTGCAGGGCAGAGCTCGGGGCTGACATTGTCTGCGGGCCGGTTTCGACGGGCGAAACCACCGGCCTCAACCACAAGCGCCCGGCGGGAAATCCCGCCGGGCGCTTAGCTGAGGACCCTACCCCCGTGCCACGAGCCCCGGCATGCCGTCGCGGATCTCGAACGACGCCTTCGTGGAAACCGGTGAACCCGGCGTGGTCACGTGGTCCAGCACCCGGTAGTCAGCCGTTAGCGCCTCCTTGGTGATGCGCGTGGTCACGTACCCGCGATTGTCGTTGTAGAACTTCAGATGCGGGTTCCAGGCCATGGTCGGGTCCGTCGTGGAGCCCGATCCGTCGCCGGTCGACGTGATGGACGTGCACACCAGTTCGGAACCGACCACCGGTGAGGCCGGGTCCTTGTAGTCCACCTTGACGTCGTTGGCCCAGTTCCGGTGCACGTCGCCGGTGAGGACGACGGCGTTGCGCACGTTCGCGTCCACCCAGCCCTGCGTGATGCGGCGACGGGAGGCGGCGTAGCCGTCCCAGCCGTCCATGGACACGTCGTCGATGTCGGGCGCCTGGTTGCGGTCGCGCTCGGCGAAGAACACCTGCTGGCCCAGGATGTCCCAGCGCTGGGTGGAGTTCTTGAAGCCCTCCAGCAGCCACTTCTCCTGCTCGGCGCCGGTGATGGTGCGGTCCTCGGCCAGGCGTTCGGCCACGTTCTTCTTCCAGCCGTCCCCGGCGAGCTGGTCGTCGCGATACTGCCGGGTGTCCATCATGTGGAAGTTGGCCAGCTGGCCCCACTGGATGGTGCGGTAGATCTTCATGTCGAACCCGGCCGGCACCGACGACGCGCGCAGCGGCATGTTCTCGTAGTAGGCCTTGAACGCAGCGGCCCGGCGCTGCCGGAAGCGTTCGGTGGTGTCGTTCAGCTGGCCCGCATCGGTGTTCTCCGGGACCTCGTCCGCCCAGTTGTTGTCCACCTCGTGGTCGTCCCAGACCACCAGCCACGGTGCGATCGCGTGCGCGGCCTGCAGGTCGGCGTCGGACTTGTACTGCGCATGCCGCTGCCGGTAGCCGGCGAGGCTGGACGTCTCCGGGCCTTCGTGGTCGCGGGGGTTCCCGCCGCCGATCACGTAGCTGCCCTTCTTGTACTCGTACATGTAGTCGCCCAGGTGCAGCACCAGGTCCGGGTGGTCCTCCGCCAGGCGCGTGTAAGCCGTAAAGTAGCCGTGCTCATACTGCGAGCAGCTGGCGAACGCCATGGCCAGTGCCGCCGGCGTCTCGTGCGGCGCGGGGCTGGTCAGGGTCCGGCCGACGGCACTGATGTGCCGGCCGCTGCGGAACCGGTAGAAGTATTCACGTCCGGGCTTCAGGCCACGCAGCTCCACGTGGACGGAGTGGGCGTTCTCCATCCGGGCCTGTTCGACGCCGCGCGCCACCACGCGGCGCATGCCGGCATCCTCGGCCACCTCCCAGGCCACCGGCACGGTCCGCGACGGCATCCCGCCCAGCCCGTCCCCGGCGAGCGGGTCGAGGGCCAGCCGGGTCCAGATCACAAAGCCGTCCGGCCACGGCTCGCCGGAGGCGATGCCGAGCATAAACGGATCGGTGCGGAGCCCGGCGTCGTCCGCTGTGGAAACGGCGACGGCGGCACCCGGCAGGGCGGCGACGAGCCCGGCCCCGAGGCCGACGGAAAGAAGTGATCTGCGCGAGATGTTGGTGTCCATGGCGTCGACCGTACGGAGGCCGGTTGGACGGGTGCCGAGGATGGTGTGAATGGGTGGTTAACTGCGTGTCAAAAGCTGTCGATTTTGAGCGGTGCTTACCTGCGCTGCCGCCGACAAGACCTTCGCTTTTCTTGCCTGAAACTTTCGCGGATCTTGCCTGGGCGGGATCACCATCAATTCATAACCGGAAAGGAGTGAGCATCATGGTTAACGAACAGGAATTGCTGGATTGGATTTCCCCGCGCAAACAGCGGGAAATCGACAACCAGGCGGCATTTCTTCGCTATCTGCTGGAGCGCGAAGAGGCGGAAGTGGGTGGGAAATCATGAACGATTACGTTCGCCGTCCGCGTGAACCGTATGACGCGCATTTGGTCATCAAGCGCGACCTCGCGAACATCATCGCCAAGTACACCGACAGGGGCGACCTGGAAATTGCCGCTGTCTACAAAGAAGCACTTGCCCGCTACAACCGCGGCTGAATCTGCGCGCGGGAGGAGCTACTTCTTCGCGGCCTTCGGTTTCGAAGCTTTCGGCTCTTTCGGCTCTTTCGGCGGCAGGCTGGCGACGTGCTCGTACGCCTTCTCAGCCCAGGCCTGTGCCCGGGCGTCATCGCCGTCGCCTTCGGCGTTCCACACCTCCGGGAGCCCGGTGTAGCCGCCCATGGGCCGCTCCGGCGGGCCGAACGGGACGGTCCGTTCCGTGCCTTCCAGTTCCTGTTTGTCCGCCTCGGAGAGCTTGACCCCGATCGTGGGGCCGAACAGCCCGGCGAACATGTTCCCGTTGACGAAGGCGCCCAGGTTGCCGAACATCGGCTTGACCACCACATCCGGATGGTCCGGCACCACCTTCCGGAAGTGCTCCTTGTCGGCGTCGGACGGTTTGGGCATTTCCATGTGAACGTCTCCCTTTTCTGCCGGAACGTGCTGCCAGAGATGGACTGCCTGCAGGATATGCCCCGTTACGGGGCGCGGTCGAGGCCCGGACGACGCCCCAGGAAAGCGTCAGCGCCGGCGCTCTCGGCGACGCGGTCCATCACCGTCCCGGACATCCCTCTGGGGCACGTGGTCATCCTGCTCTGAAAACCCGTGTACAGTAGAGACCGTTGTTGTGTTTGTATTTGGTAGTTCAGGCAGTACGCGAGGTCGAAAGTCCTCGTTCTTCTGAAGTAGCGGTTTTGAACACCCCACACCGGAGGACCCGAAAGTCGGGACAGTTCCTCCACCTTCACGAAGGACATAAAAAAATGGCTACTGGTACCGTCAAATGGTTTAACGCTGAAAAGGGCTTCGGCTTCATTTCCCCCGATGACTCCTCACAGGACGTTTTCGCACACTACTCTGCGATCAACTCCTCCGGTTTCCGCTCCCTCGAAGAGAACCAGAAGGTCTCCTTCGAAACCGAGCAGGGCCCCAAGGGTCCCCAGGCTGTAAACATCCAGGCTATCTAATTTCTTAGATACCCGGGACCGTTTAGGTTTCATAAAGCAGGGCCGGTCATTGACCGGCCCTGCTTTTGTTTAACCCGGGTGTGCTTCGACGGTTCGGCAGGCTCGGTTTCGAGAGACTAATCCGGGTGGACTGAATGTGGGGACTATGTGCCCTTCCGCCCTTGATTGTGGTGACGTAATTTCAAGAACATGAAGACCCGGGAAGAAGGCGCCGACTGGAAGGTCGCTCCTTCGACGCGCTTGGGTTGGTGGGCTCTCTGGCTCGCAGCCGCTGTCGTCTTGTATCCCCTGTACTGGAGCATCCTGCTCATCCTCCCCTCAGCTGCCGGACCGTACGTGGGAGTGGTCCTGGCAGTCCTTGCCATTGCGGCCATCTCTACTGGATGCATGGCTATTTTCCGGCGCCGGGACCGGAGTGGGCTGCTGCTCGCTGCCCTGATACTGCTGGTCGTCTCTGCCATCTTCTTCATCGGCGGCGAGTTTCTGTTCCCGCACTAACATGGACAGCGCCGAAAGCTGGACCATGCCGCCGACGTCCGGCCCGAGGTGCTGAACCAGCGCGGACTGCTGTTCTACCGGCTCCTCCAACAGTGCATGACCACTGGCCCCGTGCCCCTGAAGAATCTGAGCGCCAACGGATCATCGCCGACACCCTCAACGTCGAAGGGTTCCGCACCAAGGCCGGGGCGCCCCATCCCGCTGGACCTGGTCCGGGACCTTTAACTGCGCATCCATTGGACGCTCGACTCCCTGAAGCTGACGGTCCAGGCCCAGCACTTCACCGTCCTTCCCGCGCTGACTGACGGCGGCCGGAAGTTCCTGCTCCAGGTGCAGCCGCCGCTCACCGGGGGATAGGCGCCAGCCCCTGTTCGAGCTTGGCGGGATCAGGGCCGCCCGGATGTCGACGAGCTCAACCACCGGGCTCGATCACCGCTGGCCCGGCCTTGCCGCCAGGAACGCCGACAACGCCGGGTTGCCGACCTCCTTCGCCAGCCACGGCACAGCCTGCGCCGCCGCATCATCACCGAGTACCGCGCGGTGGGACTGCGCCCGCACCGTGAACTCCCGCATTCCGCTGCGGCTCGCCAGCTCGGACAGCCGTTCCACGAACTTCGGGGCACGCGGCGACCCCATGGCGATGGCGACCTCCGCAGCCGTATCCAGTAGCCGGGCCGAATACCAGAGGTACCACGGCTTGGGTTCCAGGCCGCGGTCGATCCAGTGCTCGGCCGCGGCCAGATCTCCGTGCGCCAGGAACAGCCGCGCTTCGGCGCCTGCCGCAAGGGCCATGTAGCAGTGGTCCCCGGCCAGCTCGGCCATCACCCAGGACCGGTCGATGAACGCCGCCGCTTCCTCCAGTTGCCCGGCGGCAAGATAGGTCTCGCCGCGGACCCCGGCAACAAACGGCTCGAACGCCGTCCAGTGTTCCTCAGCAATCCAGACAAGTGCCCGGTCCAGAGACGCAGCCGCCTTCTCCAGCTCCCCGCGGAGCAGGTGCACGCGGCCGAGCAGCGCCTCGCTGAACGCCTGCTGCCGGCGGTTCCGGACCGCTTTGGCCAGCCTGCCGGACGCAGTCAATGCAGTCACCGCATCCTCATACCGCGCCGTGTCGGAGGCCAGCATCCCCTGGATCGCCAGAATCCTCGCCTGTTCGTCGGGGAATCCCTCTGCAGCTTGCATTGCCCGGTCCAGCCAGCCGGCCGCGCGGTCGGGGACGCCGCGCTGCACATTCAGGTAGCCCAGCTCCCGGTACGCTGCAGCGGCAGTGCGGGAGGCGCCGTCGGGCCCTTCCGCCTGCAGTGCACGGTGCAGGAAATCCGCCACCTCCGCCCCTCGGCGGCCCGCCTGATGGATCAGCGCACCGGACAGCGTCACCAAAGACTCGGCCAGCAGATGGTCGTCGCCGGTGCGCTGGGCCAGCACCACCGCGAGCCGCAGCTGATCGAGCCCCCGGTCCACGGCACCGGCCCAGAGTGACGCGCCGCCGGCGTCGAGATACGACCGTACCGTCGCCACGGTGGCAGGCATCCCGGGGTCCGGCTCCGGAGCCACAGCGGACAGGGCCCGCCGGACTTCGGACGGCAGCGGCAGGCCGAGCTCCTCGCGGTAGAGGTTGCCGCATTTGGTGACGTGCTCCCGGGCCCGGCGGTGCTCGCCCAGGGCCACGAGGGCCTTGACCAGGACGGCGTTGCAGTCCGCATGGAAGGGATCGCGTTGCAGCGCCAGGGTCGCGAGCTCCGCCGCCTCGCCCGCATCGCCGGAAGCGAGAGCCGCCAGCGCGGCTTCATAGAGGAGGGACTGGGCGGCGTTGTCCAGGCGGTAGCGCTGGTCCGCCAGCCACGAATCAAAGACCGGGGAATCGGCGAAGGACAGCCCTTCCAGCAGCTGACCGCTTAAGCGCTGGGGGTCACCGCCCTGGCTGCCAGCCGAATCCAGCACTTCGAGTACATCGCAGCGCCAGGGCGGCTGGAGCACCAGGCACAGGGGATCGCCGGCCACGGTCACTCCGTCGAGGGTCCGCCGCAGCTCGGACAGGTTCCAGCGCAGGGCGCCGAGCGGATCCGCAGCATCCGGGAATAGCAGCGACGCCGTGCGGGAGCGGCCGGTGCCGTCCGCCTGCAGCACGAGGTAGGCGAGCACGGCCCAGGCCTTGCGGCCTCTGGGCTGCAGGGGCGTTGCGCCGGGGGTCTCGATCGCGGGTGGACCGAGGAGCCGAATCCAGTTCTCGGCCATAGCGCCCATGGTACGCCGCGGGGCCGGGGGCGTCTGCGGGGTTCACACGCTTGCTCACACGCCGCCCGGACACACTGAAATCACCCAATCCGCCCACACTCAAACGAGGTGCATCACAATGGAACTGCTCGGCATCCTGCTACTAGGACTCTGGGTTCTCAGCGTTACCGTCCGTGCCATCCTGACCGACGGCCGAGGCCACACGCCCGACGTCCGCTCCACTGCGCCGTGGACTGCTGGCGACCTGCCCAGTGGGCCGTACGCTTCAATGAGGTTCTAGCCGGTTTGGAGGGGCTCATCCACTTGGGTGTAGTCCCTCAAGCCGCCTTGTAGTCCATAAGGACATTCGCAGGGAGAGGCCCCTGGAGCATCTCGGCGCTGATGCCGTGAACTTCCATGATCTTTGCCCGGAACCACTCGTCAAAGGGATCGTCCGAGGTCGCGACGGACTGGAAGGCCTTGGCAACATCGTCTGCTTCGTGGAAGACCGCGATGAAATCCCCCTGCGGCGTCTGCATGTGGCTGAGCACCTCCCGGGTCACTCCCATCCGTTCGCGGGAGCGCCGGTATTCCTCCTGACGCGGGCCCTGTATCTCCTCCATGAGCGCCTTCCACTCGTCCAACTTGCCCGGCAGAATCGGCGCAAACCAACTAATGCATTCCATGACAGGTCCTCCCACAGTTGCTTCGACGCTTGCTGCGGAACGATGGCAACCCGCAGCCGTGCACCTGCATGATAGTCCCGCGGAAAGACGCGGTATAGAGCCTTCGGGAAGTGCTCCGATTGACGCCGTCCTGGAGTGAAATCAGCCCTTGAGTTCCAGGACCAGTTGCACGTCCACGTCATCGCCGTCGCTAATCCCCGCGGCGGTCCGGATGGCCTTCTTGACCGGCAGCACGTACGAGTGGCTCTTGCTCTCCGGGAAGACCGACATGGACCAGCTGTTACCCGCGATCGAGGCCGTGACCTTCACCGAACCGAATCCCTTGTGGAAGGGAGCCGACTCGTCCCTGATCTCGTCCGCCACCTCCGGCGGCAGCGTGATGAAGTGCCATCCGGATGCATGCGGATAGAGCCACAGTCCGCCGCGGAACGAATACGACGTCACGCTTTGAGTATGGCACCAGCGGCATCCCGACAGGCCCGGGCAACGGGCAATTCACACCCGCGCCACCGCCGGTTCACCCGCCGCGGCAACGATGGGCAGCATGACTGCTTTCACCCGCCGCAATGTCCTCAAAGGTGCCCTGGCCGCCGCCGGTGCTGCCGCCGTCGTGCCCGCCGCAACCTCAGCCGCCCACGCGACTAGCCCGGCCGGCGTCGCCCTGGTCCGCAACCGCCTGACCCTCCCGTCCGGCATCGCCACTGGCGATGTCACCGCCGATTCCGGCGTCCTGTGGTCCCGAGCGTCGGGCCCGGGCCGGCTGGTGGCCAGCCTGCTCGCCGTGGACGACGACGGTGCCCCGCTCCGCGGCGGCCGCGCTTTCCAGCGCGCCCTGCGGGGGAGCGCCGCCAGCGAAGCCACCGACTTCACCTCCCGGATCAACGCCGAGCACCTCCCCGCCGGCACCCGCTTCGCCCTCACCCTGCACTTCGAGGACGCCGACGGCACCGCCGGCGAAACCGCGCAGGGCTCCTTCAGCACCGCGCCCGGAACCGGGCTCATCAGCAGCGGCCGCGCAGCCCGCAAACAGAGCTTCGTCTGGACCGGCGACACCGCCGGCCAGGGCTGGGGCATCAACGAGGAGATCGGCGGCATGCGCGGCTACGCGGCCATGCACGCCACCAAGCCGGACTTCTTCATCCACTCCGGCGACACCATCTACGCCGACGGCCCCATCACCGCGCAGGTCACCGAGCCTGACGGGCAGATCTGGCGCAACCTCGTCACCGATGAAGTGTCGAAAGTGGCCGAGACCCTCAACGAGTTCCGCGGCCGGCACCGCTACAACCTCATGGACCGGAACGTCCGCGCGATGTACGCCGAGGTGCCGGTGATCGCCCAGTGGGACGACCACGAAACCCACAACAACTGGTACCCCGGGCAGATCATCACCGACTCCCGCTACACCGAACGCCGCGTGGACGTGCTCGCCGCCCGCGGCCGCCAGGCCTGGCAGGAATACCAGCCAATCTCCGGCCTCAGCACCCGCATCGGCGACGGCAGCACCGGTTTCGAACCCGCCCGCATCTACCGCAAGATCTCCCGCGGCCCCCAGCTGGACGTCTTCTGCCTGGACATGCGCACCTTCAAGGACCCCAATACCGACGGCAAGGAAACGAACCTCACCCACATCCTGGGCCAGGAACAGGCCGAGTGGCTCATCCGCGAAGTCAGCAAGTCCAAGGCCACCTGGAAGGTCATCTCCGCCGACCTCCCGCTGGGACTAATCGTCCCCGACGGCATGGTCAACCAGGAATCCCTGGCCAACCGCGACGCCGGCGCCCCCTTGGGCAAGGAACTCGAGATCGCTTGGGTGCTCTCCGCGTTCAAGCGCAACCGGGTTAAAAACGTGGTCTGGCTGACCGCCGACGTCCACTACTGCGCCGCCCACCACTACTCGCCCGAGCGCGCCGCGTTCACCGACTTCGACCCCTTCTGGGAATTCGTGGCCGGCCCCATCAACGCCGGCAGCTTCGGCCCCGGCGAACTGGACGGCACCTTCGGCCCCGAGAGGGTGTTCTACAAGACCGGCGCCTACGCCAACCAGTCCCCGCGCAGCGGCGAAAACCAGTTCTTCGGCCACGTGGACCTGACCGAGGACGACGTCTTCACCGTCAGCCTCCGCAACGCCAACGGAACCGTCCTCTGGAGCAAGGACCTTCACCCGCAGCGCTGACCCGCTGCTAGAAGCACAACCCCAGGGAGCACGACGGCGGGAGGCCGGCCATCGCTGCCCGCCTCCCGCCGTCGTGGTTCCTGCAGTTGTGGGCCCGCGGGGGACGGGCATGGGAAGTTGGGCGGAGGCGCGGAGGACCCGGGAAAGCTGTGACCCCGGAAAGCTATGACCCGGAAACTACGTCGCTGCGGGGCGCGCCTTCTTGGCCGTGAGCAGCAGGTACTCCCATTCCATCTGGGCCGTGGTGTCGCCGTGGGCTTCGAGGTAGGTGTCGGCCAGTTCCGTGAGGGCCTTGTCCAGGGCGCTGACCTTGTCCGCGTCGTCGCCAAGGAACTTGTACACCGAGATTGTCGGGCCGTAGTGGGACTTGAAGTAGTGCAGGAAGTCCTCCGGGTGGTGGAAGCTCCTGATGGCCACCGTCCTTTTTTCGGCTTTGACGTCCGTGACGTTGCTGCCGAGGAGCTCGCGGACGTGGTCCTCTGTGCCCCAGAGGGGTGGCGGCTGCGCTCCGGGCGGGGGCGGCGGAGCAAACGGCTTCATGGTGTCGAACATCTTCCCGATGAACCCTTCGGGCGTCCAGCTCATCAGCCCGATGTGGCCATCAGGTTTGCAGACCCGCACCAGCTCGTCCGCAGCCGCCTGGTGGTGCGGCGCAAACATCACGCCCAGGCAGGACATCACCACATCGAACTCGTTGTCCTGGAACGGCAGCGCCTCGGCGTCGGCCTCCTGCCATTCCAGCTCAACGCCGCGATCGGCTGCCTGCCGGCGGCCGGCGTCGAACATCTCCGGGGTGAGGTCGGCGGCGATGACGTCCGCTTTCATCATGGCGGCCGGGATCGCCGCGTTGCCTGCCCCGGCGGCCACGTCCAGGACGCGCTGGCGGGGCTTGACGCCGCAGACGTCAACGAGGATGGCGCCGAGGTCTGCGATCAGTTCGCTGGCGAGGGCCGGGTAGTCGCCCTGCGCCCACATGGCACGGTGCTTTTGCTTCAGTGCCCGGTCCGCCTCGGCTGCTTCGGTCTTGTCATTCATGGTGGCACCCCTCTGCTGTGGCAGGTTCTGAGTGACAGCGCGCTGTGGTCCCAGTGGAGGCTGTGGTGTGAGTTATTTTGGCCGCGCACCGGACGGATGTAAAGGTGCCCGCGCTACATGTGTGCGTCTCGATACTGGCCAGTAGATTTCCGTGCTAGCACGGAAGTGCGGGAGGGGTGCCCGGATCCACTATGGATACATCGGAACGCAGGGAGAATCCCGGCGGATCCGGAGCCCCGGAACTGCCGGGCAGAGCACCCCATCCACACCGCATCTTTCCCCCTCAGGAGCAATCCCATGTCCAACGCACCAACCACCAAGAAGTCCCGTCCATCCCGCCGCGGCAAGGCCGCCGTGGTCGCAGCCCTTGGGCTCGGAATGGTCGCTGCGCCGTTCGCCCTGGCCGCCCCGGCCCAGGCGGCCGGCACCAACTACGCCTGCTCAGTCACACCGCTCAAGCCCGTGTTCGCCGGCCACAACTCCTCCGGCGTGAAGCTGGTGGACTACCGGATCCAGGTGCACTGCAACACCGACCGCTATATCAACATCACCCAGGAGCGCTGGGAGGAAGACGACTGGCCCAACGGTGACGACCACCTGGGCACCTCGTACTTCAGCCGCCACCTCAACCAGTACAGCGGAACCGTGACCATCTCCAACGTCCGCACCCTGGTGAACGGCGAGATCGGCAACGAGGAGGTCTACCACAAGGTCCGCTTCCAGGAAGGCAGCAACGGCGTTTGGTCGCCGTACACCGGCTGGTACTACAGCGGCGTCACGTCAATGTCCGACTGACGCCGTCCCCGGGGAGCCGCTGAGCCCGGCTCCCGAGAACGCCCAAGGCCCGGATCCCCCATCCGGGCCTTGGGTTTCTTAATGCGGGGCCCCTTGTACGCCTTGGGACCTGCGGCACCGAAAAGTGCGGGACACTGGAAGTCACCACCCACGAAAGCGAACCACACTTTGATTAATCTCCAGCAGGATGCCGAAGGCTATGTCCGGATGAACCGGCACTTCCCTGAAAGCGTCCTTATTAGTGTCACCTTTGCCGACGGCACCACGGAGGAACTCTCCGGCCGCAGGCTCAACAGGGCGTACGACGAAGCCCTGGCCGAATACCGGGCGCAGAACCACCTGGACGCGAAAGGATTCTCGCGGTCTCCGACGAAGAAGACCAGCCCGGGAAACAAGATCGACTTCGTGCCCGTCCACCCCGGCATGGGTGACTGACCGCCGCATCACGAGGAAGACTGACCGGAATGGCCACTGGCGATAACACCAGCGGGCTCGATCCTCTGCTGTATCCATGGGATCCGCCCGAGGCCTCAGGCGTGGTGGACGGCGTTGGTTTCCTGCCCCTCGACCTGGCAGCAGGCCTGGCAGTGGGCCTGGATCAGGCGCTCGCGGAAGCCGACGCGGCTCCGCTCGGGTCCCGCTCCATGGTGGTCTCCGTCGGCTCGAATTCCAGTGCCGACGTGATGCGGAGGAAGTTCGCCAACTGCCACCGGCCGGTCAGCACTGTCCTGCCCCTGGTCCGCGGCCAGCTCCACAACATCGCCGTTGGCCACTCCGCGCACGTGAGCCGGGCCGGCTACGTTGCCGCCGCACCGTACCCGCTGATGGGGGAGTGCACTCCGGTCTGGGTGTCGTGGCTCGATGAACGCCAGCTGATGGCACTTGACGAAACGGAGCCCAACTACCGGCGGATCCAGCTCGACGGCGCAGCCTGTCCGCTCGAAGTGGACCATGGCGAACCTGCCGAGGACTTTTCGCTGTTCACCTCCCGCTGGGGCGTTCTGAGCGATGGCGACGGCAGGAAACTTCCGTTCCTGGACCAGCCGGCCCTCTTCGGGCTGCTTGCCGGCATTGCCGCCGATTCCGCGAACGAGGGGAATTCCGTGTTCGACGGACCGCCGGAACAGGTCATTGGACAGCTCGGGCTGCCGTCGGTCCAGGCCTGGGCCAAGGACTGGTTCAGCGCGTCCGGCCTGACCACCCCGGTGCATTTTGACGGGTGCTGTGCGGAGTAGGTTTCGTGGCTGACCGGCGTGCCCTGCCTGCCCCGCTGTGCGCTTGAGCGTGCCGGTTCACCGAACTGCTTTCACCGTGCCGCGATGTGCTCCGCGATGTACTTGGCGTCGCGCCCGACCCCGGCCACAATCGACGAGCCGTGCCCGGTCAACCACGGCAGCCCGACCGCGTACAGTCCCGGATGTTCGGTGACCCCGCGGTGGTGGCGGGGGTAGTTCCACTCGTCCAGCACCGGGATGTCCAGGATGCTGAAGTCCAGCCTGTAGCCGGTGGCCCAGAGGATGGACGTGATGTTTGCGGCGTCGAGGTTCAGCCGCGCCGGTTCCGACGGAAGCCAGTCGTCCTTGCGCGGCGGTTCAGCCTCCGGCGCTGACAGGCCTGCAGCGGCAATGTAGGCATCGAACATCGGCCGCATGCGCTGGTAGAAGGTTCGCTCCACCACGCCCAAGCGCTCCCGAAGGTCGTCGCTGAAGACGAGTTCGCCGTCGTCGGCTGCTTGCAGGTGCCCGTGCAGCCGGACACCGCGGCGTCCGAGATCCCGCAGATGGATGTCGTGGCCGCCGCCGGCGCCGGACACCAAGGGGTTGCACATAAACCGCGCCGCGGGGGAGGGCAGCTGCCCCACGGTGAGGCCGTTGAGCCCGTACGCGGGGCCGAACTGGGCGACCTGCGTCATCCAAAAGAGGAGGTCCTGGCCGCGGTACCGGCGCGGCGCCTCGGGGCAGGTGGACACCGCCAAGTGGATTTCCCGGCCGACGGCGAGCAATTCCTCCGCGATCTGGCCGCCGGACTGGCCGGTCCCCACAATCAGGACGGCACCGTCGGGCAGCTGTTCCGGGTTGCGGTAGGTGTCCGTGTGCAGCTGGAGGATGTGGTCCGGCAGTTGTGCGGACAGCGCGGGGACTTTCGGTTTCTGGTAGCCGCCGGTGGCCAACACCACGTTGCGGGTCCGCCAGGCTCCTTGGGTGGTGTCCACGCTGAAGCCGCCGTCTGCGGGTGCGATGCGGGTGACGTCCGTAGCTGTCCGGACGGGCGCCCCGATGGTCTCCGCATAATGCCGCATGTAGTCCACGACGTCCGCGCGCGGCATAAAGGCCTCCGGAACCGGTCCGTCATAGGGCCCGCCGGGCAGCGCGAGCGAGAAGTTCGGCGTGTTCAGGACGAACGCGTCCCAGCGATCCTGCCACGCACCGCCCAGCGCGGGTCGCCGTTCCAGCAACTGATGTTCGACGCCGGTTTGGCTCAGCCAGTAGCTCGTGGCGAGGCCTGCCTGCCCGGCTCCGACCACAAGGGTGTCCAGAATCGGTCCCATGCAAAAACCATACGCGCGGCCGGCCAAGTTTCAAGGGGTGTCCGGTGCCCCTTCGACGGAGCCGGATGGGGTGCTTGAACGGGGAGGGACGTCCCGCCCAACTAGCAGGACGGACGGCACACCCAACTAGGTAGCAGCAGGTGTCGTTCTGGGCCGTCAAAACGACGTCTGCTGCTACTTACATGGGGATCTGCACGGGCTGCCGCCGGGTGTGACGGGCTCCACAAGAAGCCATTTCGGCGGAATTCGGGGACGGTGGCGGCTCGGAGGACCCGTTGCCCCCGCCATTCCGGGGATTTTGGCGGCTGGGGACACCCTGACTGGCCCGGTTTGCGTAGGGTCCAAAGCCCGTGTAAAGTAATTCGAGTCGCCGCCGCTGATGCGGAAAGATAGCGACCGACCCCCTTCTGAATGGCCTGAAAAACGGCGTCTTTACTGGCGTGCGGAAACCGGGCGGGGGCCCTTGTGGTGGAGCTTGGATCTGCGGAAACGCCGGTTTGCAAAGCTTCCCGGAACCGGGTAAGTTTGGAAAGTTGCTCCGGAGCGATCCTTGACTGTTTGTTGGTTGTGGTGGTGCCGGGTGTGTCTGTTGTTTGAGAACTCAATAGTGTGCCAAGTTTGTTGATACCAATTTGTTTATATGGATTGGTTGAATTGGCCAGGTTGTGCCACCCCGTGGTGTGGCCTGGTTGTTTTTCAGCTGGTTTCAAATTTTGTGCAGCCGTTTTCTTCCGTTTTCCCGGGGGTGGTGGT
>NZ_JBFUKK010000034.1:0-30769 GCF_056400885.1 Arthrobacter sp. P4_H3
GTGCATGGGGAGCGGTGCCCATCGACGATGGGTTGGACCGCGGGATAGGTTCTAGGTAATGGATCTTCCGGATGAGCCGGGGGCCGCTGGGGAGCCGATCGGATCGGGTCCGTTGACTAAAGGGAGATAACTAATGGCTATTTGGGGTGCAGACATTGCTCAGCTCAAGGCGCTCGGAACCAAGCTGCAGGCTGGTTCGTCCGAGATTGAGAAGCAGAAGTCGCAGCTGTCGAAGGCTCTTGACGGCACCGACTGGAAGGGCCCGGACGCGGACAAGTTCCGCAGTGAGTGGTCCGGTTCGCACGTGACGGCCCTGGCCAAGGTGGCACAGGCGCTGCAGGAAGCCGGCAAGCAGGCAACCAAGAACGCTTCCCAGCAGGAAGAGGCTTCCCGCTAGGAAGGCCTCCTCCCGCCAGGGACAGCATGCCGGATGCCCCGGACGCCGTAAAGCGTCCGGGGCATCCGTGCGTCCGGGGGATCCGGCTGGTATCGGACCGAGGGGCCGGCACGGCGTGCCGCTGCTTAGGGGACCGGCTCGACGTCGTTCGCGTGATCCAGCGGCGCCGGCGTTGCCGCGCTTTCCGAAACGGAGCCGCCCGCAGCGGCGGCTGCCACCCGCGACCCCCGCAGTTCGTCCACCCGGACCAGAACCACACCGCCGACAATCAGCACCCCGCCGAGGAGCTGGACGGGACCGGGGAGTTCACCGAGCAGGAGCCATGCCCAGATGACGGCGAAGAGCACCTCCGTGAGCGACACGAAGGACGCCACTTTGGAGCCCAGCGCCCGTGCGGCAACAATGCCGGAAACGTAGGCAAGGACCGTGGCCAGGACAATCAGGCCGCCCAGCGAAACCCACCACGGCGTGACCCACGGCCCCAGCTTGGTGTCCGCCGTGCTGAAGGCCATGGGCAGAAGGCCCGTGGCTGCGGCCAGCCACATCACTGCTGCACCCACCATGAGGCCGCCGGACGCCAGGACAATCGGCGGTAGCGTGTCATTTTCCTTGGCGGTGATGAAGAAGTAGATGGCCAGGCAGACAGCTGCGGCGATTCCCCAGAGGACACCGATGAAATCAATCTTCACCGCACCTGTCAGGTCCAGCACCAGGATCAGTCCGCCCAGCGAAAACAGCGTTCCCGCAATGGTCAGGGGGCGTGGCCGCCGGCGGCTTGCCGCCCACAGCCAAAGCACAATGATCACCGGGGCCAGATACTCAAGGAGCAGGGCAACGCCCACAGACAGCCGCGCCACGGCGTTGAAGTAGAAAAGCTGGCAGGCCGCCACGCCGATCAGGCCGAACAGCAGTATGGTCAGCCAGTTGTCCTTCAGCTGGTTCCAGCGGCCGCGCAGGGCCGGGACGGCCGGGACGGCGAGGATTATCGCCGCTCCGGTGAGGCGTGCCGTCACGGCGGCGCCGGGCGTCCAGCCGGTTTCGAGCAGGGCTTTCGCAAAGGATCCGGAAAGTCCGAAAACCGCCGACGAGAACAGCGCAACGCCGAGCCCGGACGCCAGGAAGCCGGCAGCCGGACCGCGGGTAGCGCCGGGCCGGGAAACGGCGCCCTCGACGGACGTTTCGGCGCGTTTGCGTACGGCAGGCACGGCTGCCTCCTGTCAGGAGTAAAGTGGGGTAATGGTCATGACATTACGCCCGTACCCTGTAAGGAGTCAAGATGGTATTTGCCCCTGACACTGAGGTAGCACTCCGCACCGTGGTGAGACTGATCAACAGCGCCGCCAACGGCGAGGAGCACCTCGCCACGGTCGGGGATTTGGACCGTTTTCTCCACGAGGAAGGGTTCTCCGGCGCGAGGGCCCGGGACGCGGCTGAACTGGCCAGCGTCCATAAACTGCGGGGCCAACTCACCGAGCTCTGGACCATGGATGAGGACGCGGCAGTCGAAACGGTCAACCGGCTGCTCCGCGAAGCCAGTGCCCTGCCGCAGCTGATCAAGCACGATGAATGGGACTGGCATCTGCACGCCACCACGAGGGAAGCCCCTTTGGCGGACAGAATGAGCACCGAAGCCGCCATGGCGCTGGTGGATGTGATCCGCAGCAAGGAGATGGACCGGATGCTGGTGTGCGCGGCGGAAGATTGCGACGCCGTGGTGCTGGACCTCAGCCGGAACCGGTCAAAGCGGTATTGCGATACCGGGAACTGCGCCAACCGGGCGCATGTGGCCGCTTACCGTGCGCGGAAAGCGGCGTCATAGGAAAAAGCGGCGTCATAGGAAACCGGGCCGGCAGGAACCAGGGCCCCCGGATCTAGCGGGGGTCGGCGCCGGGCGCGGAATCGGGCGTACCCGGGGCCTGGGACTCCGGACGGGTGGAATAGCTGCCGTGCCCGGAGGACTTTTTCGAACTCAGATTGACACCGGAACCCTTGCCCAGGTGGTCGGGGTTGCCCTTGTAGCTCATCGAGAGCATCGCGGCGACGACCAGGGTCACGATGAATGCAATGCCGGCACCGGTGAAGGCGAGATCGAAACGGGGAGCCCGGGAGCTGCCCCCGGAGGCGAAGATCAGCACGGCAAAGAATGCCAGGACAGCCCAGAATGCGGAGAACATGAGGGGTCCCTTGACCGAGGTCCGCAGATTGCGCGGTTCTCCTGGTTTCTGGTGTGCCAAGGTGTTTCCTCCCGTGCGGCACGGCCGGGGCCCTGCCGCTTTTAGTCAAGCGATTGTTCTACACGAAGTAGAACCGTTCCCTACTAGTTTACGGCCTCACTGGAAACGGTCCGCGCATCGTGCCGCAGGGTCAGGGCAGCCAGGATCCAAAGAACGCCGGAAATGATCGCCCCGCCGCCGGCCACCCCCAGCAGGGCATGCGCTCCGAGGCTGATGAAGAA
The DNA here is from genome assembly GCF_056400885.1 of Arthrobacter sp. P4_H3. Classification (NCBI taxonomy): domain Bacteria; kingdom Bacillati; phylum Actinomycetota; class Actinomycetes; order Micrococcales; family Micrococcaceae; genus Arthrobacter; species Arthrobacter sp. P4_H3. The sequence continues at coordinate 2,853 of NZ_JBFUKK010000034.1, forward strand.
CGGCAGGGCCACAGCAGTTCCCAGGCCGATCACGCCAGAGGCCATCCAGTCGCGCGCCAGGACGCTGCGGCCGCGGTACAGGATTCCCAGGTAGAGTTCCGCCGCCCCCAGCAGGCCCAGGCCAAGCGCCGCGATGACACCGAACACCAGTTCACCGCCCAGGAACACCACGGCAACACCGGCTCCGGTCATGGCAGCGCCGGCCGCGGCCATGGCTTTGCCGGCCGGCTGCTTGGCTGCAATGCCAAACTGCCCGATGCCGCGCAGCAGCGTCACACCGGTGGCCAGCAGGTAGAGGCCGCCCGCCCAGCCCATTTCGGATGCGGACGGCGACGCCCAGAACACGGTAACCGCGCCGAAGGCAAGGGCTACCACGGCCCTGGTGAGCACCGGCTTCCACAGGTCCGCAGCGGGAGCGGTGAGGGCAGCAGGATCGGCAGGAGATGCGGGGAGGGTCACGCGTCCAGTTTAGTGCGCAGCGGATTCCACGCGAACCCGGCACGCGAACACGCAGCACAACAGGCTGGTCAGCCCCGGGAACCGGCCTGGGACGAACCCAGGACCATCCACTTGTCGGTCCTTGCCCGCAGGCCCAGGGTCACAGCGCGGGCGGACATGTAGCCCAGCGAAAAGGCAACCCACAACCAGGCGAGGCCGGCGGCGCCGTCGACAGCCCCAAGCCGCACAGCCACCAGCAGGGGCACGTACACCGCAAGGTTTACGACGCCGGCGACCGCCAGGTACTTCGCGTCACCGGCACCAATGAGGACGCCGTCCAGGACGAAAACGTAGCCGGCCAGCGGCTGTCCCGCGGCGAGCACCCACAGCGAGAGCATCAGCGCGGACTGGACGCCGGCGTCGGACGTGAAGAGGCCGCCCGCCCACGGAGCCGCAACGGCCAGCAACACGCCGGTGACCACGCCAAAACCCGCACCCCAGCGGATCATGGTCCGGGTCAGCTCGCGCACTTTGGCAGGATTGGCCGCACCCAGCTCCTTGCCGATCAGGGCCTGGGCGGCGATGGCCAAGGCATCCAGGGCGAACGCGAGGAACGTGAAGATGGTCATGGCCAGCTGATGGGCGGCCAGATTCACGGAGCCCTGGGCCGTAACCACGAGCACCGTTGCGAGGATCGCGATGCGCAGGCTCAGCGTCCGCAGCATGAGCCAGGACCCCACTTTGGTCATGGCCCGCACTCCCCGCCAGTCCGGCCGCAGCGGGACGCCGTGGTCGCGGGCATTGCGCTGGACGATGACCAGATACACCAGGGCCATGGCCCATTGGGCGATGCTGGTGCCCACGGCGGAACCGGTCACGGACCAATTCAGCCCATAGACGAGGGCGAGGTTGAGGAGAATGTTCAGGGTGAAGCCCGCCGATGCCACGGCCAGCGGCGTACGCGTGTCCTGCAGGCCGCGCAGCACCCCGGTGCCGGCGAAAATCAGGAGCATGGCCACGAGTCCGGGCATGGACCAGCGGAGATAGTCGACGGCGAACTGGCGGACATCGCCCGTTGCCCCCATCAGGTCGACCAGAAGCTCGGCGCCGGCAAACCCGGCCGCTGCCAGCACCAGGCCCAGGACAAGTGCCAGCCACACACCGTCCCGGCCGGCCGCCAGCGCCTTGGGGAGCTTGCCCTCGCCGATGGCCCGGGCAACCGCCGGGGTGGTGGAGTACGCCAGGAACACCATGAGGCCCACGGCCGTGTGGAGCACCGCGGACGCCAGCCCCACCCCTGCCAGTTGCGCCACACCGAGGTGGCCGACGATGGCGGAGTCCGCAAGAAGGAAGAGCGGCTCGGCGATGAGGGCGCCGAACGCCGGGACGGCGAGGCGGAGGATTTCCCGGGCGTTCCGGCCGGCGGGAACAACTTCGGCGGTGGCGGGTGATTCTGGCACGGATTCAGCCTAACTGGAGAGACCCGTCACATGCGGCTCCATATGGTTGACTCTTCAACTAATTCTTGGCAATGTTAATCATTGAAGTTTCAAGAGCGCGGGCCTCACGGCGCCGCGGCAATGTCCCACCGATCTCCGAAATGGTGAAACTCCCATGAACCAGTCCACACTGACCACCACAGCACTCACTATCCTGCGTGTCATAGCTGGATTCCTCTTCGCAGCCCACGGCTGGCAGAAGTTCAATGAGTGGACCATCGCGGGCACGCAGGCCTCCTTCGCCAAGATGGGCATACCGGCCGCTGAACTGGCAGCCCCTACTGTCGCCACTCTCGAGCTTGTTGGCGGCGTCGCGCTGATCCTCGGGGTGCTGACGCGCATCTTCGCCGCACTTCTCGCGCTGGATATGCTCGGCGCATTGTTCCTTGTCCACGCCTCTGCCGGCGTTTTCGCCGCCACGGGCGGTTACGAGCTGGTGCTTCTGCTGGCAGCCGGAGCCCTCGCCATTGCCCTGACCGGCGCGGGCAAGGTGGCCGTGGACCGTGCCCTGTTCGGCCGCAGCAACTCGAAGCTCAGCGTCCTCGCCTAAGCAGCCGTCGCCGGACAAAGAAACCCGCACGACGCCGGGCCGGTCACCTTGGTGGCCGGCCCGGCGTCGGTTTCTGCGGGCGCTCCCAAGGTGGTCCCAACCTGGACTATTAGCCGGAGACTCCCGTCAATTCGTTGGGCACGTGCGGCAGCCCAGCTGATTTCCTGACGCTGCCCGAGGCAAGGTCCACAGCATGGATCACGCGGCGGGCCGGCTCGGTCACGTAAGCGGTGGAGCCCTGAACGAACAATGCGGGGCGCGGGTCCTGCCATGTCTCGGACTCCTCCCACGCCTCCACCACCGGCACGGTGGACGTGATGTTTCCGGTCAGCGGATCGATGATCCGCAGGGCACCGTCGGTCCCCAGCACCAGGGCCTCGCCCTCGGGGCCCCTGCCCAGCGAGCGGAACGAGTAGCTGGTGCCGAGCTCCACGAGGCGGAGGGTCGCCGTGTCCGTATTAACGAGCGACACACGTGTTGGACGCTCCAGTTCGGCCTCCCTGTCGACCTTGTAGTCGCCCAGGACCACGGGCGACTCCGGCGATCCTGCCTGGTTCCCCATTCGGCCGTAGGCGTCAGGACTGGCCACCTTGGAAATGCGGCCGTTACGGTAGATCAGCATGCCGTTTTCGCAGCCCACCACAACGGCGTCCTGCCCTGCCGATGCTTCGCCATGCACGCCCGGGCAGTCCTCGTTGCGCACCAGCTCGGTCCGGTCCTGGCCCGCTCCGGCATTGAGGACGGCGACTCCCCGCCTCGCCTCATCGTCACCAAGGGTTACCAGCAGCTTGCCTTCCTTCAACGGCACCGCCACGCCGTGGTGGGCTTCCGGCGTGGTGTAAACATCAGTCCCGGGAAGATCCCCGCCTTCTTCCGCCAGTCCGGCCGGGTCAAAGATTTCAACTTTTCCCGAACCGTCACTGAAGAGTGCTGTCCTGCCGGCATGGAATACGGCATGGCCGGGCTTGGTCGCCTCAAACGCGGCGTCCGTAAGCGCCGGCGGCGCAGCATAGGAATGCCCGTGATCGCCATGCTTTTCGGTCCAGACGCCGGCATCGAACACCCGGAAGGCATTGCCTGTCGACACCAGGACATAACGGCCGTCGCCCGCGGGGTTCAGCCTGTTGAAGCCCGTAAGCTCCGCCTCCCCCACCACGTCCAGCGACGCGGCGTCGAGCACCGTGATGCCCTCCGCGTGCGTCATGACCAGCCTGGGCGCCGGGCCCTGGACTTCCTGGGCGGCAGCGGACTCGGCGGCCCGCCCCGTGGCTTGCGCGCCGGCCCCCGCGGCGTCACCGCTTACGCTTCCGGGAGCAGCGCCGGCGCAGCCGCTCAGTACCAGAGCCGATGCAGCCACTGCCGCCGCACCGGAGAGGCGGGGAAGGGGGGCGCCAGGCCGCCGGGGCGTCGCGAGACCGGCGGACCGCAGGAGCACCCGCGGGATGGAGCGTGGCGCGGACAGCGGGGAACGGAGGAGGGGCTTGAAGCGGGACAGGCGGCGAGTGGGATTCTTCATAGGCTAAATGATAGTGATTCTCATTAGCTTCGCAAATCGAATGAAGGGGGAATCACCTGCCGCGCCTACGGACGCCGCCCCAGCCCTCATATGGCGGAAGGGGTGGCGTTTGTGTCATTCCGACCGGGCGGTACGCCGGGTCATCAGTAAACTCTCAGCATGAGCGAGACTGCCGCCAATTCAGTGACCCTCCGCTTCCTTGCGGCCCCCACCGACGTCGGCCACAGCGGCTCCGTGGACGCCGGAACGGTTCTCGAGTGGGTTGACAAGGCTGCTTATGCCGCCGCCGTCGGCTGGTCCAAGTCCTATTGCGTGACCGCCTACGTGGGCAACATCCACTTTGCCGATCCGGTCAACAGCGGTGACATGGTGGAGGTCACTGCCACGATCGTCTACACCGGGCGCTCCTCCATGCATATCCGGACCGTGGTGTCCTCCGGCGACCCCAAAGGCGGCCCGGCCACGATGCGCAGCCAGTGCATGGTCATCTTCGTGGCCGTGGGCCCGGACGGGAAGCCGGTGCCCGTCACGCAGTTCGAGCCTTCCACCGCGGAGGAAATCGAAGAGCGCGACCACGCCCTGGCACGGATCAAGGTCCGCGAAGACATCGTCCAGGCAATGAACGCGCAGGAATACACGGACGCAGGAACCGCCGAACGGGTTGTCCTCCGTTTTATGGCCGCTCCCACGGACGTGAACTGGGGCGGCAAGGTGCACGGCGGCATCGTCATGAAATGGATCGACGAGGCCGCCTATGTGTGCGCTTCGCGGTACTGCGGCAAGGACACCGTGGCCGTGTTCTCCGGCGGAGTGCGCTTCTACCGTCCGCTGCTGATCGGCCACGTGGTGGAAGTGGAAGCACGGCTGGTGTACACCGGCACCAAGGGAATGCATATCGCCGTGCACGTCCGTTCCGGCGACCCCAAGGGCCGGGAGATGAACCTCACCACCTACTGCCTGACCGTCATGGTGGCCCGCGACGCCGCCGGGAACTCGGTGCCCATTCTGCCCTGGGTGCCGGTCTCCGAGGAGGACAAGCGCCTGCACGCCCACGCCCGGGAACTGCTGGAGATCCGGGGCCGGGCACCTGGAAACCGGCTGCCCAACCACCTCCTGGCCGGCGGCGCGGCCCGCGGCACTGCGCAGGACACGGCCCCGGTGCGGCAGGCGACGTAGCCCGGCCAGCTAGAAGCCGCCGCCTCCGGCATCGGCCGCCATGTTGGCAAAGCGCGAGTAGTGCCCCTGGAACGCCACGACAATGTCCTTGGTGGGGCCGTTACGGTGTTTGGCGATGAGAATGTCCGCCTCGCCGGCGCGCGGCGATTCCTTGTCATAGACGTCCTCACGGTGGAGCAGGATAACCATGTCGGCGTCCTGCTCGATGGATCCCGACTCGCGGAGGTCCGAGACCATGGGCCGCTTGTCCTGCCGCTGTTCGGAGCCACGGTTCAGCTGCGAAAGGGCAATCACGGGCACCTGGAGCTCCTTGGCCAGCAGCTTCAGGGCACGCGAGAACTCTGAGACTTCCTGCTGACGGGATTCGACCTTCTTACCCGAGCTCATCAGCTGCAGGTAGTCCAGGATGACCAGCTTGAGGTCGTGCTGCTGCTTGAGCCGGCGGCACTTGGCGCGGATTTCCATGAGCGACATGTTCGGGCTGTCGTCAATGAACAGCGGGGCGTCGTTCATCCGGCCCATGGTGGTGGCGATCTTGGACCATTGTTCGTCCTTGATGGTGCCCTTACGGAGGTCCTGGAGGCCGATGGTGGCCTCCGCGGAAAGGAGGCGCATGGCGATTTCGTTCCGGCCCATTTCCAGGGAGAACATCACCGTGGCGAGATTGTTCTTGATGGCCGCAGACCGGGCGAAGTCCAGGGCGAACGTGGACTTACCGACGGCCGGGCGGGCGGCGATGACGATCATCTGCCCCGGGTGCAGGCCGTGCGTGAGCTCATCCAGTTCGTAAAAGCCCGTGGGCACGCCCGTCATGCCTTCACCGCGGTGGCCCGAGGCTTCGATCTCGTCCACAGTGGATTCCATGACGTCCTTGAGGACAACGTAGTCCTCAGCCGTACGTCGTTCGGCCACGGCGTAGATCTCGGCCTGGGCCTGGTTGACGAGGTCTTCCACTTCACCGTCTGAGCCGTACCCCAGCTGGACGATCTTCGTGCCGGCATTTACCAGCCGCCGCAGCACGGCACGCTCGGCAACGATCTCCGCATAGTATCCGGCGTTGGCTGCAGTGGGTACGGTCTGGATGAGCTCGTGCAGGTAGGCGGGGCCGCCGATCCTGTTGATCTCTCCGCGCTTGGTCAGCTCATCAGACACGGTCACGGCATCGGCGGGCTCGCCGCGGCCATAGAGGTCAATCACGGCCTCGTAGATTGTCTCGTGGGCGGGCCGGTAGAAGTCCTGGCCCCGCAGGATCTCAACGACGTCGGCGATGGCGTCCTTGGACAGCATCATTCCGCCGAGAACTGATTGCTCAGCAGGGATGTCCTGGGGCGGCTTTCGGTTGCCTTCGGAACTCCGGGTGCCCTCGATTGAGTCCAGGTGCGTAACTGACAAAGCTGCCGTCCTCCATTGTGTACCGCGGCGGTTTCTCAATGCCGGCGGTGCTGTAGCTATCTGCCTGTGGGCTGCCCTGCGCAGCGGAATTCCCCGCTGCGCAGCAGGACCAGTAGTACCTGCAGGCACTGACAGTTTTCCGGCATCGGCAAAGCGCCGACGTCCGCTCGTTCCGGCCGCCAATCCGGTTATCCCCAGTTTGCGGAGGTTATCCACAATTGAGCGTCCGGGTCCGTTTCCGGTTGTCCCGCAACAGGCCTGTCCGGACTATGGAAAACAGGTACCAACGCCCCAAAAACAGGTATCCCGCTACGTTAGCCCCCGTTCCGCCGGCCACCAAGCCCACATACATGCACACCTGTGGATAAGTTGTGGACTAGCGGCCCCTGCTTGTGCACAGCCTGTGTGGTCACCTGTGGATACCAAAAAACTTTGGCCACCAATATGCCTCTGACCTGCGGAAACGTTCAAAATGGCTTGTGGACGAAAGATTCTTTTGGGGAACATTCATCCACAGCTTGCAGGTTCGCACTGGGGATACCGGCGAGTAGGAGAGGCGAAGTGACGCAGAATATACGCGCATTGTGATGTACGCCACGACAACTGGCTCGAATTGACGGTTTACCCGCCCGGGCTGTATGCGTACGTCAGAATATGCTGTGGATAACGGTGAACTGGCATAAGCTCTAGTTATGGGCGATGTATTAGTAGTTATGCTGCCTGCCCTCATTCTGGTGGCAGTGATTTGGGGGGTTTCAACGGCGTTGAAACCACGGGACACCGGCATCTCCGATGCGGAACGCTATCAACTGGAACTGGCCCTCCGGTCGCAGGCCCACTACGCTGCCCAGGTGAAGGCAGCCACGGCCGCGCGGGCGCGGGTTGACGCCTCCACCCGGCCGAGCCAGAACGAGCAACAGCAGTCGCAGCAGGCCGACCACGCACGGGCGGCCCTGCACGCCCAGGCCGGCTCCAGTCCGGGCGTGGGCATGCACGGCTACCAGGGACCGGTCCTCCCCGGCGGGCAGCTGAACCCGCAGTTCGCCCTACAGCTCCAGTCGATGGCCCGCAGCGGCCAGAAACTCCAGGCCATCAAGTTGCTGCGGCAGGCAACGCATTCGGATCTCTTGACCGCCAAGAATTATGTAGATCGGCTGTAGTAATGGAATCGCTAGTGATCCCCGTTCTGATCCTGCTCCTCGTGGGAGCGGGTGTCCTCGTGGTGGCCCGCGCCGTCGGACGCCGCACCGCCGGCAACAAGGCAAGTGGCAGTACGCCGCCCGGGAACCCTGCGGACGTGGCGCGGGCCGCGGCGGCCAAGCTTACCGAGGACCAGCACCGGCGCCTGTACGCCCTGATCGCCCAGGGGCAGGCCATGGCGGCCATCAAGCTCTACTACGAAGCCTCAGGAGAGGGCCTGCGGGCCTCGCGTGACGCCGTCGGCGCCCTGGCGGCCAATCCGCAGCCCTTCCACCCAGCGGCCCCGGAGGAGCCTGAGAATGACGACGACGACGCTCCGGAGCGTTTCCCGTACCGCTACCGGGCCATCGCCAGTAAGGGCGATGTCACCCGCGAGGTCAGCAGCAACATGCTGAACGACGAGATCTACGGCCGGATCCGCACGCTGGCCAGAAGCGGCGACACGGAAGCGGCGGCCATGGCGCTGACGCGGCACTCGGACATCTCCATGAAGCAGGCCCGGGAGTTCATCGCCCTGCTCGACGACTGAGCTTCCAGCCTGACCACTCAGAAATCGAAAAGCTCCCCGAGCCAGCCTTCCTTCTTTTTGGGCCGCCTGCGGTCGTCATAGCGCCGGTCGTCATGCCGGGGCCGGTCCCGCCGCTCGTCATAGCGGCGATCGTCAGGACGCCTGTCATCGCGGCGCGGGTCCAGGTTGTTGTTGTACAGCGGCGGCGGAATGAGCCCCGGGGCGGGAGGGGCTACCGGGGCTGCCTGCGCGGCAGGACCCGTCAGATCGGCGGCCCTGTCGATGATCTTGTCCAACTCGCCGCGGTCAAGCCACACGCCGCGGCACTGCGGACAGTAATCGATCTCCACTCCGCTGCGTTCGCTCATGATTAGGTCTACTGAATCCACAGGGCATTTCATGTCCGGCACAACGAGCAGGGCCCCGGAAAAGTTCGGCGCATCCACCGCGGGCCGGCAGCTGAGGGCCCGCCGTCCTGTTCCTACCGCCCGCCCGAGATTCCGGCCAGCAGCTGTTCGAACGGCAGGGACTCGGCGGCTTCGGGCTTCCGCCGCGGCCGGTCAGCCGTCAGCAGCCCTGCGAACTCATCCGCGGCCCGCCCGATCCGCACCGAAAGGGGCGAACCGCCGTCGTCCGTGTTGCCCCAATCCTGGGGGCCGGCGAAGACGGCGGTGGCCGCTGTGCGGGTCCGCAGGTAGCTGAACAGGGGACGCATGGCATAGTCCAGGACCATCTGGTGGCGGTCGGTGCCGCCGGTTGCCCCGAGGAGGGCGGCCTTGCCCTCCAGCGACTTCGGATCCAGGACGTCGATAAAGGACTTGAAGAGGCCGCTGTAGGAGGCACTGAAGACCGGCGTGACCGCGATGATGCCGTCCGAATCCTCCACGCCTGCAATGACTTCGGCGAGCCGCGGGCCCGCATAACCCGTCACAAAATTGTTGGCGATGTCCACCGCGAGGTCACGGAGTTCCACAACGTCCACGGTCACGGCATAGCCGGCTGCGGCCAGCCGCTGTTCGGCGGCCGCTGCCAGCTGGTCAGCCAGAAGCCGGCTCGACGACGGTACGCCAAGGCCGGCGGAAAGGACGGTTATGCGGCGGGTTTCCACGGTTTTCTCCTGAAGGTCAACGGTAAATCCAGAGTATATGCGTTTGCATCTACCTACTCAACCGACGCATCCTCGTGTTTATTCCGCAGCGTCGGGGCACCACCGGGTGGGCCTGCTGACAACCCGGGCGGCGTCTGCCAGACTGCCGTCATGGCTGAAAACAAGACCCAGGCAACCGACGCGTCCGTGCAGGATTTCCTGGACGGCGTGGAAAACGACGCCCGGCGCAACGATGGCCTGCGGCTTCTGGCCCTCATGAAGGAAAACACCGGGGAGGCACCCGTGATGTGGGGTCCCAGCATCGTTGGCTTCGGAAGTTACCACTACCGGTACGAGAGCGGCCGCGAGGGAGACACCGTCGCTGTGGGGTTTTCCCCCCGGAAGGGGAGCCTTTCGCTGTATGGGCTCACCTACGCACCCGAAGCGGCGGGCCTGCTGCCGCGGCTGGGCAAACACAAGGTGGGCGCGGGATGCCTCTACGTCAACAAGCTGGACGACGTGGACGAGGCGGTGCTGGCCGAACTCATCCGGGCCGGCCACCGGCACTCCACCACCGTGATGCACCAGGGCTAGCGCTCAATCGGGAACCGGGCGTTAACGACAAAGGCCCCCGCGTTTCGGTTCCGAAGCGGAATCCGAATGCGGGGGCCTTCAGCAGTTCAGGACTGCGTAGCGCTCTGGCGAGGGGCCGGAGGGACTACTTGCCTGCGACTACGTCGAGTTCGATCACAGCGGCAACGTCGTCGTGCAGACGGACGTTGGCCTGGTAGGAACCAACCGACTTGATGTGTGCCGGCAGTTCAACCTTGCGCTTGTCGATGCGGCCGAGGCCAGCGGCCTCAACAGCGTCGGCCACGTCGCCCTGCTTGACGGTGCCGAACAGGCGTCCGGTCTCGCCAGCCTTGACAACGAGCTTGACCGGCTTGGCGGAGAGTGCAGCGGCCTGCTTCTGAGCATCTTCCAGGGAAGCGTGCTCGCGGGCAACGCGGGCAGCCTTGATGGACTCAACCTGCTTTTCGCCACCCTTCGACCAGGTCAGAGCGAAACCGCGGGGCAGCAGGAAGTTACGTGCGTAACCGTCCTTGACCTCGACAACGTCGCCAGCAGCACCGAGACCGGTTACTTCGTGGGTCAGAATGAGCTTTGCCATTTTAGTTAATCCCTTCCTTAGCCGCGGCCAGCGCCGGAGTAAGGCAGCAGAGCAACTTCGCGGGCGTTCTTGATTGCCTGGGCGATCTTGCGCTGTTCCTGCACCGTGACGCCAGTGACGCGACGGGCGCGGATCTTTCCGCGGTCGGAGATGAACTTGCGCAGCAATGCTACGTCCTTGTAGTCGATGACGGTGATGTCAGCGGCCTTCAAGGGGTTGGACTTTGGTTTGGGCTTACGGAGTTCAGCCTTAGCCATCGTGGAGCTCCTATTCTATGGAGCCCGTGGATATTGATCCACGGGATGGTGGTGGTTCGACGGCGGCACTCACCCGGGAGCCGTGAGGCATCCCGGCGGGTTCCGGCGCCGGACCTGAATTATTGGTTAGAAGGGAGGTTCGGAATCCGGGCCGTTGCCCCAGCCGCCGCCCGCATTGCTGACACCGGGCGTTGCCCAGGGGTCTTCCTGCGCTGCGGGCTGGTTGCCGCCCCAAGTTCCTCCGGTGTTGCCGCCCTGGTTTGCACCCTGGCCGCCACCGAATCCACCGCCGCTGTTGCCGCCGCCGAAGCCACCCTGACCACCCTGACCGCCGGAGCGCTGGGTGCGGTTGACCTTGGCGTTGGCGTAGCGCAGGCTCGGGCCGATTTCATCGACTTCGAGCTCGATAACGGTGCGCTTCTCGCCTTCTTTGGTTTCGTAGGAACGGCTCTTCAAACGGCCGTTAACGATAACGCGCATGCCCTTGGTAAGGGATTCCGCGACGTTTTCGGCTGCTTCACGCCAGACCGAGGCGCGGAGGAACAGGGTTTCCCCGTCCTTCCACTCATTCGACTGGCGATCGAAGGTGCGGGGCGTAGAAGCGATGGTGAAATTCGCTACTGCCGAACCTGACGGTGTGAACCTCAGTTCGGGGTCATTGGTGAGATTACCGATGACCGTAATAGTGGTTTCGCCTGCCATCTACTGCCTCCTTGTTCGTTCCTGCGGGGTAAAGATTGAATGCCGGGAGCTGAAATTACTCAGCAACGACCTTCTGCTCTTCGGGGCGGGTGATCTTGGTGCGCATGATGGTCTCATTGAGACTCAGCTGGCGGTCAAGTTCCTTGGCGGTGTCCGGCTTGGCGGTGAAGTTCACCACTGCGTAGATACCTTCAGACTTCTTCTTGATTTCGTAAGCCAGGCGACGACGGCCCCAGATGTCAACCTTTTCGATGGTTCCACCATCGTTGGTGATGACGTTCAGGAACTTCTGAAGCGTTGGCTCAACGGTACGCTCTTCGACCTCGGGGTCGATGATTACCATCAATTCGTAAGGACGCATATGTGAACCCACCTCCTTTGGGCTAAGCGGTTACGGCATTTCCGTAACAGGAGGTTCATTTGCGATGCCGTGCACGCCCGGTCACCAAAACGGAGACAGGACGCAGCACAGACTTCAATATCTTAGTGCATTTAGGCCGGTTTCGGCGATTCGTCACCCGTTCAGGCTAGTCCCGGGGCCTTGCCGGGCGGAAACGCCCCGGATGCTATGTGGAAAAGCGTGCGGGAACGGAGCCCGGCCTGTTTGTTTGGCTAGAGTAACGACACATGGACACCAGCCCTCCGCCCGCCAGGATCAGACGAAGCCGGCTGCGGTTCTTAGCCATGGTCGCGGCAGGCCTGGCTACCGCGGCAGCAACCGGGCTGTCCGGGCACTGGGTCGAAGCGCCGGCCGTCGGTTGGGGCAGTGCCGCCCTCGTCTACGTGGCCTGGGTGTGGCTTGTGGTGGGAAGGCTCGGCCCCGCCGGGACGCGGGCCCATGCGACATCGGAGGATCCGTCCCGCAGAACTACCGACCTGCTGATCCTTGTGGCCAACGTTGCCAGCCTGGCCGCTGTAGCCGCCGTCGTCGTGGATTCGCACCGGGCCGACGGCGGATCGCGACTCAACGGCGGGCTCCTGGCCCTGGCGTGTGTGGCATTGTCCTGGATCCTGGTGCAGACACTCTTCACCCTGCGCTACGCCGAGCTCTACTACAGCACCGGCAAACGCGGCGGGCGGGAGGTGGGCGGCATCGACTTCAACCAGGAGCGGCCGCCGCAGTACACGGATTTTGCCTATCTCGCCACGAGCCTTGGCATGACGTACCAGGTGTCTGACACCAATCTGCAGAACCACCTCATCAGGGCCGAGGCCCTCAAGCACAGCCTGCTTTCCTATCTCTTCGGCACCGTAATACTCGCCACGACCATCAACCTGGTGATCGGACTGGCCTGAGCACGGGCCGAATGGACCGGGCTCCCGGGCGGACTTGATTGCTGGCGGTCTTGACCCATCGGACGCCGAGGAGCACTATGACACAAGCACCGGTCTCACCTCGGCGACGATAGGGGTAGGCCATGGGAAAAATCACGCGCCGCAGGACGGCCGGGGCCGGTGGAATTGGCCTCAGCGTCCTTATCGCTGCCGTCCTTGCTTCAGGACTTTCCTTCGTCTGGAACCAGACGCAGCCGGCCCCTGCCGAGGCCGTAGCAACCGCCGCACCTGTTCAGTTGCGTGGAGTGGACGGCGGCACCGACTATTTTGCGAAGTATGCCAACCCGCTGCCTACCGATCCTTCGTATTTCCCCGTCGGCATTTGGCTGGAAAGCCTCATAGAACCAACCGATGCCCCCAAGGACCGACTCATGGGGATTAACCTTTATGTTGATCTGACCAGCAACTCGGATATTGCGCTTGCCACCAAAGAGGGAATGCGCGCCCTGACCAGCGTCCCGATGGCCAATGCCGCCGGATGGATGCTCTCGGATGAGGTGGACATGTGGGCCGGACCCGGTGATGCCGCCTGGACAGGCAACTGGCCGGGGTACGGCCCCATCTGCACACCGGAGAACCAGCGCTGCGGCTATACCGTCCTGCGCGACCTCCGCAAGTCCGTGCCCGCCGGGACGATGGTCTATGCGAACTACGGCAAAGGCGTGACGTTCTGGGAAACCAACGAGCAGGCCGCCGTTTTCGTCAATGATTTCCAGGACGTGGTGTCTGCGGATAACTATTGGTTCACTGACCCCTATATCTGCGGGCCGTCCGAAGGCGGTGCGGTGTTCGCGGCCGGAGCGCAGCTGGAACCGGGAAAATGCAGACTTGCCGCCAACTACGGCTGGACCGTGGACCGGGTGCGATCCCTGGTGAATCCGGCAGCCAGCAAACCGGTCTGGTCATTCGTTGAAGTGGGCCATCCCTTTACCCAGGCGGACGCGCCCACGATCACCGGACCGGAAATCCGCGCTGCCGTGTGGAGCAGCCTTATCCACGGCGCCCGCGGGATCGTGTACTTCAACCACAACTTCGGTGGCGACTGCCAGACCCAGCATGTGCTGAGGGGCCCCTGCGGGGATGCCGTCAGACCGTGGGTGACGGATGTGAATGCACAGATTACGAGGCTTGCGCCGGTACTCAATGCCCCTTTCCTCGACAATGCACTCTCGCACGGCGAAGGGATTGACGCCGCCATCAAAGTCCACGACGGATCGCTTTACGTCCTCGCCGGTTCCGCGCAGGCACGGGAGCAGGATGCCGTCTTCCAGCTGCCCTGCCTTGCCGGTGCCGGTGCCGCTGTAACCGTCCTCGACGAGAACCGCACCGTGACGATGGCTAACGGCACCTTCAGCGATCACTTTGCGGACGGCAATGCCGTCCACCTGTACCGGATCGACGGCGGCGCCGCGTCCTGCGTCAAGTAGCGGAGCCGCCGGACTTCCTGACTACGCCGGCGTCCGGAAGAACAGTTCGGTCACACTGGCCAGCCGGAACGGGTCTTCGACGCCGCAGAGTTCGCGTGCCGAGTGCATGGACAGCAGGGGCACACCCACGTCGACAGTCCTGATGCCCAGCCGCGTCGCTGTCAGCGGCCCGATGGTGGATCCGCACGGCATCACGTTGTTGGAGACGAACTCCTGATACGGAATCCCCGCCTCGCCGCACAGCCGCGCCCAGAAGGCTGCTCCGGGCGCATCGGTCGCGTAGCGCTGGTTGGCGTTGATCTTCAGCAGGGGCCCGCCGTTGAGGACCGGCCGGTTGACCGGATCGTGGCGCTCGGCATAGTTAGGGTGCACCGCGTGGCCCGCGTCGGCGGACACGCAGAACGACGCCGCCAGTGCCTGCCGCCGCTGGCTCGCCGACGCACCGAGGCCGTCCGAGATGCGCACCAGGATGTCCTCGAGCAGCGGTCCGCAGGCACCCGAGCGCGAGTTGGAGCCGATCTCCTCATGGTCAAAGGCGGCGAGGACGGCGATCGGCCCGCCGTCCGGGCGCTCCCCGGCCCCACCATGTGCGATCAGCGCCACCAGCCCCGCATGGGTGGCTGAAAGGTTGTCCAGACGCCCGGAGGCGAAGAACTCACTTTTGGCCCCGAAAACCGCGGCCGGCTGCGTGTCCGCGATGACGACGTCGTACCCGCCGATCTGTGCCGGATCCAAAGGCGCGGCGCCGGGAGCCGCCGGGGTGGCCCGTTCAGCCAGCAGCGCGAGGAGGTCCTCCCCTGCCGGGTCGCCGAGCCCGAAGACGGGATTCATGTGCTGCTGCTTGTCCAGCGCCAGGCCGTCGTTCACCGCCCGGTCCAGATGAATGGCCAGCTGAGGGAAGCGAAGCAGCGGCCCGGTGGCGGTCAGGCACTGCGTTCCGTCAAGCATCACCAGCCGCCCGGCCAGCTGGAGCTCACGGTCCAGCCAGGAGTTGAGCAGCGGCCCGCCGTAAACCTCGACGCCGGCCTGGAGCCAGCCGAACTTCCCCGTGGTGGGCTTGGGCTTGAGCTTGAACGACGGCGAATCGGTGTGCGCCCCCAGGACGTTGAACCCTGTGGTGGGTCCGGCACCCTCCGGCGTCACCCAGGCGATCAGCGCACCGTCGCGGACCACATAGAACCGGCCAGCCGCGCGGGCTTCCCCGCTGTCGCTTGTGCCGGCCGGCCACGCCTCAAGCTCGTCCAGCCCGGTGAAGCCCGCCTCGTCCAGCCGCCGTGCGGCTTCCTCCACTGCGTGGAAGCTCGACGGCGACGCGCTGACATACGCGCCGAGGTCCCGGATATGGTCTGCGGCAGTGGCGTGGGAAGGCATGGCTCCGAGTCTAGCGGTGCCGCGACGGCCCACCACCGAAGGCCCTTTCCGCACCGTTTCCTACACTCTGACGTTGAGCCCCGCCGTGTAGCCGCCCGCCACCGAACCGGACATGGTGGCCAGCTGGTAAATGCCGCCGTCGTCGCCAAAGACGTTGTCCGAGGTGAGCGTGGTGTTGGGAAAGTTCCGGGCGCTGGACTCGTAGCCTGCCGTGGCGTAGACCTCGTCGCAGGCAGCCTCCGTCATGGCGATCTGGGAGACCGCCAGCACCTGGCCGGCCACCGTGGCATTGCTCATGGACTCGAAGACTTCGAAGTGGATGTGGGGCCAGCGGCCGTTGTACGCCCCGGGGTAGATGGTGGTGAACGAGACCTGTCCGTTCGCGTCAGCTTCCTGGACTCCGCGGAGGAAGTTCTCGTTTTCCAGCCCGGCGTCGTACATCGAGTATTTGCCGTCGCGGTCGCAGTGCCAGGCATAGACGGCGGCGCCGGGGAGCGGCCTGCAGCCGTTGGCGTTGTCCAGCAGGGTCAGGGTAACCGTCAGCGGGATGCCTTCGGCCTTGGTGGTGGAGGTCCCGAAGCTCGAAGTGATGTCCTGCCGGACCACGCCGGATGCCTCCAGGACGTTGGGCCCGTTGGAACCGTCCCCCGGGTAGGGGCCCGCTGTCTCCTGCGGAATTTCCACACCGCATTCGGCAATCGCACGGGTCAGTGTGGGTGACGCCGACGCCGTGGCGGACGCCGACACGGAGGGGGTCGCCGTCGCTGTTGCGGAACCGGTGGCGGCCGCCGTCGTGCTGGCAGCGCCGGCGGTGGACCCGCCCGGGCTGCAGGCAGCCAGTGCTGCGGCCGCGGCGCCGAAAAACATGCCCAGCGACCGGCGGCTCACCAGCGTCGTAAGGTCGAATTCCAGGCCGCGGTCATGGTTGGGATGCGGTTCGTGGGGAGGCTGCGGTGAAGGAGTCATGGACCCATGAAACTCGGGACGACTATGCCGCGCATAGGCCTTTCCTGTGTGCCGGCTGTGCGGTTCCTTCAGGCGCAGCGGCGGCGCCGGGCGACAAAGCGGCGGTGCCCGCCGCCGGGATCCCGCCGTTTCGTGGATGACCGGTCCAGCCGGGGGACTTTGGTCCCTACCCCCGCTCACCGCATAGGTATCTACTGGTGTGTGGGTCTGGTCGCCTGCGGTTGCCGCCCTGCCAGGAGAACAACACAGGAGAGTGCTATGTCCGGTGCGTTGAAATGGTCCCCGTTCGAGTCGGCCCGGTGGCCGGACGCCGTCGACGGGGCGGGCAGGACTCCCCCGGGCTTCACCGGCGCACTCGGGCGGGTCTTCGCTCCCAACAACCTACCGGTCCCCGCTCACAACGAGGAAGTCCATGCCGCCGATGTGCGTGTCGAGGAGTTCGTCGACCGGGAGACCCTCGTGGTCAGGGCCGAAATGCCCGGCGCGGACCCGGACCGTGACATCGAGGTGTCCGTGGCCGGGGGCGTGCTGCATATCCGCGCCGGACGCGGGGAATCCGATGGCCATTCCGACGGGAACGGCCATCATTCCGGGTTGCGCTACCGCCCCTTCACCCGCAACCTGCCGTTGCCGGAAGGGGTTAACGACACAGATATCAAGGTGTCCTTCAGGGACGGCGTGCTCGAAGTCAGAACGCCGCTTCCCGCGGCACCATTAGCGGATGCCCCGGAGAAGCGGCTCCCGATCAGCCGCGAATAGCGTCGGATTTATCAGCCAACAGGCTCATTTAACCAGCCGGGCGACCGGGAAAGAGGCAGCAGAACATATGGAACGGGTCCCTCAATGGAACTGAAAACACAGTGGCACCGGCTTGATCCCGCCACCCGCCGCTGGCTCATGGACAATCCCGGCTGTGTGGTGCTGCCGAGGACGATCGCCACGATCGTCGCCCGGGTTGCCGATGAGCCGGTGGTTCGCGACCAGCACGGCGCCATCCAGCTCAGTGCGGAGGACGTCAGCTTCATTCGGACCCGGGTGCACAGTTCCGCCGCCGCTGCCGGGGAGCACAAGTTCTTCGATTCCGTGCAGCCGGACCAGGGCGTGGGTCCGGCGGCGGACGTGGACTCCCCGCTGGACATGGACTCCGAAAGCACGGAGTCCGGCCACCTGGATTGACGGCGGCCGGACTCCGGTTGCGGGCGGGTTACGCCCGTTGCTGCCGGGCTAACGCAAGTGAACTACGACGCCGGTCCGGCACCTACGCCGGCTTCTTCGGCTGCGGTGTCCGTCCGCTCGGTGCTGGTCGTGGCGGTTTGTTCGGTCCCGGCGTGTTCTGTCCTACCGGTGCTGCCGAGGTTCTTGCGGTAGCGCCAGACGCCGATGCCCACCACAACGAGCGCCAGTGCCAGTGAGAGGAGCAGCGACTCCCGGGTGGACTCCAGGACCACCATGCCGATCAGCAGCGCAACGATGCTGACGATGGACACCCAGGTCAGGTAGGGGAAAAGCCACATCTTCAGGGCAAGGTCCTTGGCGGCCGCTCCCATCCGGCGGCGGAGGATCAGCTGCGAGGAAGCGATGACCAGCCAGACGAACAGCGCAATCGCGCCTGACGTGTTGACCAGGAACAGGAACACCGTGTCCGGCGCAATGTAGTTGAGGCCGACGGTGACGAAACCCACCACGGTGGAGGCCAGCACGGCGGCGGCCGGAACGCCGCGCCTGGAGATCTTCATCCAGGCCCGGGGCGCGTCCCCCCGGCGGGAGAGCGAGAACAGCATGCGGCTGGCCGTGTAGAGGCCCGAGTTCAGGCAGGACAGCACCGAGGTCAGGACCACAATGTCCATGATGGTGCCGGCGCCCGGGATGCCGAAGAGCTCGATTACCGCGACGTAAGGGCTCTTGGCCACGGAGGCGGAGTTCCACGGCAGCAGGGTGACCACGATGGCGATGGAACCGATGTAGAACACCAGGATGCGCCAGACGGTGGACTTCACGGCCTTCTTGACGGCGTCCACGGGGTTCTCGGACTCCCCGGCCGCGATGGTGGCGATTTCAGCGCCGAAGAAGGAGAAGACGACCACCAGGATGCCGGCGAGCACCGCTCCGGGTCCGTTGGGCAGGAATCCGCCGTTGTTGACCAGGTTGTCCAGGCCCGGTGCCGGAACTCCGGGGATCAGGCCCAGGATGGCGGCCACGCCGAAGAGCAGGAACAATACGATGGCAGCCACCTTGATGGAGGCAAACCAGAACTCGAACTCGCCGTAGGATTTCACGGAGCCCAGGTTCGTCAACGTCAGCAGCACCATGAGGACCAGCGCCCACACCCACTGGTCGATTCCCGGAACCCAGCGGTGCATGATGGCTGCGCCTGCCGTTGCTTCGATCCCCAGGACAATGATCCAGAACCACGCGTAGAGCCAGCCGATGCTGAATCCGGCCCACCGGCCCAGGGCCTTGTCCGCGTAGGTGGAGAACGATCCTGTCTCGGGGTTGGCAGCAGCCATTTCACCCAGCATCCGCATCACCAGGATCACGACGATTCCCGCGGCCATGTAGGCGAGCAGAATGCCGGGGCCGGCCTGCTGGATGGCGGCACCGGAGCCGACAAAGAGGCCGGCGCCGATCACGCCGGCAATGGCGATCATGGACAGGTGCCTGGGCTTCAGGGACTTGGAGAGCTGTTGGTCAGCGTGCATGGAAGCGCCGTCCTTAGTTGAGGGTGCGGGCCCCGGACAGGCACGGATCTCCGTGCGTCAGGCCACATTTCTTTCTCACCCTAGACCGGATGACGGACGCCACATCTTGTGCAGTCGAACATTTTGGCTGGCCACGAAACAGCGCTTCCCACAACGAAGCACAGCACAAGGCAACAAAAGTATTCCTTAGGGCAATATTGAAATGTGCCCGAAATCTACTTCAGGGTAGTCAGTAGTCCGGATTGCTCGGGACCACCAGCCCCGTCTCGTAGGCATAGACAACTGCCTGCACCCTGTCCCGGAGATGCAGTTTGGCGAGGATCCTGCGCACATGGGTTTTCACGGTTGCTTCGGACAGGAAGAACCTGTGGGCTATCTCGGCGTTGGACAAGCCCTCGGCCATGACGCCCAGCATTTCCGCTTCGCGCGGTGTCAGCGCCTCCAGCAACGGGTCCCTGTGCTGCTCGTCGCCGTTTGCATGCCGGCCCTGGCCCGCGGCCGGCGCGGAAGTTCCCGGTTGCTGGCCGGACAGGGCAGCGGCGTGGTCCCCGCGCACGTAGGCTTCCAGGAGGCGGCGGGTGACGCGCGGTGCCACCACGGCATCTCCGCTGGCCACCACCCGCACGGCATTCACCAGATCAGCCGGGGCCACATCCTTGAGCAAGAATGCCGAAGCGCCGGCCTGCAGGCCGGCAAAGGCGTACTCGTCCAGGTCGAATGTGGTCAGGATGATCACCTTGGCGGCGGCTCCTGAAGAGGTCACTGCCCGGGTTGCCTCGATTCCATCCAGGACCGGCATCCGCACATCCATCAGCACCACGTCCGGGTTCGTCTCCCTGACCTGCCGGATTGCTTCCGCCCCGTCGGACGCTTCCCCCACGATCCGAAGATCGTCCTCGCCCTCGAGGATCAGCCGGAAGCCCATCCTCAGCAGGGGCTGGTCGTCCACCAGCAGGACTGTGATCGGTGCATTGCCATTCATGATTTTCCTTGGTCCCCATTCCAATTCAGTACAGCCCTGACCCGCCATCCTCCGGCGGCCGGGCGTCCGGCTTCCACCGTACCGCCGTAGATCCCCGCCCGCTCGCGCATTCCGGTCAGGCCCTGGCCGGTCCCCAGCGGCTTGGCTCCGCCGGCCACCGTTCCCGCTCCGCCCGTTCCCGCCTGGCCCACAGTGCCCCGGCCGTCGTCGAGCACTTCAATGGTGACCGTGCCGTCAGCGCGCACCATGCTGACATCCACCCGGCTCAGGGCCCGTCCGTAGCGGAGCACGTTCGTCAGTGATTCCTGAACAATCCGGTAGACGGTCAGCTGGAACGCCGCGTCGTCAGGAAGTGCCGGCCCGGTGTGCGAGTAGTGCAGCGGCAATCCCGCCGTCCGGAATCCCTCCAGCAGTTTGGCAAGGCTGTTTCCTGCGCTCAGGGGCCGGCGCGGTGCCTGTCCGGCAGGCGATTCGTCGCGCAGGACTCCCAGCACGCGGCGCATGTCGGCCAAGGCCGTCCGTCCGGTCCGCGACAGTTCGGCCAGCACCACGGCGGCGCGGTCCGGGCTCTTCCTGACCACCACGGCCGCGCCGTCCGACAAGGTGACCATTACTGTCAGGGAGTGGGCAACGACGTCGTGCATTTCCCTCGCGATCCGGTTGCGTTCAGTGACCGAACCCAGCTCCGCCGTCCGGGCCGCCCACGCGGCGATTTCCTGTTCGTGTTCCCGGCGCTGCCGGACGGAGATGCCGATTCCGGTGGCGATGATGTTGGACAGCGTGATGGTGATGCCGGCAACGATCCCGAAGACAAGCTGAGAATTCTCCGGCGCTGCGGGACCTCCGTTGGGAAGCGCCCGTTCCAGCGGCCCCACCAGGGTGAGGAAGTACAACAGGGACAACGGAGCGTTGGCCAATGCCAGCGCCTTGATGGAGAACCGGCGCGACCGCTGCACTGCCAGCGCATAGAGCGCAAACCAGAGGCCCCCGGAAACATTGGAGCCCCAGGGGTGCAGGAAGGTGATGCCGACTTCCAGCACGGCCACTGCCGCCACAACGGCCACCGGATGGGACCGGCGGAACGAGAGCGCCACGGCAACGGCGGCAAGGAGCGCCGTCGCAGCCCAGCCACCGTCGGCCACAGTGTCCACTGTGGTGGGCGTGACGAGGAGCAGGTAGCACAGCACCACCAGGGCATCCATGGCCCGGGGGTGCCGGTGGAGGTACCGCCGGAGCCTGCCGCGGCGCCTGTCGGCGAGTGCGGCAAAGGACGCATCAACCTGATTCAGGGCTGATGCGTCCTTTGCCATCGGTTCTTCAAGCATGCGTTGAGCCTAGACGGCCCTTCCGCTGCCGGACCTGCTCATACGTCGCGCTTCTTGAGCAGGATCATGGCGAGCACGGCAGGAACGACCACCCACGCGCCGAGCACCAGGGCCGCCTGCCACGCCTCAAGGGATCCGTCCACATGGTTCACGGCCGTCAGGGCGTCCACGGTGTTGCCCGGCAGGTACTTGCGGGCTTCCTCGAAGAATTCGCCGGGAATCAGCTGGAAGGCGATCGGGACCACGAAGAAGAGACCCACCAGGCTCATGATCCCGCCCGCGGAATTCCGGATGATGCTGCCCAGGGACATGCCGATGGTAGCCACAGCGGCCACGTAGAGGCTGTTGACGATCAGGAGTTTGACGGACTGCGAACTGGCAAGATCCAGGCCGAGGTCGTAGTTGTGCAGGATCGGGACGGATATCAGGCCCGCCAGCAGGGTGGAGACGCCTGTGAGGGCGAAGGACACGACACCCACCACGAGGAATTTCGCCACGAAGGCGGGGATTCTCTTGGGCACGGCCGCGAACGTGGAACGCGCCATTCCGGTGGTGAACTCGGAGCTCATCAGCAGCACGCCGAGGGACCCGAGGATCAGCTGGGCGAAGACGACACCGGAAGTGGGCGCAGTCACCGCAATGTCGCCGCCCTGGGCGGCCATCTGGGCGGCCGCTGCCGGATCGGACGCCATCTGCTCGCGGAACTGGCCCGTGGAGAATGCCGCCAGCGCCCCGAAGCCCACCATCACCAGCATGGTGGAACCGAGCAGGATGAGCGTCGAGAGCAGGGTGCGGAACTTGATGAATTCCGAGTTCAGCACCCGCAGGAAACTGGGCCCGGGGCCCGGTGACGCCGGACGGGTAGCCTGTCCTGCGGGCGTCCCGGCCTGAGGCTGGCTGCCGGACTGGGCCCGGCGGCCTGAGGGGTTGGGTTCCAAAGTGGTTGAGCTCATGGCTTAGTTGCCTCCGGTCTGGGCGGGAACGGGGGCTCCCGTGGTGATCAGCGAGTGGTATTCGACCTCGTCCTTGGTCAGCTCCATGTAGGCCTCTTCGAGGCTGGCCTGGAGCGGGGTGAGTTCGTAGATCATGACGTGGTTGTCCAGGGCGGCGCGTGCGATCTGGCGGGGATCCAGCCCCTTGACCTCCAGCAGTTCCTGATCCTGGGCCTCCACCGAAACTCCCGCGCCGGCGAGGAGGTGCATGAGCTGGTCGGGCTGGTCGGTGCGGACCCGGGTGCGGCTTGCGCCCTTGCCGTTGATGATGTCCCTGATGGGGGCGTCGGCAATGATTTTTCCGCGGCCGATCACAATCAGGTGGTCGGCTGTCACGGCCATTTCGCTCATCAGGTGGCTGGACAGGAAGACGGTCCGCCCTTCAGAGGCGAGGTACTTCACCAGGTTGCGGACCCACACCACCCCCTCCGGGTCCAGCCCGTTGACCGGCTCGTCCAGGATGATGGTCTGCGGGTCCCCCAGCAGTGCCGCGGCGATGCCCAGCCGCTGGCCCATGCCCAGCGAGAAGCCCTTGACTTTCTTTTTGGCGACCTCACCGAGTCCGGTCATTTCGATGACCTCGGTGACGCGCTTCTTGGGAATGCTGTGGGTGGCGGCCATGGCCAGGAGGTGGTTGTAGGCCGAACGGCCCGTGTGCACTGCCTTGGCGTCCAGCAGGGCACCGATTTCGCGCAACGGGGCGGCGTGCTTGGCGAACGGGACACCGTTGACGGTGACCGAGCCCGACGTCGGGGTGTCCAGTCCCATGATCATTCTCATGGTGGTGGATTTGCCGGCCCCGTTGGGGCCGAGGAAGCCGGTGACCTGGCCTGCCTGGACCGTGAAATTGACCCCGCCGACGGCGGTTTTGTCGCCGTAGACCTTGGACAGGCCTTTTGCTTCAATCATGGAAGCGTTCCTTTGCGTAGCTGTGGATGCGGTCACGGCTTCTGCTCGCCGCAGATCCGTTCGTACCACCCACGCTACAGACGCAAGCCTCCGATTTCGCCGGTCTCAGGGATGATTCAGGGTGCAGTCAGGGTAGTCCCAAGGGATGACCCCCGCCCCGGTACGGCTGCCTACTCCGGCTGCGGCGAGTAGTAGGTCAGCGCCCCGGGCAACACGGAGAATTCGACGCGGCGCACGCCGGGCATGGCTTCACCGTCCACGGCCAGGGCCATGGGCGATCCCGCTGCCTCCACTGTCACCGACGTGGATTCGCTCAGGTGCGTGATCCGGGACGTGGCCACAGTGCCCGTCAGGACGGACCACAGCAGCCGGATCCGCGCAAACGACTCGTCGGCAGTGATCATCCGGAGGTCCAGGACGCCGTCGTCCATCACCGGCCGCACCAGCGGCGCATGGTCCCGGGGGTAGTAGCGGCCCCGGCCAATGTAGAGGATCCATAGCTTGTGGCGGACACCGTTCACAATCATGGTGGTCGGGGTTCCGGAAGCGAAGGTCCGGAACATGGCCGCGACTCCGGCAAGGGGTTTGCCGAGGGCCGGCTGGAGCTGTTCCCGCCGGCGTACCAGGTTGGGGTACAGGCCGATGCTGGCTGTGTTGAGCATGATCCGTTCCAGCTTTTCGGGACTTCCCGCGAGGCCCCGCTCCAGCCGGACGTGCCCGACGTCGGCGCGGGCCGCCTCCCCGTTGGAGGCCGCCTGCACGGCATCCTCGAGGCAGGATGTTCCGGCGTCACGGGCAAAGTGGTTCAGTGTTCCGCCGGGAAGGACCAACAAAGGAAGCGAGAGTTCGACGGCGACAGCCGCCGCCGTCCCCACCGTTCCGTCCCCGCCCCACACGCCGAGCGCCCTTACACCGGGCCGGGCAGCGGCCGCCTCGATCTCGGCGGCGATGTCGCTATCTTTACCGATCTCTTGTATATGCGCTAAGGGGAATACATCCTGCAGCGCCTTCACGGTTTCCGGCGCATAGGACCCGCCCAGGGTGTTGACCGCGATGGTGAGTCCCTCGCCGCCGGGCAGCTTTGCGGCCCCGGTACCGGAGCGGCTGGTCTCCGGGAAGGGCGGGCGGACGGGCCACCACTTGCGGGTAATCATGGCTGCGCCGGCGCCTATGGCGGAGCCGAACAGCACGTCAGAGGGCCAGTGGGCGCCGGTGTGCACACGGGAATATGCAACACCGGCCGCAAGGGGCGCCAGTGCTGCACCGATGGCCGGCTGAACCAGCCCGACGCCCACGGCAAAGGCAGCCGCGGACGCCGAGTGGCCTGACGGCATTGAGGAACTGGTGGGTTGCGGGTTGACGAACCTGAAAACGGGAAGATGCTCGGGCAGCGGGCGGGCACGCGGAAGGAGTGTCTTGAACACCACGTTGGTGACCGCCGACGCCACGCCCTGGGCAATCAGCCCGTGCAGGGCCGCGCGCCGCGGTTTGCCGGGGATGAGGGCAAGGCCTCCGGCCACCGCGAACCACAGCTTCCCGTGGTTGGCGGAGGCCGAGAGCCGCCTGAACAGCACGTCATGGTTGCCGCCGGGCAGGCCGGACACGGCCTTGAGTAACATCCGGTCCAGCCCGGCGACCAGGCCCGGGCCCTTCCTCAGCATGCTTCGCATTTTTCCACCCTACCGCCGGGAAGCCGCCTACTCGTTGCGGAGCGGCGCGTCCGGCAGCGGCTTCGCGGCTCCGGCAAGGAGGAGCGCCACGAGGATGGGAGCCATGATCGCCAGCAGGGCCAGGTGGATGCCGGTGAGGTCACCCAGGTAGCCGAGGAGCGGCGGCCCTGCCAGGAAGGAGATGTATCCCAGCGTGGACACCACCGACACCCGGGCGGCGGCCTTTTTCGGATCGTCGGCAGCAGCGGACATGCCCATCGGGAAGGCCAGCGCGGCCCCGATTCCCCAGAGCGCGGCCCCGGCCGTGGCCAGCCAGATGTTGCCCGCCAGGACAAAGAGGCCCAGGCCCGCAGCCGCGGCGGCCATGCTGGCGCGGAGCACGGCAACACGTCCGTACTTGTCGATGACGAACCCGCCGCAGAACCGCATCGCCGTCATGGCGAGGACAAAGACGGCAAACATCAGTGCGCCGGCGGATTCGCTGCTGCCGAGGCCGTCCACAGAGGCCTTGGCGATCCAGTCATTTCCGGCACCTTCGGTGAGGGTGGCTCCGAGGACCACCACGCCGATCAGCAGCGTGCGGCTGTCCCGCCAGGCGGACTTCCCCTTCGGTGCCGCGGCTTCCGGGTCGGAGTGCACCTCGGCGGCGATGTGGGGCAGGAAGTAGCGGGGCGCCACCATGGTCAGCACGGCCACTATGGCGGCAATGACCAGCAGATGGGCCGGAAGCCCGACGCCAAGACCGGAGAGGCCGGCGCCGATCAGGGCGCCCACGAAGGCGCCGCCGCTGAAGGCCGCGTGGAACTGCGGCATGATGGTGCGCTTAAGCCGGTGTTCGACGTCGGCTCCTTCAATGTTCTGGGAAACGTCCCACAGACCAATGCCGATACCGAAGAAGAACAGCGCCACCGCCGTCCCGGGCACGGATTCGGCCGTCAGCGAGAGGGCGATGCCCACACCGGCCACGGCAGCCAAAAGACCGCTGGCGCGGACCGCGTTGGCCGTTCCGATCCTTCCCACTACCCACCCGGCCGTGGGAAGGGCGATCAGCGAGCCGACGGCCGTGCAGAGGAGCAGCGTTCCCATCTGTCCGGAGGTCACGTGCAGAATCTCGGTGACAGCGGGGATGCGAGCGGCCCAGCTGGCAAACACCAGGCCATTGATCCCAAAAATCAGGAACGTCGCGGCGGCCGCGGCATTCAGTTTCTGGCTGGAGACGGCGATGCTCATACGTTCACTACTTTCACTGAGTGTTTTCCAAGTTGCGTGAGTTCCTGCGGGCTGAATGTCCTGTCCGTCACGATGACATCGACCGCCTCCAGGCCGGCCACGAGCGCCACGGCGGCTGCGTTCCATTTGGAGCCGGCGCAGGCGGCGATCACCCGGCCCGCGGATTCCAGGCCGGCGCGCTTAACGGCGGCATCGTCCAGGTCGTGCGCCAGCAGTCCGTCTTTGAGGGTCACCGCGCAGGGTGTCACCACCGCAGTGTCGAAGCGGAGGGAGCGGATGTTGGCCTCGGCCAGCGGCCCGCGGAAGCACAGTTCGCCCGGGATCAGGCTTCCGCCCGGCACCAGGAGGGCGGGCCGGTACCCGGCGTGGCTTTCCGCCGTCAACACATTGAGGGCGCGCAGCGACATGGGCATGAGGGTCAGTTCGCGCTGCCGCAGCCGGCGGGCGATCTCGGTCGCAGTGGTGCCGCTGTCCAGCCAGACGTGCTCCCGGTCCCGCAGCAGTCCTGCCACACCGGCGGCGATGCGGGCCTTGGAATCCTGCCCCTCCAGCTCCCGCTGCCCGTACCCGGGATTTTCGCCCCGGAGCACCAGGCTCTTGGCTCCGCCGTGCACCCGGCGGAGGACGCCGTTGCCGGCCAGGGTGTCCAGGTCGCGCCGGATGGTGGCGCCGGAAGCTCCGCACTCCGCCATCAGCTCGTCAACGGTCACCTCTTCACGGCTCCGCAGCAGGTCACCGATCAACCGGTGCCGCTCTTCAGTTCTCATGGTCAAATGCTAACGGAAGATGCTCATTTAGTCAGAACCGTGAGCGTTTGAACGGCGTAGTGTTTCCCTATGGCTGAGGAACTCTTCAAGGACGGCAAACTGTCAGGAGCCGGGGACTACCTCGACGGCAAACGCGAGGGCCGTTGGCTCTTTTATTACCGGAACGGGCAGCTGAAGGCTGATGCCGGCTACCGCCGCGGTGAACTGGACGGAGACTGCATCTGGTACCGCGAAGGGGGCGGACTGCTCCAGAAGGGGTCGTTCCGTGAGGGGCAGCAGGACGGTTTCTGGCAGCGGTGGCACAGCACCGGGAACCTCATGGATGAAGGAACGTACGACGCCGGCCGCAAAGTGGGCGAATGGGTCACCTACGCGCCCGACGGCACGGAGACCAAGCGCAAGACCTTCAAATAAATCCGACGCTCTCTCACTTCCTGCAACTATTCCCCCAACGCTCTCTCACTTCCTGCAGGAAAAACACGAACGCTCGCTCACCAGGTGAACTGGTCCCCGGAAGTTGGACTGCCAAATAGGATCCTAAGCTGCGAGGGCCTGGGCACGGTATTGCACCGGGCTTAGGCCCTCGAGCTTTGTGGAGATCCTTTTGGTGTTGTACCAGTGGATGTATTCCCCTATTGCAGCTGCCAGTGCGTCCGTGTTGAGGAATCGGACGCGGTGGAAGAGCTCTTCCTTGAGGTGGCCGAAGAAGTTCTCCATGACGGCGTTGTCGTAGCAATTGCCCTTGCGG
>NZ_JBFUKK010000035.1:0-29908 GCF_056400885.1 Arthrobacter sp. P4_H3
TTGTATTTGGAGCTCATGTCCTTGCCGGTTTCGCGCATGGTGACGATGACTTCGTCGAGGGAGACCCGGTGTGTGCCGTCGCCCCAGAGCGCCATTTTGGCGGCGTTGATGGCCTTCGCCGCGGCGATGGCGTTGCGCTCGATACAGGGGATCTGCACGAGCCCGCCGATCGGGTCGCAGGTCAGGCCCAGGTTGTGTTCCATCGCGATYTCCGCGGCGTTYTCCACCTGCTGCGGGGTCCCGCCCATGACCTCGGCCAGTCCGGCGGCCGCCATCGAGGACGCCGASCCGACCTCGCCCTGGCAGCCGACCTCGGCCCCGGAGATCGAGGCCTGCTCCTTGTACAGCACCCCGATGGCGGCCGCGGTCAGCAGGAACTTGACCACGACGTCGTCRCGGTCCGCCTGGGTGGCCACATCCATGCCGGGGGCGAAATGCAGTGCGTAGTACAGCACGGCCGGGATGATCCCCGCGGCACCGTTCGTGGGGGCGGTGACCACCCGGCCGCCGGAAGCGTTCTCCTCRTTCACSGCCAGCGCGATCAGGTTCACCCACTCCTGCCARTACTTCGGGTCCCGGTACCCGGGATCGTGGTCCCGGCTTTCCTTCAGGAGCCGCTCGTGCCAGTCCGGGGCCCGACGGCGGACCTTCAGCCCGCCGGGCAGCAGCCCCTCACGCTTGAGGGACGTTTCCACGCAGCCTTCCATCACCGCATAGATGTGCAGCAGGCCCGCCCGGATCTCCTCCTCCGTCCGGGACGCGCGTTCGTTCACGAACATGATCTCCCCGATGGACAGGCCCTTGGACTGGCAGCGGCCCAGCAGTTCCGCCGCGGTCCGGAACGGCAGCGGCAGTTCCTTCTTGGACTCATCGAGTTCCTTCAGCGCCGCGTCCTCCTCGCCTTCGCGGACGATGAAGCCGCCGCCCACGGAGAAGAACGTGGCACGGTGCAGGACCTCCCCGGCCGCGTCGGAAACCGTGAACGTCATGCCGTTGGTATGCCGCGGCAGAATGGTCAGCGGCCGCAGCACGATATCCTGCACCCCGTACGGGAGCTGCACGGACCCCGCCAGCTGCAGTTTCCCGGACCCGGCGATCGCGGCCAGCCGCTCCTCCACCTCATCGGGCAGGATCAGTTCCGGGTGGAAGCCCTCCAGGCCCAACAGGATCGCCGTCATGGTGCCGTGGCCGTGCCCGGTCGCGGCCAGGGAGCCGTAGAGATCCACCCGCAGCGACGCCACCTTCTCGAGGGTGCCGGAGCCCTTGAGCTCCTCGGCGAACACCGCGGCAGCCCGCATCGGACCCACCGTATGTGAACTGGACGGTCCTATTCCGATGGAAAAAAGATCAAAGACACCAACAGCCATGATCGGTTCCTAACTAGGTCTAACTGTGGTCCGGCAGATGGTCCTGCCGGAAGGGCCGCGCAACCGCCGGTCGGCGGGCGCGTTGCCCGATGCGCGGCGCCGGGCGGCAGCTTGTGGCGGCCGCCCGGCGTCGTGATCTGTACTTCTGTAATACGTGCTCTAGCCGAGGTTCGCAACCGACGGGTAGAGCGGGTGGGCGGCGGCCAGCGACTCCACCCGGGAGCGCAGGCCGGAGAGGTCCGCGCCGGCGTCGGCAGTCAGGGCCTCGGCGATGATGTCCGCGACCTCGGTAAAGGCGGCTTCGCCGAATCCGCGGGTCGCGAGGGCCGGGGTGCCGATCCGCAGCCCGGAGGTGACCATCGGCGGGCGCGGATCGAACGGCACCGCGTTGCGGTTGACGGTGATGTCGATCTCCGCGAGCCGGTCCTCGGCCTGCTGGCCGTCCAGCTCGCAGTTGCGCAGGTCCACCAGGACCAGGTGCACGTCGGTGCCGCCGGAGATCACGTTGATCCCCTTGGCCGTGACGTCCGGCTGGACCAGCCGCTCGGCCAGGATCCGGGCACCGGCGAGGACGCGTTCCTGGCGTTCCCTGAACTCCGCGGACGCGGCGATCTTGAACGCCACGGCCTTGCCCGCGATCACGTGCTCCAGCGGCCCGCCCTGCTGGCCCGGGAACACCGCGGAGTTGATCTTCTTCGCGATCGCGGCGTCGTTGGTCAGGATGATCCCGCCGCGCGGACCGGCCAGGGTCTTGTGCGTCGTGGACGTCGTGACGTGCGCGTAAGGGACCGGGGACGGGTGCAGCCCGGCTGCCACCAGGCCGGCGAAGTGCGCCATGTCCACCATCAGGTACGCACCCACCGAATCGGCGATCCGGCGGAACTCCGCGAAGTCCAGCTGCCGGGCGTACGCGGACCAGCCGGCCACGATCAGCTGCGGCTTGTGCTCCAGGGCCAGGCGTTCCACCTCAGCCATGTCAATGGTGTGGGTGTCTTCGCGGACCTGGTATGGGACCACGTTGTACAGCCGGCCGGAGAAATTGATCCGCATGCCGTGGGTCAGGTGACCGCCGTGCGCCAGGTTCAGGCCCATGATCGTGTCGCCCGGCTTGATCAGCGCGTGCATCACCGAAGCGTTCGCCTGCGCACCGGAGTGCGGCTGCACATTCGCGAACCCGGCGCCGAACAGGGCCTTCACCCGGTCGATGGCCAGCTGCTCGATCACGTCAACGTGCTCGCAGCCGCCGTAGTAGCGCTTGCCCGGGTACCCCTCGGTGTACTTGTTCGTCAACACCGAACCCTGCGCCTGCATCACCGCCGCGGCAGTGTGGTTCTCCGACGCGATCATCTCCAGGCCCGTACGCTGGCGGGCCAGCTCGTCGTCGATCTTCGCCGCGATCTCCGGGTCCAGTGCGGACAGGTCCGCATCCAGGGACGGGGAGACTACCTGCTCGAACGCTGTTGCCTGAGCCGCGCTCACAGTTCGCCGCCGTTCTTGGACGCATACTCCTGCGCGGAGAGCAGCGGGCCGTCGGACTCGGCAGCCACCTTGAACAGCCAGCCGGCGCCGTACGGATCACTGTTGATCAGGGCCGGATCGTCGACGACGGCGGGGTTGATCTCCGTGACCTCGCCGGTCACCGGGGAGTACAGGTCCGAGACGGACTTGGTGGACTCCACCTCACCGCAGGTCTCCCCCGCGGTCACCGCGGCACCAACCTCGGGCAGGTCCACGTACACGATGTCGCCCAAGGCATCCGTGGCCACGGCGGAGATGCCGATGGACACAACGTTCCCGGCCTCGCGCGCAACCCACTCGTGCTCGTCGGAGTACTGCAGTTCAACGGCAACTTTTGCCATGTTTTTTCCTTTGCTCTTGAAACTAGTGGGCTAAATCAATGGTGGCTGGGTATCGCGGCGGGACGCGCCATCCTCCGCGTGCTCGGTCGCGTTGGCGCCCGCTGGGCGGACGCGACGCTCCCTTAGACGCACGCTTCCGGAATCCACTTCCCCGCCGCTTTGTGCCAGTGCTTTCTCCGAAAAGAAACCTGGCTTTCAAATCAATAGGTCCTAGCTCCACGTTGGCGCCAACGGCTTCAACAAGCTCAACCCCCAATGATCGAGCTTGTCGACGTGCCGGTAGGACAAGCCAACCCACGGCAGGCCATCCATCCCCCAGCACCTTGGCTGACGAAAGCGCCGGAACGGGGCGGCAGTCCTGTCTTAGCGGTAGTTCAAAAGGTGAGCTGGCCAGAGGCCCCCTTCGGAGCTGGCATCCGGAAGCGTGCGTCTAAGGGAGCGTCACGTCC
This sequence comes from Arthrobacter sp. P4_H3, assembly GCF_056400885.1. Lineage (NCBI taxonomy): Bacteria > Bacillati > Actinomycetota > Actinomycetes > Micrococcales > Micrococcaceae > Arthrobacter > Arthrobacter sp. P4_H3. Next base: position 3,676 of record NZ_JBFUKK010000035.1, read on the forward strand.
GCCCAGCGGGCGTCCACGCGACCGAGCACGCGGAGGATGTCAGCCCCGACGGGGCCAAACGGTGCCGGCACCGGAGCCGCGAACCGCCGACAGCCGGCGCTACTTTTGGCGCTTGTAGAAAGGCAGTGCGACGACTTCGAACGGCTCCGCCTTGCCCCGGAGGTCGATGTCCAGGGCGGTGCCGGGTTCGGTGAACTCGACATCGACGTAGGCGAGCGCGACCGGGTAGCCGAGGCTCGGACTGGGCTGGCCGGAGGTCACCTCGCCTACGACGTTGCCGTCCTTGAGGACCGGGTAGTGGCCCCGGCCGGCACGGCGTCCGAGGCCCTTGAGGCCAACAAGCTTGCGGCCGCTGGTTGATCCTGCACCGGCTTCCTTTTTGGCTGCCAGTGCCGCCTTGCCCACGAAGTCGCCTTCCTTGGAAAGCGCGACGACGGGTCCCAGTCCGGCGGCGAACGGGTCGCCGTCGATGGAGAGTTCGTTGCCGTACAGCGGCATGCCGGCTTCCAGCCGGAGCGAATCGCGGGAGGCCAGGCCGGCAGGCGTCAGTTCCCCTTCATCCGCGATGGCGACGATGGCCTGCCAGAGGGCGGCTGCGTCGGCGTTCTCCACGAAGATTTCGAAACCGTCCTCACCGGTGTAACCGGTGCGGGCCAGCAGGAGGTCGGTGCTGCGTCCGGCCACCATAAAGGGAACCTCGACGGCGGCGTAGTACTTCAGGCCGGTGACCAGCTCGTGCTGCGCCGCGGGAACCAGGCGGAGCAGGATGCCTTCGGCCTTGGGACCCTGGACGGCGATCAGCGAAGTGGCGGCCGACACGTCGTCGACGACAACGTCGAAGCCTGCAGCCCGCTCAGCCAGGGCATCGGCCACCACCTTGGCGTTGCCGGCGTTCGGCACCACGAGGAACCTGTCAGTGCTGTCCTGTCCGGCCTCCGCCGGAGCGGGCCGACGGTAGGTGATGAGGTCGTCAATGATGCCCCCGTCCTCGTTGCAGATCAGCGAGTACTTGGCCTTGCCGACGGCCATCGCCGAAATCTTGCCCACCAGGGCATAGTCGAGGAAGGCCGCGGCGTCGGGGCCGGTCACCCAGACTTCGCCCATGTGGGAGAGATCGAAGATGCCCGCGGCCTTGCGGACGGCGTGGTGCTCTGCCAGTTCGGAGCTGTACTTGAGGGGCATCTGCCAGCCGCCGAAGTCGGTGAAGGAAGCGCCGAGCTTCTTGTGCTCTTCGTGGAGTGCTGTGTAGTTCTCAGTCATCGCGGGAATCCTTAGTTTTCGAAGTCTTCGATGGGCGGGCAGGAGCAGATCAGGTTGCGGTCCCCTGCTGCGCCGTCGATGCGGCCCACGGGCGGGAAGTACTTGTCCTGCTTGAGGTGGTGGACGGGGAAGGCGGCCTGCTCGCGAGGGTATTCGCGGCTCCAGTCGGAGGAGACGACGGCGGCCGCGGTGTGCGGTGCGTTGCGCAGCGGGGAGTTCTCCACCGTGAAGTCGCCGTTGGCCACCTGGTCGATTTCCTGGCGGATGGTGATCATGGCATCGATGAAGCGGTCAATCTCCACGAGGTCCTCGGACTCGGTGGGCTCCACCATGAGCGTGCCGGCAACCGGGAATGCCAGCGTGGGGGCGTGGAAGCCGAAGTCGATGAGGCGCTTGGCCACGTCTTCCGCCGTAACTCCCGTCTTGGCCGTCAGGGCACGCAGGTCCAGGATGCACTCGTGCGCCACGAGTCCGCCTTCGCCGGTATACAGGACCGGGAAGAACTCGTTCAGGCGGGAAGCGATATAGTTCGCCGCCAGCAGCGCGGACTTGGTGGCGTCGGTCAGGCCGGTACCGCCCATCAGCTTCACGTAGGCCCAGGAGATCGGCAGCACCCCGGCGGAACCGAAGCGCGACGCCGAGATTGCCACGCCGTGACCGTCTTCGTGGGCAGCCTTGTTGGCATCGCCCGGCATGAACGGCGCAAGGTGGGCCTTGGCCGCAACCGGGCCGACGCCCGGTCCGCCGCCGCCGTGCGGGATGCAGAAGGTCTTGTGGAGGTTCAGGTGGGACACGTCGCCGCCGAACTTGCCCGGCTGCGCCAGGCCCACCAGGGCGTTCAGGTTGGCGCCGTCAACGTAGACCTGCCCGCCGGCCGCGTGCACCGAGTCGCAGATTTCGCGGACGTCGGCGTCGTATACGCCGTGCGTGGACGGGTAGGTGATCATGATCGCGGACAGGACGTCCTTGTGGGTTTCGATCTTCGCCTGGAAGTCGGCGTGGTCGATGGTGCCGTCGGCTGCGGTGGCCACGACGACCACCTTCATGCCGGCCAGGACGGCGGACGCGGCGTTGGTGCCGTGCGCCGAGGCCGGGATCAGGCAGACGTTGCGCTGGTCATCGCCGCGGGACAGGTGGTAGCCGCGGATCGCCAGCAGGCCCGCGAGCTCGCCCTGCGAGCCGGCGTTCGGCTGGATGGAAACCTGGTCGTAGCCGGTGATCTCCGCGAGGTCCGCTTCCAGGCCTTCGATCAGTTCACGCCAGCCTTCGGTCTGGGAGTCCGGGGCGAAGGGGTGGATGGAGGCAAACTCCGGCCAGGAGATGGCTTCCATCTCGGCGGTGGCGTTCAGCTTCATGGTGCATGAACCCAGCGGGATCATGGTGCGGTCCAGCGCGAGGTCGCGGTCCGAGAGCTTGCGGATGTAGCGCAGCAACTGGGTTTCCGAGCGGTGTGTGTTGAAAACCGGGTGCTGCAGGTAGTCCGAGGAACGCTCGACGGCAGCGTCGAGGGCGAAGCCTGCGTCGTCCGAGGCAACCTCGGCGCCGAAGACGGCGGCAACGGCGGCGACGGTTTCCGGGGTCGTGGTTTCGTCAGCGGAGATGCCGACCGTGTCTGCATCGATGCCACGCAGGTTGATGCCTTTGGCTTCGGCGGCGGCGACGATGTCGGCGGCTTTGCCCGGGACGCGGACGGTGATGGTGTCAAAGAAGCTGCCGTGCAGGATCTCAAGGCCTGCGCCCTGCAGGGAGGCCGCCAGGGTGCGCGCGTTCTGGTGGACGGTCTCGGCGATGGACTTCAGTCCGTCAGGGCCGTGGTAGACGGCGTACATCGAGGAGACGATGGCCAGTAGCGCCTGTGCGGTACAGATGTTGGACGTGGCCTTTTCGCGGCGGATGTGCTGCTCGCGGGTCTGCAGGGCAAGGCGGTAGGCCGGGGTGCCGGCGTTGTCCTTGGACACACCCACCAGGCGGCCGGGCATGGAACGCTCAAGACCCTTCTGGACGGCCATGTAGGCGGCGTGCGGGCCGCCGAAGAACAGCGGCACACCCAGGCGCTGGGTGGAGCCGACGGCGATGTCCGCGCCCTGCTCACCCGGAGGGGTAATCAGGGTCAGCGAGAGCAGGTCGGCCGCCACGGTGACCAGCGCGCCGCGTTCCTTCGCGGCGGCGATAACGGCGGCGTGGTCGAACACACGGCCGGAAACGCCCGGCTGCTGCAGCACGATGCCGTTGATGACGCCGTCGGGCAGTCCCTTGGAGAGGTCCGCCACCTCAACCTCGAAGCCGAGCGCCTCGGCACGGCCCTTGACGATGGCGATGGTCTGCGGCAGGACATCCGCGTCCAGGACCGTCTTGCCGTCATGGGCGGCCTTGTTCTTGTTGGCACGCCGCATCATCAGGACTGCTTCAGCCACGGCGGTGGCTTCGTCCAACAGGGAGGCGTTGGCGATGGGCAGGCCCACGAGGTCCTGGACCATGGTCTGGAAGTTCAGGAGTGCCTCAAGGCGGCCCTGGGAGATTTCCGGCTGGTAGGGCGTATAGGCGGTGTACCAGGCCGGGGATTCGAGGATGTTGCGGCGGATCACTGCCGGGGTCACCGTGTCGTAGTAGCCCTGGCCGATCATCTGTACTGCCGTTTTGTTCCTGGCAGCCAGCTTGCGCAGCTCGGCCAGTACCTCGACCTCGCTCAGGGCGTCCTGCAACGTCAGGGCGACTTCCTGCCGGATATCCTTCGGAACGGCCGTGTCAACCAGCGAGTCAACGGTGTCGTAGCCGACAGCCTTGAGCATCGCGTCGACGTCGGCTTCGCGGCGCGCGCCGATATGGCGGTCAACGAAGGAAGTGGAGGCTGAATTGACAGTCACAAGGAACTCCATAACTAAGGCGGCGCAGGGTACGCCACATCGATTCGGGTTCCTCCCCACTCTGTATTGGACCTGAGAGTTTCCGCGGAGCCGTGCTTTCGCATGGGTCCGCTTGCACCGTCGGTGAGCACAGCATGTCAGCGTTCCGCGTCTCAACAGGGTTGGGACGCGGGACGGACAGCCTGCTGCTTTCCAGAGTTGCCTTGCCGCGGCGGTACATGGGCCTGAGAGATTCCTGGGGAGGATTTGCTCCTACGGCGCCTGCTTGTACCTACTTGCAGAACTCTCCCGCCGCAGATCAAAGGCATATTTAGTTTGCGGTGACAACAGTCACAGCGTCCATTGTCCTACGCCGGAGACGCGTCTGCAAACTCCAGGGACAACGCCGGCGCCGCGTTACGAACCTCCGGAGCGGCGGGCCTGAACGGCGGGTTCGGCAGCCGCGCGGCGCTCAGCCGCGGAGGCGTTCGACGGCGGCCAGGAGACTGTCGACGTCGCCGCTCATTTCGGGCGGCGAGGCACCGGGACCGCTGGCGAGCATGGCATTGAAATACAGTCCATCGCCCATGTAGAGCACGGCCTTGGCCATCGCCGGGCCGACGTCCCCTGCCAGCAGCCCCAGCCAGGCGCCCTGGACGGCAGCGAATCGATGCAGCGTTTCCTCGTGGGCCACTTCGGCCAGCCTAGTGGCGGCCACGAAGACCCGGTCCAGCGGAGTGTCTGCCCAGAGGGAGGCTTTGATGAAGTGAACCGCCGCCCCTTCAGGAGCGTTGGCCATGATTTGAACATCCTCCGCGACCAGCCGGTCCATGCGCTCCAGGAGCGCCGAGATCATGGCCTCCTTGTTCGGGAAGTGGTACAGGAGTCCGCCCTTGGAAACGCCGGCCCGCCTCGCCACGGCATCCAGGGTGGCGGCGCGTTCACCCACTTCAATCAGGAGGGATTCAAAGGCGTCCAGCACGGCCTCGCGTGCAACAGGTTTTCTGGCCATGGTTCCTATCATGCCCGGTGGCCCGGGCTCATTTCTTAACTATACCGTCCAGACGGTACAGTTATTACATGGGTACCTTCTCCTCACCTTCGACGCCGGCCACGCAGGACCTCGCCGCCGGCGCTTCCGTCCGCGCCGCGCACCAGCCTGCCGGCCGGCAGCCCACTGGCCCACAGCCGACCGGCCGGCAGCTTGGCGCCCCGAAGCCGGGACGTGAATGGCTTGCCCTCGGGCTGCTGATGTTTCCGGTCCTGCTGGTCGCCGTCGACAACACCGCCCTGACGTTCGCGCTGCCCGCGATCGCCCGCAGCCTGGAACCCAGCGGCGTTCAACTGCTCTGGATCGTGGACGCCTATCCGCTGGTCCTCGCCGGGCTCCTCGTGGCCATGGGGAGTCTTGGCGACCGGATCGGCCGCCGCCGGCTCCTCCTGATCGGCAGCACGGGCTTTGCCGCGGTGTCGGCAGCCACCGCCTTCGCTCCCAGCGCGGAATGGCTCATCGCCGGACGCGCGGCACTGGGCTTTTTCGGTGCGATGCTGATGCCGTCCACCCTGTCCCTGATCCGCAACATTTTCCCGGACCCCAACCGGCGGCGGCTTGCCATTGCCATCTGGGCGGCAGGATTCTCGGGTGGTGCCGCACTGGGCCCGATCTTCGGCGGCTGGCTCGTGGAGCAGTACTGGTGGGGCGCCATCCTCCTGGTTGCAGTGCCCATCATGCTGCCCATCCTGGCCTTCGGCCCTGTTTTCATTCCCGAGTCCAGGGACCCGCGGCCCGGCACGGCGGACATCGCCAGCATCGCCCTGTCCCTGCTGACGATGGTTCCCGTGGTCTACGGCATCAAGTCGCTGGCCACGGAGGGATTCGGGGTCGCACCCGCCGCGATCATCGCCTTCGGGCTGTTGATGGGCTACGTCTTCGTCCGGCGCCAGAAAAGACTCCTGAGCCCGCTACTGGACGTGAGCCTCTTCGGGAACAGGATTTTCAGCACGGCCATCACGGCCAACGTCCTGGCGCTGTTTTCGTTCAACGGCTTCATTCTTTTCCTGGCCCAGCACCTCCAGCTGCTGGAAGGCCAGCGCCCGACGGAATCCGGAATCGCCATGATCCCGGCCCTGATTGCCACCGTGGCCGCCGGATTGCTCGTGGTGCCGCTGGTGCGGAAGGTTCGGCCCGGCTTCGTGGTTGCCGGGGGCCTGTCGCTCAGCGCGGCAGGCTACTTCGTGGTGGCCTTTGGCGATCATTCAGGCGGCCCGGCCCTCCTGCTGGGCGCCCTCCTAATCCTTGCCCTAGGTGTGGGCGCGGCGGAAACCATCTCCAACGACCTGATCCTGGGGGCTGTCCCGCCGGAAAAGTCGGGCGCGGCAGCCGCCATATCGGAAACAGGCTATGAGATTGGCTCACTGCTTGGCACAGCCATCCTTGGCTCGATCCTCACTGCGTCCTATCAGCGGAACCTGGTTCTGCCGGAGGGCATCAGCATGTCCGGGACCGGCAGTGCCGCCCACGACGTCGCCCAGGCCCGCGAGACGCTGACGGGGGCAGTCGAGCTGGCCCACTCGCTGCCGGCCCCGCTGGCGGACGCCCTGACGTCCGCCGCCCGGGTGGCGTTTGATTCGGGTGTCCACGTGACGGCGTCCATTGCGCTGGGGCTGATGGCAGGGGCCGCGGTCCTGGTCGCCGTCGTACTCCGCGGAGTACCCAAGGCGAAGTAGCCCCTCTTCCCTTTTCGATATAGGCCGGCCGGGCAAAGGGGAGGCCCGGCGCCGGATGATCCGGTGCCGGGCCTCCCTGGCGGCTGCGGGCGAACAAGGGCGTCGCAACCGTCTTCCCTGCGGCGTTAGTGTGCCGCCGGGGTTACTTGCTGTCGGGAGTGGTCACGCTGGCCGAGGCCTTCATGTTCTCCGCGCCCACCATCCATGCGTACTGCTCGAGCTTGGCAATGAACTCGTGTAGCAGGTCCGCGGTGGTGGGATCTTCCTCATCAACCTCGTCGTGGACCTTGCGCATGGTGCCCACAGCGGCCTCAAGTGCGGCCACGATGCGGTCAACGGCGTCCTTGGTGCTGATCAGGCCCTGCGGGAACTGGGCGAGGCTGGTGGTTTCCGCCACGGTGGCACTGCGGCCGTCCGGCAGGGCATGGAGCGCGCGCATGCGCTCGGCCATGTCATCGGCAAAGTTCCGTGCGGCGTCGATGATTTCATCCAGCTGCAGGTGAAGGTCACGGAAGTTCGTTCCCACGATGTTCCAGTGCGCCTGCTTGCCCTGGATGTGCAGTTCAATCAGGTCCGCGAGCACAGCCTGCAGATTATTGGTCAGCGTCGGTGATGCCTTCATTGATCCTCCTGGTGTCAGCGGTTTCTCGGGTAATCCGAAACTATCCCAGCCGCCACAGCGGCGCCACCGATTCTCGCGCCGGGCTTAACAAAATGATGTTTGTTCATTTTTCCCTTGCCATGCGGCGGCATGGCATGGATACTAAATGAACGTCATTCATTTAGTGACCGCCGTCTCACTGGAGTATTCACCATGATTGAAATCACCTGCCTTACCCCGCCTGTTTCCCTCGCGCGGACCCAGCCCTCGGCGCGTCCTGCGCTGAGGATCGGAGTGGTTCAGCACCGCTGGCACGCCGACGCCGCGGAACTCCGCGCAGAACTGGACGAGGGCATCGGACGCGCAGCCCGGCTGGGGGCCACCGTTGTCTTCCTGCCGGAACTCACGCTCTCCCGCTACCCGGCGGACACCCTCCCCGAAAACGACACGTCACGCCCCTGGGCCGCACGCCCCCGCCCGTCGGACCTCGCCGAGGAGCTGCTGACCGGCCCCACGTTCCGTTTCGCCGCTGAGGCCGCCCGCCGGCACGGCATCTGCATCCATGCTTCCCTGTACCAGCGTGCGGAGAACCCGGACGGCTCCGACGATGGCCTGGGACTGAACACGTCCATCCTGGTGTCCCCCGAGGGTGAACTGCTGGCCCGAACCCACAAGCTCCACATCCCGGTGACCGCCGGCTACTACGAGGACAAGTTCTTCCGCCAGGGCCCGGCCGGGGAGGACGCCTACGAGGTCCACTCCCCCGCCGAACTGGGCGGCGCCCGGCTGGGCATGCCCACCTGCTGGGACGAATGGTTCCCGGAACTCGCGCGCCTGTATTCCCTGGGCGGCGCGGAAATCCTGGTGTACCCGACGGCCATCGGCTCCGAACCGGACCACCCGGACTTTGACACCCAGCCGCTCTGGCAGCAGGTGATCGTCGGCAACGGCATCGCCAACGGCCTGTTCATGGTGGCGCCGAACCGCTGGGGAAGTGAGGGGACACTGAACTTCTACGGTTCCTCCTTCATCTCGGACCCTTACGGCCGGATCCTGGCGCAGGCTCCCCGCGACGAATCCGCCGTCCTCGTCGCCGACCTGGACCTGGACCAGCGCAAAGACTGGCTCACGCTCTTCCCGTTCCTTGCTACCCGGCGCCCCGACACTTACGGCCGGCTCACGGAACCCGTCCGCCGCAGCGAGCCGCTGGGCGGCGAAGCACCCACTTACCACGAGGTGACCGCATGAGCCGGTGGCGCATGCCCGCCGAGACGGCGCCGCAGGAGCGCATCTGGATGGCGTTCCCCACCGGGGGGTACACCCTCGGTGACACGGCAGAAGAAGCCCACGCAGCGCGATCCGTCTGGGCCGCCGTCGCCAATGCCGCCGTCGAATTTGAGCCGGTCACCGTGGTGGTGACCCCCGACGACGTCGACACCGCCGCCCGCTACCTGGATCCGGCCGTTGAGGTTCTCACCGCGGACCTCAACGACGCCTGGATGCGGGACATCGGCCCGACGTTCGTGCTGGACGAAGCAGGGCGCCTCGGCGCGGTCGACTGGGTCTTCAACGGCTGGGGCGGACAGGACTGGGCCCGCTGGGACAAGGACTCGCTGATCGGCGCGGAGGTCGCCGGCCGGTCCGGAGCCCGCCACCTTTCCTCGGCCCTGGTCAACGAGGGCGGCGGCATCCACGTGGACGGTGAGGGCACCGTGCTGGTCACCGAAACCGTGCAGCTGGACCCGGGCCGCAACCCCGGACTGTCAAAGGCCGATGTGGAGGCCGAGCTCGCCCGGACCATCGGCGCCACGCACACCGTCTGGCTGCCCCGCGGCCTGGCCAGGGACTCGGAGCGGTTCGGAACCCGGGGCCATGTGGACATCGTGGCTGCCATCCCCTCCCCGGGCACGCTGCTTGTCCATTCCCAGCAGGACCCCGGGCATCCCGATTACGAGGTCAGCCGCGAGATCATCAGTTTCCTCTCCACTACGCGGGACGCGGCAGGCCGGGAGTGGAACATCATCGAAGTCCCCGCACCCGTTGTGCTCACGGACGACGAGGGATTCGTGGACTACAGCTACATCAACCACCTGGTGGTCAACGGCGGGGTCATCGCCTGCACCTTCTCGGACCCCAACGACGAAAAGGCCCTTCGGATCCTTGCCGATGCCTACCCCGGGCGCCGGATCGTGGGCATCGACGCCCGCGAGCTGTTCGCGCGTGGCGGCGGCATCCACTGCATCACCCAGCAGCAGCCTGCTGCTTCCTAGACCCGTGATGATTCCCAGAAAGGGACGGACATGACCCAAACCATCCGCAACAGCTCCGAGACCGGCACAGCCGGCGCCGGGGCAGCCGGCGCAAGTTCCGCCGTCGCTGACGCGCCGGGCACGCCGCACGGCATCACCGGAAAGGGACTGAAGGGCGGGCAGCTGGGCCTCCTCGCCGTCGTCGTCCTTGGCATTTCAACGATTGCCCCGGCCTACACGCTGACCAGCGCCCTCGGGCCCACGGTGAACGAGGCCGGGCTGCAGTTGCCTGTCATCTTCCTCATCGGCTTCATTCCCATGATCCTGGTGTCCCTGGCCTACCGGGAGCTCAATGCTGACTCGCCGGACAGCGGCACCACGTTCACCTGGGTCACCAAGGCGTTCGGCCCCTGGGTGGGCTGGATGGGAGGCTGGGGACTCCTCGCGGCGAACATCATCGTGCTGTCCAACCTGGCCGCAGTGGCGGTGGACTTTTTCTACCTGTTCCTCGCCCAGCTCACGGGGACGCCGGAACTGGCCGACCTCGCCGCCAACAAGCCCCTCAACGTGGCCACGTGCTTTGTCTTCGTGGCGCTTGCCGTCTGGGTGAGCTACCGCGGGCTGCACACCACCAAGATCGTGCAGTACGGCCTGGTGGGATTCCAGCTGCTGGTGCTCGGACTGTTCGTCGCCATGGCGTTCGCCAACTGGTCTTCCTCGGAAACCTCCATCCCGTTCAGCTGGGAATGGTTTGACGTCACCAAGATCGAAACCTTCGGGCAGATTGCCGCCGGGATTTCGCTGTCCATCTTCGTGTACTGGGGCTGGGACGTCTGCCTCACCGTGAACGAGGAAACGGCCAACGGCAAGAAGACCGCAGGCATTGCCGGCACCCTCACCGCCGTCGTGGTCCTGGGCATCTACCTGTTGGTGACCATCGCAACCATGATGTTCGCCGGGGTGGGCACCGAGGGCGTCGGCCTGAACAACGAGGAGAACCACGCCAACATCTTCACGGCGCTGGCCTCCCCCATCATGGGCCCCTTCGCCATCCTGATGTCCCTGGCCGTCCTGTCCAGCTCGGCGGCTTCGCTGCAATCCACGTTCACCTCGCCGTCCCGCAGCCTCCTGGCCATGGCCCACTACGGTGCCCTGCCCAAGCCCTTCAGCCACCTGAGCAGGAAGTTTGCGACGCCGGGCTTCGCCACGGTCGCGTCGGGCGTCCTCTCGGCGGGGTTCTACGCGATCATGCACGTGGTCAGCGAAAACGTCCTCAACGACACCATCCTCGCGCTTGGCCTGATGATCTGCTTCTACTACGGGCTGACGGCATTCGCGTGCGTCTGGTACTTCCGTGAGAGCGTGTTCAGCAGCTTCCGGCACTTCATGCTGCGGCTGCTCTGTCCGCTGCTGGGCGGACTGGGCCTCCTGGTGGTTTTCCTGCAGACGGCGGCAGACAGCTGGGCGCCGGAGTTCGGCAGCGGGTCCGAGATCTTCGGCGTGGGACTGGTGTTCATCCTCGGCGTCGGCATCCTCGCCCTCGGCGCCGTGTTCATGCTCATCATGGCCAGGCTCCGGCCCGGGTTCTTCCGCGGCGAAACCATCCGCAAGGACACCCCGGCCCTGGTGGTGCCCGAGTAAGGGATCCCCGCAACCACTGTGTTAAAAGGACCCACACGGCTGCAGGCCCCGCCCCGGACGATCCGGAGCGGGGCCTGCAGTGCGTTTTGCTGGTGCAGGTCACCAGTAGTGTGCAACGTCTACCACCAGGCGTGATCCTGCCCCCGGCCCGTCCAGGGTGAATACCCTGAAGGGAAGGCGTCCACGAACGCCAAGGCCGATGGTCGAGTACCCTTCGAAGCTCCCCGCCCAGGCCACTTGGCGGAAGGTCTGGTAGCCGCCAACGTTGGTCAGTTCATTCCTGTCGGCCGGGTTGTACGTGGAGTTGCCGCCGTCGTCATAAGCCGCCGCAGTGACGGTGATCTGGAGGAATGCCCGTCCGCGCAGGGGAACCGGGAGCCCGGAACCGTCCTGCACGACTGTGGGGACATACCGTGCGGTATAGCCTTCCACGGGCCCGTTGAGGTCAACCACCAGGCGGTCGAAGCAGTAGTGCTGGCCCGTCCGGACGTCGGTGACCTTTCCGGTACTCATGGCCGCCTCGGATTTCTCCAGCGATCCCCACACCAGCCCGCAGTAGGAGGCGGATGCCGGCGCCGGGGCCACAAGGCCGAGTCCGGCTGCCATCAGGATTGCCGCCAGCCATACTTGAAATTTCTTCATTTGAGCCACCCTCGGAAGTGATGAGATACCTCAAGCGTAGGAGTCGGCGCCGGCAAAAACGAGGGTCGAAATCCCTTCGGCGCCCAACTGTTAGCCAGCCCTGGCGCAGGTTACGGGACGATGTTTGCGGTGGTGGTTTTCCCGCCGTTCGGAACCCTTCGGGGGGATTATGGGCGTGGTTCCGTGATGTCGGATAACGACGACGGCGGTGGAGTTAACTCTGCGGATGCAGCGAGGCGCCGGCCGCCCTTTTCGGGCTGCCGACGCCTCGTTATGCCTTGCTGTGGAGTTGTGGCGCGCCGGAAAGGTGCCTAGCCTTCGCAGTCGCGGCAGTACTTCATGCCGTTCTTTTCGCGTGCAACCTGGGACCGGTGACGGACCAGGAAACAGGAGGAGCAGGTGAATTCGTCGGACTGCTCGGGAACAACAGTGACCGTGAGCTCTTCGCCGGAAAGGTCCGCCCCGGGAAGGTCGATGCCCTCGGCCGTGTCGTTCTCGTCAACGTCGATCACGGCGGTCTGGGCTCCGCCGCTGCGGGACGCCTGAAGGGCCTCCAGCGATTCAGCGGGAGACTCTTCTTCTGTCTTGCGTGGGGCGTCGTAATCGGTAGCCATTGCGTGGTTCACTTTCGTTGCTGCGCAGCGCCATTTCAGGCACCTCAGTGAAGCAGTTTAGGTCATTATGCCGGTAGTTGAGGCAAAGTGTGCCCAACCCGACAAATTACGTCGCCACGCAGTCCTACCGGAGGCCGTGAAGAGCAGTCCGGCGGCTAGCCCTCGCCGGCCGCACCGGCCGTTTGGCCGTGTGCCCTCGCGGCATGCTCGGCTGCGATGGACACCCCGCTGAGTGCCGGGAGCCAGCCCCACCTGGTCACATCGGCGATGGCCGCATTGCCCTGTTCCCAGGCGCTGGGGTCCTGACCGGGCGCTGCGGCCGGCATGGGCCGCGCCTCGAACCAGGAGGCTATTCGTGCGGGCAGGCGTGTTGTCATACGCCCAAGGTAGGCGGGTCATGTTGTGGGCACGTTTCGCCGCAGTCTCCGCGGCGTTACATCTGTTGGCCGGGGCTCTGGCGGCCCGTGATCGGCCGTTTTAGCCTTGAGGGACAACACATCCGAGATCCCGGAGGTATGACATGGCCACGAAGCTCAACAAGAAGGCCCTGGATCACGCCCGCAGGCTCGTGAAGGACGGGAAAGTTGTCCGCGACACCCGGGACGACTGGAGCGAGCATGCACCGTCGGCTGACCAGGAAAATGCCTTCATCGAAAAGCACGGCTTCTCAGAGTTCTCCAAGTGGCATCTGGGCCTCGACCCGGACGAGTCCGAAGGTACCAAGGGCAGCGTGAGTTTTCCTTTTGGCGATTTCAAGAAGGTCCACCGTTGTGCCGTGGTTTCCCTGGAAAGCCGCGCGGCGCAATATGACCATGATGAAATCGCCAAGGCTGCCAAGGACCTGCTCGGGAAGATAGACGACGACTCGTAGGCGAGGGCCGGGGTGCACTTGACGAAAGCGCCGGGCATGAAAAACCCCTCCGTTCCAGGCGGACTTGCCGGAAAGGAGGGGTTGCGCAGAGCCCCCTGTCGGATTCGAACCGACGACCCCCGCTTTACAAGAGCGGTGCTCTGGCCAACTGAGCTAAGGAGGCGTGCCCTGTTTCTGCCTGAAGGATCAGGCGCACCGGGCGGTGCTGGATGCGGTGCTAGATAAGGTTAGCCCAAGGACGCCCCCGCGGTAAAAACGGCAGCGGCCCGGTTCCGGATACTTCCGGAACCGGGCCGCTGAACTGCTGCGCGGGCGAGGCTGCTGCTAGCCCTTGGCGTCGATGGCGGCCTGGATGAACGGGATCAGGTCGGTGTTGGCGGAGTCGCCCTTGCCCCACTGCTTGCCGTCCACGAAGGCGGTCGGAGTACCGCTCACGCCGATGGCCGCAGCTTCCTGCGTTACCACCTTGACGTATGGCCGGTACTTCTTCTCTTCCACACAGGAATCGATGCTCTTGGCACCCACGTCGGTGGCCATCTTCTTCAGCTCGTCATCGGACAGGCCCGCGCTGCCTTCGGCCGGCTGCTTGTCGAAGAGCATGTTCAGGAAGTCGGAGTACTTTTCCGGCGATTCGTTGACCACGCAGGCTGCGGCGTTGGCCGCGCGGGAGGAGTAGTTGGTGGTGGACTGCTGGTCCAGGAAGCCGAGCGGCCTGTACTCCAGGGAGATCTTGCCTTCGTTGCGGAGGCTGGTCAGCTGCTCGTTATACGTGGTTTCGAACCGCTTGCAGACGGGGCAGATGAAGTCGATGTAGACGACCACCTTCACGGGCTTGCCCGCTTCGGCCTCGGCGCCGGGAGCCGTTACCTCGGCGGGTGGTGTTTCCGGTTTGGCCGGAACGTCCTTCGCGTTGACCGTCGCCGGGTCGGACTTGGCAACCTCGGAGTTGGCCAGCAGCGTCACACCACCGTGGATGTTGCCGTTGGCCGGCGTGGGACCTTCGTCCGCGACCGGAGCGTTGTTCCGGATGTTGGAACTGACCACCAGGGCAACGATGGCGAGGATGGCCACAACGGCCACCACGATGCCCCAGCCGATGAGGAGCTTGTTGCGCTTGTCCTTCTTCAGCTGCGCCTCACGGATCTCACGGGCTTTCTCGCGGGCCTCGGCAGTGCGTTCTGCTTTGGACTTGCGGGGTTCGTTTGCGGCGCTCATCAGTTCCTCGTGTCGATCGGCCAGGTGCGGACCACGTCAGTGGCAACTTTTTCAGTTTAGGGGAGAAACCTGAGAGCTTGCGCTTTCAAGTTTCCGTCAGCCTGCCCAACGGATGAATAGCAGGGAAGATTCCGTCCGACTAGGGTTGACGTTGAGCTAATAGCAACCCAAGGGGCACCAATGCACACTACGCACCGTGAAAAACCCGACGCAACCGCTAACGGGAAGCCCGCTCCGGGCGACGGCCACGCTGAAGCCGCACTCTATGACTTCATGGTCGTGTCCAACCGGCTGCCGGTTGACCGCTGCGCGCCCGAGGACAGCGGCTGCGAGGACGGCTGGCGCCGGTCACCGGGCGGCCTCGTCACCGCACTGGCTCCGATGATGACCAAGACCGACGGCGCCTGGGTGGGCTGGCACGGCGCCCCGGATGAAACCGTCGAGCCCTTCAGCCATGGCGGCATGGACCTGGTCCCGGTGCAGCTGAGCAACGACGACGTCGAGCTGTTCTACGAGGGCTTCTCCAACGCCACTCTCTGGCCGCTGTACCACGATGTGATCGCGCCGCCGGAATTCCACCGCACGTGGTGGGACTCCTACCGGAAGGTCAACCGGCGGTTCGCCGACGCCGTCGTACGGCACGCCGACCACGGAGCCACTGTCTGGGTCCAGGACTACCAGCTGCAGCTCGTTCCAAAGATGCTCCGCGAAGCACGCCCGGACCTGAAGATCGGGTTCTTCAACCACATCCCGTTCCCCCCGCCGGAAATCTTCGCCCAGCTCCCCTGGCGCAAGGCCATAATTGACGGACTCCTGGGCGCGGACCTGGTGGGCTTCCAGCGCAGCAGCGATGCCGGCAACTTCATGCGTTCCGCCCGGCGCTTCCTGGGTGCGAGCGTCAAGCAGCAGCAGGTGCACGTCAAGGGCCCGGACGGCAGAACCACCCACATCGCCCGTGCGCAGGCTTTTCCCATCTCCATCGACGTCAAGCAGATCAGCGAGCTGGCCCGCAATCCCGAGATCATCGAGCGCGCCCACCAGATCCGCCGGGACCTTGGCAATCCCAAGACCATCCTCCTCGGCGTCGACCGCCTCGATTACACCAAGGGCATCCGCCACCGGCTCAAGGCCTATGAGGAGCTGCTGGCCGACGGCAAGGTCACGGTGGAGGACGCGGCCCTGATCCAGGTGGCGAGCCCCAGCCGGGAGCGGGTGGAGCAGTACCGCCTCCTTCGTGAAGAGGTGGAAGGCACCGTGGGCCACATCAACGGCACCTACGACACCATGCAGAACACGGCGGTGCGGTACCTGCATCACAGCTATCCCATCGACGAAATGGTGGCCCTCTACCTGGCGGCCGACGTCATGCTGGTCACTGCGCTGCGGGACGGCATGAATCTGGTGGCCAAGGAGTACGTAACCGCCCGCACCAACAACGACGGCGCCCTTGTTCTGAGCGAATTCGCCGGTGCCGCGGACCAGCTCAAACAGGCTCTCCTGATGAACCCGCATGACATCGACGGCCTCAAGGACACCATCATGAAGGCCGTGGACATGCAGCCGGCCGAGGCTTCCCGGCGGATGCGTTCCATGCGCAAGCAGATCCTGGATCACGACGTCGATCTCTGGTCGGCAGACTTCCTGGCAGCGCTCAAAGAGAAAGTGGTCCGCGATGACTCCTGATGCCGCTCCGGGCAAGACGCCCCTCACCCTTCAGCCGGAACTCCTGGCAGCCCTCAAGGACGTTGCCGCCACCGAGCACCTGCTCGTGGCGATGGATTTCGACGGAACCATCTCCCCGCTGGTTGACCACGCGGCGGACGCCCGCCCGCTCCCCCGGTCCGCCGCCGCCTTTGCCGGCCTTGCCGGCCTCCCGCGCACGACGACGGCACTCATCTCGGGGCGGGCCCTCGCCAGCCTCCGTGCGGTCGCTTCGCCGCCGCCTGAGACGCTGCTAATCGGCAGCCACGGGGCAGAAGCCTGGCTTGGACCGGGCTCGTCCGAACTCACCCTGGACCCGGAACAACTGACGCTGCTGGCGGATGTCCGCCGCATCCTTGAAGAGATCGTGGAGCAGGCACCGGGCACGTTGCTGGAGGACAAACCCGCGGGCGTGGTGCTCCACACCCGGCTGGCTGCCGACGACGTTGCGGAAGACGCCGTCGCCGCCGCCCGGGCCGTCCTGCAGGACCGCCCCGACGTTTACTTGAAGAACGGAAACCGCGTCCTGGAGACGTCAGTAGTCCACGCTTCCAAGGGCGAAGGCATGGCCTTCCTCCGCCAGGCGACCGGCGCCACGGCGGTGGTCTTCGCCGGCGACGACACCACCGATGAAGACGCCCTCGGACGGCTCTATCCGGGGGATGTGGGCGTGAAGGTGGGGCTGGACTTCACCCAGGCGCAGTTCCGTGTGGAGGCTCCGGTGCACATCGCCGAACTGCTGGAAGCGCTGCTCAGGGAACGGACCCGGGCCGTCTCCGGCTCCGCATAGGTTGGCGTCTACCGTTACGGATCTCACATGTGACCTCCGTAACATTTGCACCACATTGCATAAAATCTGACATACTCTGTTTGTGATGTGGCGCACAGACACCGTGCGGCGTCACGCGATACTCCTCGGCTTCGGCCGGGGAGTACACGGCTGCAAAACCGTGGACAACTGAATAAATATGAACCATTCACAACGGATCGTCCGGCACGTACCTGCCGGTGAAGGGATTGATAACTGTGGCTACAGTTACTTTTGATAACGCTACGCGTCTGTACCCGGGCACAGATAAGCCCGCCGTCGATAAGCTCAACATCGACATCGCCGATGGCGAATTCCTGGTCCTCGTTGGACCCTCCGGTTGCGGTAAGTCCACCTCGCTGCGCATGCTCGCAGGCCTTGAGGACGTCAACGCAGGCCGCATCCTCATTGGTGACCGCGATGTCACCGACGTTCCGCCGAAGGACCGCGACATCGCCATGGTCTTCCAGAACTACGCGCTGTACCCGCACATGACGGTTGCAGACAACATGGGCTTCGCTCTGAAGATCGCCGGCGTCAGCAAGGAAGAGCGCGCCGAGCGTGTCCGCGAAGCAGCAAAGCTTCTTGACCTCGAGCCGTACCTGGACCGCAAGCCGAAGGCACTCTCCGGCGGTCAGCGCCAGCGTGTTGCCATGGGCCGCGCCATCGTGCGCAACCCGCAGGTCTTCCTCATGGATGAGCCGCTTTCCAACTTGGACGCCAAGCTCCGTGTCCAGACCCGTACGCAGATCGCATCCCTGACCCGCCGTCTGGGCGTCACCACCGTCTACGTGACCCACGACCAGGTCGAGGCCATGACCATGGGTGACCGTGTGGCTGTGCTGAAGGACGGCCTGCTGATGCAGGTTGACACCCCGCGCAACCTCTACGACAAGCCCAAGAACGTCTTCGTCGCCGGCTTCATCGGATCCCCCGCCATGAACCTGCTGGAACTCCCGGTCGTCGACGGCGGCGTCCAGTTCGGCGGAACGGTCTACCCGGTTCCCCGCAATATCCTCGAAGAAGCACACGGCGCCACCGTCACCCTGGGTTCACGCCCCGAGGACCTCGAGCAGGTCGCTGCAGGTGAAGGGCTCCAGGTTGAGGTAGACGTCGTCGAAGAACTCGGTGCCGACGCCTACGTCTACGGCCACACCACGCTGGACGGCAAGAGCCACGACATTGTGGCCCGCGTCGACGGCCGCCGTCCCCCGATGAAGGGCGAGTCCATCCACGTCCGCCCGCAGTCCGGGCACGTTCACCTGTTCGACACCAAGACCGGCCTGCGCCTCGGCGACTAGTTCCCGGTTGCAGGGCCTGAATCGGGTGGGTGCACCAGCTGCGACCACCTGATCGGCACCTCAATGCACTGACCGACGGCGGCCCTCCTTACTGGACGGGCCGCCGTCGTGGTTTAAGCGCGGCTTTCCTGACTTTGTTTAGGCACCCCGCCCCTACGTACGGAAGAATTGGCACATGACCGAGGAAAGCAACGCCCAATGGCACGACGAACCCACCGACTACGGCCAGATCGGCAAACTGCCTCGGTTTGAAGCGGCCAGCGCCAACGACGACAAGAGTTCCAACGTCTCCAGCAACCTGAGCATCACCGCCGCCGCGGCTGATCCGGAGCTCCTGGACCTGCCGTGGCACATCGCCCTGGAGGACTGGCCGGCTGAAAACCTCGCCGCGCTCCCCCGCGGTATTTCCCGCCACATTGTGCGCTTCGCCCACCTCGGCGGCTCCGTGATTGCCATCAAGGAAACGTCAGAGCACGTGGCCCGCCATGAGTATCACATGCTCCGCAAGCTGGCACGCCTGGACGTGCCCTGCGTTGAGCCCGTGGCCGTCATCACCGGCCGCACCACGCCGGACGGCAGGCCGCTGAACCCGGTGCTGGTCACCCGCCACCTGAAGTTCTCCATGCCCTACCGTGCGCTCTTCTCCCAGATGCTGCGCAAGGACACCCTCACGCGCCTGATTGACGCCCAGGCGCTGCTGATGGTGCGGCTGCACCTCATCGGCTTCTACTGGGGAGACGTTTCGCTCTCCAACACCCTCTTCCGCCGCGACGCCGGCGCGTTTGCGGCGTACCTCGTGGATGCTGAAACGGGCGAGCTGTACCCGGACCTGTCCACAGGCCAGCGCGAATACGATCTCGAGATCGCCCGGGTCAACATCGCCGGTGAGCTGATGGACCTGCTGGACGGCGGGCTGATCGAGGAGAAGGTGGACCCGGTGGCCACCAGCGAACTCATCATGGACAGCTACCGGCGGCTCTGGACAGAGCTCACGGCGAAGGAGTCGTTCGAGATCGGGGAACGCTGGCGTGTGGCCGCCCGGATCCGGAAGCTCAACGAGCTGGGGTTCGACGTCGAGGAATACGCGATCAAGACCACCCAGAACGGCTCCACCATCCAGCTGCAGCCCAAAGTGGTGGACGCGGGGCATCACCAGCGCCGGCTGCTGCGGCTCACAGGACTGGACGCCCAGGAAAACCAGGCCCGCCGCCTGCTCAACGACATGGACTCGTTCCGGGCGGACAACAACCCGACAATGGACGAGGAATACAGCGCCCACCTCTGGGTCAGCCAGATCTTCGAGCCCATTGTCCGTTCGATTCCGCGCGACCTTTCCGGCAAGCTCGAACCGGCGGAAGCCGTCCACGAGGTCCTGGAACACCGCTGGTACATGTCCGAAAAGCAGGAACGGCATATTCCGCTGGCCGAAGCAGTGCAGTCCTACATCGACTCCATCCTTCGGCACCGCCGCGATGAGGCCGCAATCATGCTGAACCCGGACACCGAGCTGCTCAAGATCCTGGAAGTGGAGACCGAGCAGTCCCGGTACGGCGACGAGGACATCGACGAATACCCGGACGCCGACGACTAATTCCCCCAACTAGGTAGCAGTTAATGTCGTTTTGAGCGCTCATAACGACATCTGCTGCTACCTAGTTGGATGCTTCTGGCCTAGATGGCCTTCCCGGGGTTCAGGATGCCGGCCGGATCGAAGAGTTCCTTGATCCGGTGCTGCAGTTCACGCACGGGTCGGGGCTGTTCCAGGCCCAGCCACCGTAGTTTGTACTGCCCGATCCCGTGCTCGCCGGTGATGGTGCCGCCCATCGCCAGGGCCACCGTGATCGATTTGTCCAGAGCGGCACCCAGCCGCTGCATGGCTTCGGCGTCCACCTGGTTGTCCAGCCGGTCCACCCAGAACGTGGGGTGCAGGTTGCCGTCGCCGGCGTGGGCCACGACTTTGAGCTGTACGCCTTGGGCGACGGCCATGGCTTCGAGTTCGCCGACGTAGTCCACGAGCCGCGAGCGGGGCACGGCCACGTCCTCCCCCACCCGGTATTCGTCGTCAACTTCGACACCGCGGCTGTTGCGCCGCAGTTCCACCAGCTGCTCGGCTTCGGCACTGGCCTCCGTGGTCACCGTGGCTCCGCCGGCGGCAAGGACATCGCGGACCACATCAGCTTCCGCGGCCGCTCCGAAACCGTCCGTCTGGATCAGCAGGAGCGATGCCCCGCGGGCGCTCAGGTCCGAGCCGTGGATTTCGTCGAGCTGACGCAGCGATCCGCCGTCGAGCAGTTCCATGATGGCGGGCTGCACGCGCGCCTTCCCGACGGCCAGCACGCCCGCCGCTGCGCTGCGGAAGTCCGGGTAGAACGCGGCGATGGTGTGCACGTCGCGGGGCAGGTACTTTAGCCGCACCGTTGCCCCCACCACTATTCCGAGCGTCCCTTCGGAGCCAACGAACAGGCCCGTGAGGTCGTAGCCGGCAACCCCCTTGAACGTCTGGTGGCCCGTGTGGATCAGGGATCCGTCGGCCAGCACCATATCGAGGGCCAGCACGGAATCGCGGGTGACGCCGTACTTGGCGCAGCGCAGCCCGCCGGCATTGGTGGCAACATTGCCGCCAATGGTGGATGTCCGGAAGCTGGCAGGATCCGGCGCGTACATCAGCCCGTGGACGGCCGCGGCGTCGTTGAGGTCGGCGTTGATCACGCCGGGTTCGACGACGGCGGTCTCATCGTCAGGGTTCAGGTCCAGAATGCGGTTCATCCGTTCAAGGCCCAGCACGATGCATCCCGGGCTGGCATGGGCGCCGCCGGAGACACCCGTCCCGGCCCCGCGGGCAACAATGGGCACGTGGTGCTTGGCGCAGGCTGCGACCACCGCCTGGACGTCCGCCACCGTTTCGGCCCAGACCACGGCCAAGGGCAGCTGGTAGTCAAGGACCGGGGCCTGGTCTATGGCGTAGATGGCCAGGGTCTGTTCGTCCACGGCTAGTTTGCCGGGCTCCAGGATGGTTTTGAGCTCGTCAACAATGTTGCCCATGCGGCCTCCAGGTCCGTCGATCGGGCCTTCAGTCTAGTCCGCGGGGCCCCGCATGCCCGCAGCGGCGGCTGGCAGTGCCGCTAAAGCGCACCTCTGCAAGCGCTTCCAAAGTTGCCGAACGGAGTCGCAGTGGAAAGCCACATTACTCGGCGGTAACGGGTGACGCAAGAGCTACCGTCGGAGCAACCCAAGACCGGGCATTGTCCCTATACGCCAAACCCGGTAGCCGAAAATCACGAGATCCAGAAACGGGGAAGACGTGGCGCAATGAGGCCTACGTCACAATTGGAAGCGTTTTCAGTTCCGGGAAGATCCGTTCTACGATTACCGGCATGTCCGTTGACTCAATGCTCGAAGCCCCCGCCGTCTCGGCCGGGCCACTGACCTTGGTACACACCGCCGATGACGTCCCGGGGTGGTGGCGGTCCGCTGTCATCTACCAGGTCTATCCGCGTTCCTTCCGCGACCTGAGCGGGGACGGAATCGGTGATCTCGCCGGAATCACGGCCGAGCTGCCGCAGCTGTCCCGGCTCGATGTCGATGCTGTCTGGCTATCGCCGTTTTACCGGTCCCCGCAGAAGGATGCCGGCTACGACGTCAGCGACTACTGCGATGTCGATCCGCTGTTTGGCACCCTGGCCGACTTCGACGCCATGATGGCGGAAGCCACCCGCCTGAGCCTCCGCGTGATCGTGGACCTCGTTCCCAATCACTGCTCGGACCAGCACGCCGCCTTCCAGCAGGCCCTCGCCGCACCGGCCGGCAGCCGGGAACGTGACATGTTCATCTTCCGGGACGGCCGCGGCGCATGTGGCGAAGAACCGCCCAACAACTGGCAGTCGCACTTCGGCGGACCGGCCTGGACCCGCATCACGGAGCCGGACGGCGCGCCCGGACAGTGGTATCTGCACCTCTTCGACGCCTCGCAGCCCGATTTCAACTGGGACAACCAGGCGGTCCACGATGAATTCGAGCGCGTGCTTCGCTTCTGGCTGGACCGGGGCGTCGCCGGTTTCCGCGTGGACGTTGCGCATGCCCTGGTGAAGGCTCGCGGTTTGCCGGAGTGGGGCGGCCGGGCCGACGGCGGCAGCTCGGACGGCTATCCCGGCCACGAGGCACCGATGTTCGGCCAGCCGGCCCTCCACGACATCTACCGGGCCTGGCGCCGGATCCTCGCAGAGTACGGTCCGGACCGTATCCTGTGTGCCGAAGCCAACGTGGATCCGCTGCCCCGTTTGGCAGACTGGGTCCGGCCGGACCAGATGCACCAGGCGTTCAATTTCCCCTATCTGCATGCTGGACTGGATGTTCGCCGCCTCCGCGGCGTCATCACGGATTCGCTGGTGGCACTGGACGCCGTCGGCGCGCCCAGCACCTGGGTTCTCTCCAACCACGACGTCGTCCGCCACGCTACCCGCTTCGGCTACGACGGAGCCGCACCGCGCGATGGCGACGGGATCGGCATCTTTGACCATCAGCCCGACCTCGTGGCGGGCAGGACCCGGGCAGCGGCGGCATCGATGTTCATGCTCGGGCTGCCCGGCGGGGCCTACCTCTATCAGGGCGAGGAACTGGGGCTTCCCGACGGCATCGATATTCCGGACAGCCAGCGGCAGGACCCCACGTTTGCCCGCACGGGTGGCGAACGGCTGGGCCGTGACGGGTGCCGGGTGCCCCTGCCGTGGCGTGCCGCCGAGCTGCACGCAGGGTTCGGGTCCGGACAGGCCCCGTGGCTGCCGCAGCCGGAGAGTTTCCGTGAACTGGCACGTGATGCCCAGGCGGAACAGCCGTCATCGCATTTGAACCTCTACCGCCGGATGCTGGCGATGCGCAGGGAGCTTGACCTGGGTCGGGGGTCCTTGGCATGGCTGGAAAGCTGGTGCACCGATACGTCCCTGGCCTACCTCAACGGAACCACGCTTGTGGTCATGAACGTCGGACGGGATGCCATGGAGCTCCCGCCGGGCGTGGTGCTGCTGCGCAGCTCGCTGGCGGCAGCGGAAACGCACGCCGACGGCCATC
The DNA here is from genome assembly GCF_056400885.1 of Arthrobacter sp. P4_H3. Taxonomy (NCBI): domain Bacteria; kingdom Bacillati; phylum Actinomycetota; class Actinomycetes; order Micrococcales; family Micrococcaceae; genus Arthrobacter; species Arthrobacter sp. P4_H3. The sequence continues at coordinate 27,213 of NZ_JBFUKK010000035.1, forward strand.
AGCTAGGCTCAGGTGAGACGGTCTGGTTGAACCTGCCATTTGGGTGATCCTGCCGTCGCCTGGATTCGCAGTTGAGGACACGGAGAGCTAAATATGCCCGGCATCAAGGACGTCGCTAAGCGGGCGGGCCTTTCCACCGCAACGGTGTCGCGGGCACTCAGCGGAAAGGGAAACGTCTCGGCACGCAGCCGCGAACGTGCCCGGACTGCCGCGGCTGAGCTCGGTTTCGTGTTGTCGTACCACGCCTCCAGTCTCGCTTCCGGCCGGAACCACAACGTGGGTGTGGTGGTGCCTTCCGTCCACCGATGGTATTTCTCCGCGGTGGTGGAAGGCGTCTCGGCCACGTTGCTCGACGCCGGATACGACCTCACGCTCTACAACGTCAGCGAAGGCCCGGACAGAAGGCACAGCGTGTTGAACGACTTCCTGCTGCGGAAACGTGTGGATGCGGTCATCGCTGTCTCGCTCGAGCTCACTGCAGCCGAGATACAACAGCTGCTGGCCATCCACCGGCCAATAGTGGGTATCGGCGGTCCCTTGCCGGGCGCCTCCACCATCCGGATAGACGACGCCGGCATAGCCGAGGCCGCCACCAACCACCTGATCCGGCTGGGCCATTCCAAGATCGCGCATATGACGGGAGATGCCTTCTTCGAGCAGGACTTCCGGCTTCCGGGTATGCGCCAGGGTGGATATCACAAGGCCATGGCGGCCGCAGGGCTGACAGTGCGGCCCGAATGGCAGGTGTCCGCGGACTTCACCGTCCAGGGGGCCTACGCGAGTGCCAGGCGGCTGCTGGGCGGCACGTCCGAACGTCCCACCGCTGTGTTCGCTGCTTCGGACGAGATGGCCATCGGCACGATCCTGGCGGCCCGCGATTTCGGCCTCCGGATCCCCTACGACCTTTCCGTCATCGGCATCGACGGCCATGAGCTTGGCGAGGTGTTCGGGCTGACCACCATCGACCAGGACGCGCGCGGCCAGGGGGCGTTGGCAGTGCGGCTCCTGCTGGCAGGGCTTGAGGACGCTGCCGACGGCGGCGCAACCGACACGGAGTTCCCCACCAACCTCGTGGTCAGGTCCAGTACCTCCGTGCCACCTGGCGATACCGGGCCGACGCACTAACAACTTTGCCCGTGATTAAGCGTCCCGCTCCGCCGGTGCCAGCTCACGCTCCATGATGATTTCCTTCTTGCTGGTATCGAGCGGGTATACCTCCCGGCGCCCGGTGTCATGGAAACCGTGGCGTGCATAGAAACCCGCGGCGCGGGAATTGTCCTCGTGGACGCCCAGCTGCAACAGCCCGGCGCCCAGCTCCTCTGCCGCGGCCTTGACCGAACGGCGAAGCAGCTCATCCGCAAGGCCGGTTCCACGGTGCGGGGCAGACACATAGACACTGATGAGCATGGCCGTGAGGGGCCGGTGGGCCTCCTGTGGGTTCTTGACCACCACCCGCATCAGACCGCAGAAGGCCCGGGCCCCGCGGGTGTCCTGGGGAAGCTCTTTGGAAAGCTCTTCAGGAATCTCTTCGGCGACGAAAGTCACGCTGCCAGGGGCTGTCATCGCGACGGCCCGGTTCCGCCATTGACCCCCTGTCTGCTCCTGCGCGGACTCGAGTGATTCCACATAGGCAGCCGGGGTATCGGCGAGCATCTCCAGCCTTACGGCACGCAGCCGTTCCCAGTCCCCCGCAACCATGCGTTGGACCCTAGCCAACTTCACCGCCCATAAAGCGCACGAAGCGGGCCAGGACGCCCGGCCAGCCGGCATCGTACTCGGCGCGAGTCCGTCCCGGGTCTTCGGCACCCTCCCAGCCGTCATGAACGAGGCGGAGCTCAGTCCCGCCATCCACGGCCCTGAACGCGACCCGTAGCTCCGTGGACCACAATGCCGTTGTCCCGGGGTGCCAGCTGGCATGAAAGGACATCGGGGGCTGCCAGTCGTCTATGGAGCCCCAGACAGCCGTCCGGCCGTCGTCGGCCGTTTCGAGGACCAGGTTCTCTTCGAACTCGACGTACGAGCCGGCGCCGAACACACTGTGATCCTCGAGCGGCCACCAAAGGTGGGTGTGTTCCGTGAAGCCGATGAATGCCTTGGAAACCGGTCCGGGCACCACCACTGTGTGAACGATGGCGTCCAGGGCATCTACGGGCTCGGATGCTTCGTCCGCAGGGGACGCGTGGCTGAAGAGGTTGTCCATGGTCAACAACTTTACCCGGCGGCCGGGCGGCCCCGGGCAGCACTGAACTAGCCGTTAAATGACTCAGGCCCCGACATTCCTTGTCGGGGCCTGAGCTCTAATTTATGTCCGGCGGTGACCTACTCTCCCACACCCTCCCGGGTGCAGTACCATCGGCGCTGTGGGTCTTAGCTTCCGGGTTCGGAATGGGACCGGGCGTTTCCCCCACGCTATGACCGCCGTAACCCTTCTACCCGGACCCCGGCAKGTGCGGGGGTTGGGAAAACTTTGTGGTTACAACATTAGTGGTGTTGTTATTTAGTTGTGGTTGTGTTCCCTGCAACGAAACCGTGTGACGGGTTTGTTGTTTGGGAACCACATAGTGGACGCAAGCAGTCTTGTTTCTTTTTACCACCCCGGGGTGCGAACCCCTTTTGAAACGGGTTTGCGGGGGTGGTGTGTGGTGTAAGTTATCGGCCTATTAGTACCGGTCAGCTTCACGAGTCGTTAGTCCTCG
>NZ_JBFUKK010000036.1:0-27278 GCF_056400885.1 Arthrobacter sp. P4_H3
GCCATGGCCGCGGCAGCGTGGGCGTATCCGTCGGCGAAGTGCACTTTCAGCGCAGCCATCATGGCTTCCATACTGCCCGCCGCAGTCATACCGTCCAGGCATGCGTCCGCTTCGTCCTGAAGAGGGTTGGGACTCGAAGCCACATTCCCGGCCCCGCGACGGGCACATGCAGCCAGAGCAACAAGGGAGGCCGCCATGGCCTCCAACGTCTCCGCAACTGCTTTGCCGTCCATACCCACAGCATGACAGCAGGCACTGACAAAAAACGGTAAAACTGGAAGAGGTCTTGAGCCGGCGTGACCCACCAAAAACTGACGTGCCTGGCGGCACTGCCTTTCCGACGAGCTGTCCGCCGGCTCAAGGTCCGTGAGGGGTGTCCAGCGCTGGGCAACAGGCGAGGCGGATGGAACGGGCCTGAAAGCGTAACGGCCTTCTGCCCCGTTACTCGGGACCATGTTGAAATCAGCCCTCTTGGTGGACAGCTTCACCGACGCTCTAAAGACGTCCCCGGTGCATGGCATGTGCACTGGGGCCAGAACTTCGACCCCTGCCCAGCTGGACAACGAAAACTGGGCTTCGGGCGGCCCTTCGCAGATGAAGTGCACTTCGTAGCTGCCCGGAGCTGCTGACATACCCATGCTGGTGGCGGAAATCGCCCGTGGAACCTGCGTGCTGTCCAGCAATTTCGGGTTGTGGCCGCTTCACTGACCGCTCCGCCATGTCTCTCAGCGCTGCGGCGCGGATCAGTATTGGGCTGGATGGTGACGCCAGCTGCACACGCGCAGGGCACCGTTAGCGGCGCCTTGTCGCCTTCGATAATGGAGACCTTAACGCCATGGAGCGAGATCAACCGACAGTAGCAGCGCCGGCGCCGCCGCCTCGCGGATTCGCCCCCACTTCGCCGCCAAGGACAGCTAGGCGCCGAGGTCAGTCAGCGGCACCGCCTCGGGCCGCCCGCACCGGCTGGCAACCTTCACCGCCTGCCCCAGGGCCGCTGATTCCAGCACGGACTCCATCACCTCGAGCACATGGAAGGCCAGTTCCCCGCCGGCCCGCGGCTCCTCGCCGGCCGGAGTCCGGGCGAGGTCGTGCAGTCCGTAGCCTCGGGCGGAATCCACGTAGCCGGCCGAGACGGGCAGCGCCTCCCAGCCCTCGCCGCCCAGCGTGCGGAGCTTGACCTCGCCGTCGAAGTGGTTGGGATCGGGCACGATCAGCGATCCGGTTTCGCCGTGGATCTCCAGGTTGGCGGCCTGCGTGGCCACCGCATCGAAGCTCATCACGAGTGTGGAGAGCGCGCCGGATTCATGCACCAGCACCCCTGTCACATGCGTGTCCGTGCTGACCGGAACGGTCTCGCCGGCGCGCGGCCCGGTGCCGATGGTCCTGGTGCCGCGGGTGTGGCTTGCCGCGCCGATCACGGAGGCCACCGGCCCCAGCAGCGTGACCAGCGCCGAGACGTAGTACGGGCCCATGTCCAGCAGCGGCCCGCCGCCGGGCACGTAGTAGAAGTCCGGGTGCGGATGCCAGCGCTCATGCCCGGGCGTCACCATGGTGGCCGTCGCTGAAATCGGCGCCCCGATCCGGCCGTCGTCGATCGCCTTGCGGGCAGTCTGGATGCCGGTCCCCAGGACCGTGTCCGGCGCGCAGCCGACGACGACGCCCGCCGCCGCTGCGGCCTCGAGCACCTTCCGCGCTTCCTCGGTGGTGGCGGCCAGCGGCTTTTCCCCGTAGACCGCCTTGCCGGCGGCGATGGCACGCATCGCGATGTCCGCGTGGGCTGCCGGGATGGTCAGGTTCAGGACCAGATCCACCTCCGGGTCCGCGAGCAGTTGGTCCACGCCCAGCGCCTGCACGCCTGGTTGCCCGGCCGCCACGGCCTCCGCGCGGGAGGAATCGAGGTCTGCGACGGCAACGAGCCGGACGCTCGCCAGCCGTGGGAACGTGGCCAGGTACGCGGCGATGATGTTGCCGCAGCCAACCACTCCGATCCTCAGCGGTGGCGCGGACGCGGGTTCCTTTGTGGTGTTTCCTAGCGGCTCGCCCACAGCATGCCCCTTTCGATGATGGTGCGGACGTTGTTGTCCTTGAGGATCTCCACGCTGTGCCCGGGGGTGGCCACGAAGATCCGGCCTTCGCCCCACGACCGCGTCCACACCGCGGGTGCGACCACGTCCCGGTGCCACGCGTCCTTGTCCCGGGCGGGCAGCGTGGTGGTGGCCAACACGTCGATGTAGTCGTCGGACAGCACCCAGTACTGTTCCGTGAAGAGGTCGAAATCGCCGATTCCCGCGGTGATCGGGTGTTCGGCCGCGGCGGGCAGCATGTTCACGGTGTACGTCCGGAAGTTGTCCGTGGCGTCCCCGTGCAGCTCGCCGTGGTCCTTGACCGGATGGCAGGCGAACTGCCCGCCGACCAGGTGCAGGTAGTCGGAGTTGTTCCGGTACGAATCGGCGATGCCGCCGTGCCAGCCCGCCATTCCGGTGCCGGTCTCGATCGCGGAGCGGAGCCCCTCGAATTCGGCCTTCTCGATGGTGGTCATGGTGTTGCATTGCACGATCAGGTCCACGCCGGTCATGTACGCGGCGTCCGCGTACACCGCCGTCGACTCCTCCACCCGCACGGTGAAGTCCTCTTCGCGGAGGAACGGAATAAAGAGATCGGTGGCTTCGACAGGCTGGTGGCCGTCCCAGCCGCCCCGCACCACCAAAGCATTTTTTGTAGCAGTCATTGTCTTTTCCTCTTCGTCAGTCCACTGAAGTCCAGCGGGAATCCTTGCCTGCACTGTGTTCCACTGCCGCCAGCACCCGCTGCACCTGGAGAGCATCAGAGAACGACGGCGTGGGCTGGGTCCCGGCCCCGATGGCCGTCACCAGGTCCACCACCTGGTGCGTGAAGCCGTGCTCGTAGCCGAGCCCGTGGCCCACCGGCCACCAGTTGCCGGTGTACGGGTGATGCGCCTCCGTGACGTTGATCCGGCGGAACCCGAGGGATTCACGGTCGGCGCCACTGCCGCCGTCGTAGTAGTTCAGGTAGTTCATGTCCTCGAAGTCGAAGGCGATGGACCCGCGGGAGCCGTTCACTTCCAGGCGCATGGCGTTCTTCCTGCCGAGCGCCACCCGGCTTGCCTCGAAGACGCCGATGGGGCCGCCGTCGAACCGTGCACTGAAGATCACCGCATCGTCCACGGTCACCGGTCCGCGCTCGACGTCGGCACCCGCCGCGCCGTTCCCGCCCAGGCCCACGAAGTCGCCGCCTACGGGACGTTCCTTGGTGAAGGTCTCCATGATGGCCGAAACGCCGGTGATGCTCTGGCCGGTGACGAACTGGGCGGCGTCGATGCTGTGCGCGCCGATGTCGCCGAGGGCCCCGGACCCCGATTTTGCCTTGTCCATCCGCCAGGTCAGCGGGGCGTTCTCGTCCGACAGCCAGTCCTGCAGGTACTGTGCGCGCACCTGGCGGATGGTTCCCAGCTTGCCGTCGCGCACCATGGACCGGGCCAGAGCGAGGGCGGGGGTGCGCCGGTACGAGTACCCGCACATCGCGAAGACACCGCGGGCCGCAGCCTCCGCGGCAACCTCTGCCATCTCCTCGGCCTCCGCAACGCTGTTGGCCAGCGGCTTCTCGCAGAGCACGTGCTTGCCGGCCCGCAGGGCGGCGATGGCGATCTCCGCGTGGGTGTCGCCGGGGGTGCAGATGTCCACGAGGTCGACGTCGTCGCGTTCCACCAGCGCCCGCCAGTCCGTTTCGGTGCCGGCCCAGCCCAGGCGGCGGGCGGCGGCGGCCACCCGGACGCTGTCCCGGCCGGCAAGCACACTCAGCTCGGGGACCAGCGGAAGGTCGAAAAATCTCGGCGCAGTCCGCCAGGCGTGCGAGTGGGCGGCGCCCATAAAGGCGTGGCCCACCATGCCTACGCGGATCGGCGGGACGGGGGTTTCGGGCGTACCGTGTTCGGGCGTACTCATAGGTGTGTTCTCCATTGACGGGCTACTTGCTGAAACCTGCGGTGAGTCCGCTCAGCAGCTGGCGGCGGCCTACGACGTACAGGACGAGGATGGGCAGGGTGGTGAGGACCACGGAGGCCAGCACCGCGGGGATGTTCACGCTGTACTGGCCCTGGAAGGTCCAGAGCGCCAGCGGAAGCACCCGCAATTCCGGGCTCTGGGTGAGGATCAGCGGGAGCAGGAAGCCGTTCCACACACCCAGCCCGTTGTAGATGGCCACGGTGACGATCGCGGGCTTCACCAGCGGCAGCGCGAGCCGCCACATGGTCTGCCACTCGTTGCAGCCGTCCAGGCGCATGGATTCGAACAGCTCGTCCGGCACGTCCCGGATGAAATTGGCCAGGATCAGCACCGTGAGCGGGATGCCGAACGCGATGGACGGCAGGATCAGGGCCAGCAGGCTGTCGTAGAGGTTCAGCCGGATGATCAGCAGGTACACCGGAATGATGGTGGCCTGCAGCGGAATGGCCAGGCCCATGAGGAACAGGCCGTTGACCAGCTTCAGGAAGCGGCCGCGCCCGCGGACAATCGCGAAGGCCGCCATGAAGGAAAACAGCACCGTGGGCAGGACGGCTCCCGCCGTCACCAGCGAGCTGTTGAGGAAGTACCGCGCGAAATCGGCCTCCAGCACCATCCGGTAGTTGTCCAGCGTGGGGTTCGACGGCGGTGCCAGCGGGTTCTCGCTAAAGTATCCCGCCTGGCTCTTGAAACTGGTGATGACGATGTAATAGATGGGGATGATGATGACGGCAAGCCAGATCCAGCCGCCCAGTCCGCCCGGAAGATTCAGTTTCCGGAGCCGGCGGCCGAGGCCCCGGTTGGGTTTCGGCTCCGTGGGGGCAAGGGCCGCCGGCGTTGCGTTGGTGAGGGTGACGCTCATGGTTAGAGTCCTTCCAGCTGGCTGCCGCCGGAGTTCTTGCCGCCCAGCCGTTGCAGCAGCAGGGCCAGGCCGAGTCCCACCGCCACCAGGATGACGGCGATGACGCTGGCGGGGCCCATCAGGTTGGCCCGGAACCCGGTCAGGTACATGTCCAGGGCGAGGATCCTGGTGGAGTTGCCCGGCCCGCCGGCGGTGAGCACGAAGATCAGGTCGAAGTAGGTCAGCGAGCCCACCACCATGAGGGTGGAGGACGTGATGATGGTGTATTTCAGCTGCGGCACCGTGATGTAGAAAAACTGCTTCACCCGGCCCGCGCCGTCGATCTCGGCAGCCTCGTAGAGGGACTTGGGGATCTGCCGGACACCGCCCTGGTAGATCAGGGTGTGGAACGGCACAAACTGCCATGCGATCACGAAGATCACCAGGAACAGCACCAGTTGGGGCTGGCCGAGCCAGTCCTGCGCCAGGAACGGCAGTCCGAGGCCTTCCGCCAGCCCGAAGTTGGGGTCCAGGAGTGCCTTGTAGGCGATGGCGATGGCCGCCGACGAGAGCAGCAGCGGCAGGAAGTAGAGCACGGCCAGTACCGCCCGGTACTTCTGGCTGCCGGCAGTGAAAGTGCCCAGCAGCAGGCTGATCGGTGTCTGCACCAGCCAGGACACCACCATGATCACGAAGGTCAGCCAGACCGCGTTGTACATGACGGGATCGGACAGGACGGCGAGCCAGTTGTCCGCGCCGGCCATGCTGATCGCGCCGATGCCGTCCCAGTTGGTGAAGCTCAGGGCAACGACGCCAAGGAGCGGAAGGACGGCGAAGACCGCGAAGAACAGGAGGGCGGGGAGGACCATCCAGCCCAGCGATCCGCGGTGTGCCCTGCCCTCACCGGCAGAACGGTTCCGGCCTGTAAGTTCCCGGGCTGCACCGTCCGATGCTGGAGGCTTCCGCGCTGTGAGTGGGGCGGCGCTCATTTCCCAAGCGTCGCATTCATGTTCTCGGCAAACTGCGCCGGGGTGATGGACTTCAGGAACAGCTGGTCGATGTTGCTCAGCAGGGCTTCCGCGGCCGTGGGGCTTAGGGCCTGGTCCCAGGACTGCTGCAGGCTGGGGGCGTTCTTGCTCAGCGTGTACACGTAGTTCAGGAAGTCCTTGTCCTCGCTGGCGGTGAGCTTGTCCTCGATGCCCTGCACGATGGGCACGGCGCCGGAGGAAATGTAAGCGGTGATCTCATCTGTGGTGAGCAGGCCGTCCTTGAAGAACTTCTTCGCCGCATCCTTTTCCGCGTCGCTCGCCTTGGCGGAGATCGACAGGTACTGGGCGGGGTTGCCCACAGTGTTCAGGGGATCGCCCTTGCCGCCGCTGACGGCGGGGAATTCGAACCAGCCGAGCTTTCCGTCCTGGACGAACGTGCCGCCGTCGTGCTTCATCCCGCCGTAGGTCCAGGCCCCGTGCAGCATCATGGCCGCCTTGCCGGTAAACAGCAGAGCCTGGTCGGCGTTGCTGTCCGCCGTGATGGAGGAGAATCCCTTGATGAAACCGTTGGCCGTGACCAGCTCCTGGATCTTGGCGCAGGTTTCGAGTACTGCCGGATCGGACCAGGCCTTGGCCTTGCCGTCGAAGATCGCCCGGAAGACTTCCGGTCCGCCGATGCGGTCCAGCAGGTATTCCAGCCACATCATGGACGTCCAGCGCGACTGGCCGCCGAGCGACAAGGGGGCAACTCCCATGTCATTGAAGGTCTTGGTCAGGGCGATGAGATCGTCCCAGGTCTTGGGCGGCTGGGCATTGGCCTTCGCGAAGAGTTCCTTGTTGTAGTAGAAGACGATCGGGGCCACGGTCTGCGTGGGAACGGCGTAGATCTTGCCGTCAACGGTGGCGGCCGCAAAGGAGGACGGGAACAGCTTGGCCTTGACGTCCGGATTCGCATCGAACCAGCCCGTGAGGTCCTCCACCTGTCCGGCCTGCGCGTAGGTCTTCAGCGTTCCGCCGCCCCAGCCGTAGATGATGGTGGGAGCCTGGCCTGCACCGATGGCGGTTTTGATTTTGGTTTTGTAGGCATCGTTCTGGAAGACGGTGGCCACAATCTTGGCATCCGGATTGGCCGCGTTGAAGGCCTCCAGGCTCTTTTTCCGGATGGATTCATTGGGTTCTCCGGTCAGCGACCAGAAGGTGGCCCCGCCGGCGGGCGCCGTGCCCGGGCCGGACGTGCCGCAGGCGGTCACCGTCCAGGCTGCCAGGGGAGTGAGGGCCGCAAGCGCAAGGAATGACCTGCGTGACGAAAGGCGTGGTTCCATTCTGATCTCCATTGAAAAGAGCCGCGGCATTGCGGCGCTGGGTGGGTGCCGGCCCGGCGGGCGGCGAAGGTTTGGGAACTGTTCGAAATATTTCGCAACTAATTCGTTGACTGAGATAGAAGTTAGTGCCGATTGCGACCGTGCGTCAAGGGTTTTCATGCGAATGTTGACGGCGGCGCCTTGGCTGGGGCAGACTTCAGTTGCCGAAATTTTTCGAGAAAGTTGCTGGAATGCCTGCAAAGACACCGAAGGCCAAGCTGAACCTGGCCGACGTCGCGGCGCTTGCCGGAGTGTCCACTCCCACCGTTTCCAAGGTCATCAACGGCCGCGACGACGTGGCGGAGGCCACCCGCGCCCGCGTCCAGAAGGCCCTGGCGAAGCTGGGATATGAGTCGCCGATGCAGCGCAGGGTCAGGTCCACCGGGCCGGCGCTCGTGGACCTGGTCTTTGACGGCCTGAACAGTTCGTACTCCCTGGAAGTGATGTCAGGGATTGTCGGCTGCGCCGCCGAGGAGGGTGTGGAGGTGGTCCTGAGCAGCGTGACTCCGGACAAGCTGCAGAACACGGACCACGAGCGATGGTCCCAGCGGCTTTTCGATGCAGGCCGCAAGGGGCTCATCCTGGTGACATCCGAAGTCACGCCCGGCCAGTTGGAATCCTTCCGGCGCCGGAACATCCCCGTGGTGGTTATCGACCCGCTCAACCCGCCCCGTTCCGGGTTTGTCAGCGTCGGCGCCACCAACTGGGCCGGTGGCAAGGCGGCCGCCGAGCACCTGATCTCCTTGGGGCACCGGAAAATTGCGTTCCTGGGTGGACCTGAGGCCGCCGAATGCAGCGTGGCCCGGCTCCATGGATACCTGGCCGCCCTGCGTGCCGCCGGCATCCCGGCGAATCCGGACTACATCGTGACCGGCCAGTTCCAGCGCCACTTTGGTGTCGCCGGTGCGCGCCGGCTGTTCGCTCTCGCAGACCGGCCCACGGCAATTTTCGCCGGCAACGATGCAATAGCGCTCGGCGTCCTGGACGAGGCCCGCCTGCAGGGCATCCGTGTGCCTGAAGAGCTGAGCCTGGTGGGCTTCGACGGGACGGACATCACCGAACAGTCGGTTCCCCGCCTGACGTCCGTGGCGCAGCCCCTTCAGGAAATGGGACGGACGGCCCTCCGCTCCGTCCTGCGGCTGGCCAACGGGGAAACCCTGGAATCAACACACGTTGAATTGGCCACCGAACTGGTGGTCAGGGACTCGACGGCGGCGCCCGTCGCCTGACCTGCCGCTACCTGAACTTCGGCGTTTGTGCATCCAGCGTCTGTACTAAAGGCGCCTGTACTTAACCTGCGGGAAAGCGCTCTAAACTTGACGGGTCCCCCGCGTATCTCCGACGCAGTCTGTCTTACTGGCAGGGAATAAGGGCGCGATGGTGTATGTTGCATTGCCGTCAGACAAGAACATTAGAAAAGAGAACCCCCTAAGTGGCAACCGATTACGACGAAGTCCGATCCGACGTCAAGGAATCCCAGGACAACTCCCTGGAAGCGCTCCAGTCCGCGAACGCCCCTGATGCACGAAGCGTTGTCCGAGAGCTGGATGAGGCCGACGCACTCGACGATGGCATGGTCCCCGGCGGCGAATTCGTCGCCGAGGAACTGGTGGTCCAGGTCATCCCGCAGGCGCAGGACGAATTCACCTGCTACTCCTGTTTCCTGGTCCGGCACCGGTCCCAGATCGCCCGCGAAAAGAACGGCCACGCCTATTGCGTTGATTGCGAAGGCTAAGCACCGCCACACAGTCTCCCCCCGTCCCTCGAGCCGGGAGACGGACCCAGGAAATCTCACGGAAACCTGACCGGCCTATTGTGGTCACGAACCATAGTCGTAGGTGCTCTGACAGGAGTGCGCCGGCAGGTCTGGCTAAGCCCGATGCTTCGGGTCTATAAACATAGGACCGAGCCGGGCCGTTGAAGGGATTTTCTGATGCATCTGATGCCCCGTGAGCAGGAAAAGCTCATGATCGTGGTCGCCGCGGACCTTGCCCGGCGCCGCCAGGCCCGCGGGCTGAAGCTGAACTTCCCTGAATCCGTGGCGATCATCAGCTACGAACTGATCGAGGGTGCCCGGGACGGCCGCACTGTCGCTGAACTCATGAGCTATGGCACCACCGTGCTGAGCCGCGACGACGTGATGGAAGGCGTGCCCGAAATGATCCACGACGTCCAGATCGAGGCCACGTTCCCGGACGGCACCAAGCTTGTCACCGTCCACGATCCGATCCGATAGGGGCGGGCCATGATTCCAGGTGAGTACGTTCTGGGCTCAGCGCCTGTGGTGGTCAATGCCGGACGCGAGGCAATCGACGTCGTGGTTGTCAACACCGGCGACCGGCCCGTGCAGGTGGGCTCGCACTACCACTTTGCCGAAGCGAACGCTGCCCTTAAATTTGACCGCAAGGCTGCCTACGGCCGCCGGCTGGACATTCCGGCGGGCACCGCCGCCCGGTTCGAACCGGGGGACAGCAAGACCGTCCGGCTGATCGAACTGGCAGGCAGCCGCGAGGTTCACGGCCTCAGCAACGCGGTCAACGGGCCGCTCGACGCCGGCAATCCCCGGCAGGAAGCCAAGGGGGAGGCCACATGAGCTTCGAGCTGACACGCAGGCAGTATGCGGACCTTTACGGCCCGACGACGGGGGACGCCATCCGCCTCGCGGACACCGAACTGTTCCTCGAGATCGAAAAGGACCTCACCGTGTACGGCGAGGAAGTGGTGTTCGGCGGCGGCAAGGTGATCCGTGACGGCATGGGCCAGAACGGCCAGGTCCTTCGGGATGAGGACGTTCCGGACACCGTGATCACCAACGCCGTGATCCTGGACTACACCGGCATCTACAAGGCCGACGTCGCGCTCAGGGACGGCCACATCTTCAAGATCGGCAAGGCGGGCAACCCGCAGATCACCGACGGCGTGGACATCGTCATCGGCGCCAGCACCGAAATCATCGCCGGAGAGCGGAAGATCCTCACGGCCGGCGGCGTGGACACGCACATCCATTTCATCTCCCCGGACCAGGTGCCCACCGCCCTCGCCAGCGGCGTGACCACCATGGTGGGCGGCGGAACCGGGCCGGCCGAAGGCACCAAGGCCACCACCGTCACCCCGGGGAAATGGCACATCCAGCGGATGCTCCAGGCCACCGAAGGGATGCCGATCAATATCGGCCTCTTCGGCAAGGGACACGCCTCCGCCGTCGAACCACTGGCCGAGCAGATCCGGGCCGGTGCCATCGGGCTCAAGGTTCATGAGGACTGGGGATCCACCACCTCCTCGATCGACAACTCACTGAAGGTGGCGGACGAATACGACGTCCAGGTGGCCATCCACACCGACACCCTCAACGAGTGCGGCTTCGTGGAGGACACCATCCGGGCCATCGGCGGCCGGGTCATCCACACCTTCCACACTGAAGGCGCCGGCGGCGGCCACGCCCCGGACATCATCAAGATCGCCGGACTCCCCAACGTCCTGCCTGCCTCCACCAACCCCACGCTGCCGTACACGCGTAACACCATCGAAGAGCACCTGGACATGCTGATGGTGTGCCACCACCTCAACCCGGACATCCCGGAAGACGTGGCGTTCGCCGATTCCCGCATCCGCGCCGAGACCATCGCCGCGGAGGATGTCCTGCAGGACCTGGGAATCTTCGCCATCACTTCCTCCGACTCGCAGGCCATGGGCCGGGTGGGCGAGGTGATCACCCGCACCTGGCAGGTGGCGGACAAGATGAAGAAGCAGCGCGGCGTGCTGAAGGACCCCCGGGGGGAGGGCGCAGCCGGGGCGCACGGTTCGGAAGGCAGCGACAACTTCCGGCTCAAGCGCTACGTGGCGAAGTACACCATCAACGCCGCCATCGCCCAGGGCATGGCCGACTCCATTGGCTCGGTCGAGGAAGGCAAGTTCGCGGACCTGGTGCTCTGGGACCCGGCGTTCTTCGGGGTCAAGCCCGAGCTGGTGCTCAAGGGCGGGCAGATCGCCTACGCCCTGATGGGCGACGCCAACGCATCGATCCCCACCCCGCAGCCGCGCACCATGCGCCCGATGTTCGCTGCCTTCGGCAAGGCGGTGCAGCAGTCCTCCATCACCTTCCTGTCGCAGGCCGCCATCGACGCAGGGGTTCCCGAAGAGCTGGGCCTGCAGAAAGTCATCCGGCCCGTGTCCGGGATCCGTTCGCTGACCAAGGCCGACCTCAAGTACAACGACGCCACCCCGGACATTCAGGTGGACCCTGAAACCTACAAGGTGACCGTGGACGGCGAGGACGTCACCTGCGAACCGGCGGACGTGCTGCCCATGGCACAGCGCTACTTCCTCTTCTAAGTTCCCGACCCCCGGAGCCCATGTGATCATCGAGAAAATCCTCGGCAACCTGCACGACCTCACCGCCGCAGAGACCGGGGCTTTCGCCGGACTGCACCAGGAGAAAGTGGTGCTGCCCAGCGCCCAGCTGGTCAAGCGCATCCAACGAGTCACCACGGACCACGGCAAGGAGCTCGGCATCCGGCTGCCGTCCGGTTCCGGCGACCTCCGTGACGGCGACATCCTGCACATCGCCGACACAAACATGATCGTGGTGTCCGTACTGCCCACCGACGTCCTGGTGGTGGCTCCCCGGACCATCCACGAAATGGGCGTGGTGGCGCACTCGCTCGGCAACCGGCACCTGCAGGCCCAGTTCTTCGACGCCGCCTCCGAATACGGTGCCGAAGTAATGGTGTGCCAGTACGACCACACCGTGGAGGACTACCTCAAACACGTCGGAGTGCCCTACGACCGCCAGGAACGCGTGATGCCCGTCCCCTTCCGCCATGCTGAACATTCGCACTGACGCGCCGTCGGCTTCAGCGAACAGCTACCAGCTCGCCCTGCAGCAGCTGACGGACTCCGCGCTGCCCACCGGGGCGTTTGCGCACTCGCTCGGGTTTGAGACCTATATCGAGCGTGGACTGGTCCAGGATGAGGCGAGCTTCGGGGTGTGGCTTTCTGCTTTTGTGGGGCAGCAGCTTTCCTATTCCGACGGGCTGGCCATCCGGTTTCTGTATGAGGGTGTCCCCGTTGCCGGGCTGGATGCGCTGCTGACGGCACAGCTCCTGCCGCGGCAGCTGCGGGAGGCGAGCATCAAGATGGGGACGCGGCTGCTGGAGATCGGCTCCGAAGTCTTCCCTTCCCCGGAGCTGAAGGCATACCGGGAGCTGGTGGCCACCGGCCGCGCCGACGGCCACCAGCCGCTGGCGTTCGCCGTCGTCGCCCGTTCCCTCGGCGTCCCGCTGACCGAAGCGCTCGCCGCGTACCTTTTTGCCGCCGTCACCTCCCTGACCCAGAACGCCGTCCGCGCTATCCCGCTGGGGCAGAACGCCGGCCAGCGGCTGCTGCGGAAGGCGGCCGACGACGTCGCTGCCGCCGTCGGGCGGATCGCCCGCCTGGCGCCGGACGACTTCGGAGCGGTCAGCCCCGGACTGGAAATTTCGCAGATGCGGCACGAACGTCAACGTGCCCGAATGTTCATGAGCTAGCAGGAGGACAGAATGTCTGAACCCATCAAGATCGGCATCGGCGGACCGGTCGGCGCCGGCAAAACGCAGCTGGTGGAGCGGCTCACCCGGCACATGAGCCGCGAGATCTCCATGGCCGCGATCACGAACGACATCTACACGATCGAGGACGCCAAGATCCTGGCCGCCAACGGTATCCTGCCCGAGGACCGGATTATCGGCGTCGAAACCGGCGGCTGCCCGCACACGGCCATCCGCGAGGACACGTCCATGAACACCGCGGCCATCGAGGAGCTCAAGAAGCGCCACCCGGACCTGCAGGTCATCTTCGTGGAATCCGGTGGCGACAACCTCTCCGCCACATTCAGCCCCGAGCTGGTCGACTTCTCCATCTACATCATCGATGTGGCGCAGGGTGAAAAGATCCCGCGCAAGGCCGGCCAGGGCATGATCAAGTCCGACCTCTTCATCATCAACAAGACCGATCTCGCCCCGCACGTCGGGGCGGACCTCTCAGTCATGGAACGGGACTCCAAGGAGTTCAGGGGCGAGAAACCGTTCTGCTTCACCAACCTCAAAACCGACGAAGGCCTCGACGCCGTGATCGACTGGGTGCGGCGCGATGTCCTGATGCTCGACCTGGCACCGTGAGCACGACGGCGGCCCCCGCGCCTAAGGCGGTCATCGCACCTGCGCCCGCGCCCGCCGTGAAGCCGCCTATGGGGAAGCTTGAGCTGCGCATCGAGCATCGCGGGGCCAGATCAGTGGCCGCGCACCAGTTTCATCAGGGCGCCTTGAGGGTTTTGCGGCCGCACTACCTGGATGAGAGCGGGCAGGTTTGCTACGTCGTTGTGAATCCCGGCGGGGCGTATTTGGGGGCTGATCTTTATGTCATGGATGTGGAGGTTGGGGACGGGGCTTCGTTGGTGCTGACCACACAGTCCGCCACGAAGATCTACCGGACTCCGGGGTCGTTTGCCGAGCAGCGGATGACCCTGCGGCTGGGGGAGCGGGCGCGACTGGAGCTGGCTCCGGACCAGCTGATCGCCTACCGGGAGGCCCGCTACCGGCAGAACACGCACGTCACCGTGCGGCCGTCATCGAGCCTGGTGATCGCTGAAGTTGTCACGTCGGGGTGGTCCCCCGACGGGGCGTCGTTCCGGTACGAGGAACTGCGGCTCCGCACCGAGATCCATGTGGAGGCCCCCGGCGGCACCGAACTGTTGGCCCTGGACAACCTGCTGATCCGGCCGTCCCTCCACGACGTCACCGGGATGGGGTTTATGGAAGGCCGCAGCCACCTGGGCTCGTTGGTGGTGGTGGATCCGCGAGTGGACCAGGCGCTGGCCGACGAGCTCCATGGGCTCACGGCCGGCCGCGACGCCTACACCGGAGTCTCCCTGACCGCATCAATCGGGGGAACAACCGGCCTGGTGCTTCGGGCGCTGTCCGACTCCACGGAGGAACTCAACCGGCTGCTGGGCGCCTGTACCGCCCGGCTGCGTGAACGCTGGCACGGGCAGGCGCCCCTGAACCTGAGGAAGTACTGATGACCACGCTGACCCAGTTCGCCGCGATGTACAGGGAACGTGAGCAGCTGCCGCTCCGGACCCGGATGCTCTTCGCTTTCGGTGCGGTGGCCGCACTGCACGTTGCCGCCGTCGTACTCCTCCTGGCCGGAAGTCTGGGGCCCGGAAGCCTTGGGGCCGGAAGCCTTGGGGCCGGAACAGCGGCGGCGGGACAGCCGCTGGCCCTGGGCCTGGTGCTCACCGCCTACCTGGCCGGCATCAAACACAGCTACGACTGGGACCACATCGCCGCCATCGACAACTCGACGCGGAAGTTCGTGGCGCAGCGGAAGGATCCCGTGAGCGTCGGGTTCGCGTTCAGCCTGGGGCACAGTTCCGTGGTGATCCTGGCCGGGGTCCTGGTGGTGGGCGGCGCAGCCATGGTGGGCCAGTTCATGGAGGACGGGACCACCGGAAACCTGGTGCTGGGCCTGATCGGCAGCGGCGTCTCCGGGCTGTTCCTGCTGGCCATGGGCCTGTTCAACGGCTCGGCGTTCCTGCGGGCCGCGCAGGCGTACCGGAAGGTGCAGGGCGGCGGCGAAGTGCAGGACGGGGACCTTGAAGCGAAGGGGTTCGTGGCGCGCCTGCTGGCCAAGCCGCTGTCCCGGGTCCAGCGGCCGCGGAACATCTACGTGATCGGTTTTCTGTTCGGGCTGGGTTTCGATACGGCCACCACCATCGGGCTCCTGGTGATGACGACGGCGGCGTCCCTCGCCGGAGTTTCCCCGCTGGCCCTCCTGGCGCTGCCGCTGGCATTCACGGCCGCCATGACGCTCTGCGACACCACCAACGGCGTCGCCATGATGCGCATGTACAGATCGGCCATCCACAATCCGCAACGCAAGCTTGGCTTTAACACCCTGATCACCGGCATCTCGGCTGTGTCCGCCCTGTTCATTTCGGCCATCACCCTGGGCGGATTCTTCAACACCGCCTTTGGTTTGGAGGATCCCCTCACCACCTGGCTCGGCGCTATAGACCTGGGCGATGCCGGGCTGCTGCTCGTGGCTGTGCTGTTGGCCGTGTGGGGTATCGTCGCCCTGCGCGGGCGGATCAAGGGCCGGTCGCAAGCCGCCTAGCGTCAACGCAGCCGCCAACCCCCATGACGCGCGCCGGAGCGGGTGGCAGGATAGGACGCATGGAACTGCACATCACAGGGGACCCCGCCGCCGACAGACTACTCAGCGACGACGCGTTTGCGCTGCTCACAGGCATGCTGCTGGACCAGCAGGTGACTATGGAGTCAGCGTTTGCCGGTCCCGAGAAGATCCGGACGCGCATTGGATCCATGGACCCCGCGGAGATCGCCGGGTACGACCCGCAGGGCTTCGTCGAGATGTTCAAGGAACGCCCGGCCGTGCACCGCTTCCCGGGATCCATGGCCGGACGTGTCCAGGCCCTTGCCGAAACCGTGCACAGTGATTGGAGCGGGGACGCCACGGCCATTTGGACGCATGGCAACCCCGACGGCCCGGAGGTGCTGCGCCGGCTCAAGGCCCTGCCGGGATTCGGCGAGCAAAAGGCGAAGATCTTCCTGGCCCTGCTGGGGAAGCAGTGCGGCCTCCAGGCCGAAGGCTGGCGCGAGGCTGCCGGCCACTACGGCCAGGAGGACGCTTTCCTGTCCGTCGCCGACATCGTGGATCCGGAATCACTGGCCAAGGTGCGCGCCAGCAAGCAGGCCGCGAAGGCCGCTGCCAAGGCGGCGAAGACCACCGGGGACTGACAGCCCGGCCCAGGGAAGCCCAACTGCATGGAAAGCGGATGTCATGAGTGAGCAGCCAGCAGGTACGTTTGCTTCCCTCTGGGCGGCTACCAGCGCATCCACGGGCTACGCTGCCCTCAACACGGATCTCGACGTCGATGTGGCCGTGATCGGTGGCGGCATCGCAGGCCTGACCGCTGCACTGGCCCTGAAGCGGGCAGGGCAGACGGTGGCCGTGCTGGAAGCGGCCCGGGTGGGCACCGGAGTCACCGGGAACACCACCGGCAAGGTCACTTCCCTGCACCGGCTGGCCTACACCGAGCTGGCAGGCCGGCACGGCGCCGAGGCAGCCCGCTTCTACGGGGAGGCGAACGAAGCCGCGATTCAGCATGTGGCCGGCACTGTGGCCGAAGAAGGCATCGACTGCGGCTTCCGTCGGGTATCCAACTACACGTACGCCGAATCGGAGCGCACCCTCGATCTGGTCCGGGAGGAAGCGGCACTGGCTGGCAGGCTCGGACTTCCGGCGTCCTTCACCACCGAAGTGCCGCTGCCCTTTGCGGTCAAGGGCGCGGTCCGCTTCGACGGCCAGGCGCAGATCCACGCGCTCAGGTACGTGCAGGGCCTGGCCCGCGCCGTCGACGGGGAGGGTGGCTTTGTCTTCGAGGAGTCGCCTGCCACGGGCTTCCGGGACGGTTCGCCGGCAGTGGTCGACACGGACGGGGGCTCGGTCCGGGCCCGGGAGATCATTGTGGCGACGAATATGCCCATTGAGGACAATGGAATCTTTGATGAGCGGTGCTACGTGCACCGCTCCTATATCGTGGCCGGACGGACGGCCCTTCCTCCCTTGGACTCCACGTTCCTCAGCGCGGACCAGCCGATGCGCTCCATCCTGACCATCGGCCTCGACGGAACCAATTACGTACTGGCCGGCGGGGAAGGCCACCCCGCGTCGGAGCGCACCGATTCCGCCGAGCGGTACCGGCGGCTCAGCGGGTTTGCCCGCGACCGCCTGGGCGTCGACGAAATCGTCTACCGCTGGTCCACCCAGGACGCCATGCCTGCAGACGGGCTGCCCTACGTGGGGCTCATGTCTCCGGAGTCCAAGCACGTTCACGTGATCACGGGACTGCGCAAATGGGGCCTGACCAACGGCACCGCCGCAGCCCTGATCCTTCGGGACACGCTGTGCGGCCGGCACAACCCGTGGGCGGCAGTGTTTGACAGCACCCGAGTCCTTGAAAGCGCGCCGGCAGCAGCTGCCCCGGACGCAGCACCGGCCGACGGGGAGGACGTCGCCGCGCCTGCCAGCGAGGCGCCCGAAACTGCCGCCGCACCGAGCGGGGCTGTTGTGACCCGGTCGGACCTCGTTCGGGGGAGGGGAAGCGTGGTGGACGTGGACGGGGCAAAGACCGCCGTCTACGTCGGTCCCGCGGGCGACGTCACCGCCGTATCGGCCGTCTGCACCCATCTGGGCTGCACCGTGGAGTTCAACCCGGCAGACGTTACCTGGGACTGCCCGTGCCACGGCTCCCGGTTCAGCACCGACGGTACCGTCATCCAGGGCCCTGCCACCCGGAACCTCGCGTCCAGCCCGGCACCGGCGGACGGCTGAGCCCGGGCTGGGCGGACGCGGTGTCGCGGAACTGACGCCTGGAATTGTCCCCGAAGGCGTTACCCCGTCAGCTTCGCCCGGAGCCCGCCGATGATCACATCCAGGCCGAAGTCGAAGGCGTGCCCGCCCCGTTCCTCCGACGGGCCGGCATTGCCGAGTGCGCGCTTGAGCGTGGGGTAGCCCTCCGCCGGCGGGTCCCAGACAACTTCCGGAGCCGCCAGGTCCAGGGCCGCGCCGAGGGCAAAGCTGTCGATCGTGGAGATGGCCGCCACCACGTCCCGTCCCCCGAATCCTGCCGCCTCAAGGGCCAGCGCCAAGTCTTCGTACAGGCCGATGACGTCCGGATCAGTGATCGTTTGCAGGACCAGGAGCGGCGCCAGCCGCGGGTGGCGCACGAACGCGTCCCGGTAGGCGCGGATCAGGACCCGCAGGGCGGCTTCCCAGTCGCTGTGGTTCACCGGCGGATACGGCTCTTCGGTGATGATCCGGTGGCGCAGGAGCTCCAGGATCTCGTCCCGGCCGCTGACGTGGTTGTAGATGGAGGACTGGCTGACGCCGATCCTCTTCGCCAGTTTCGGGAAGCTGAAGTCGCCGCTCTCATCGACCAGCTCCAGGGCGGCCGTGGTGAGGGCCTCCACGGATATCAGCGGTAGGAGCGGGCGCCCCATGGGTTCTCCTGACTGCAGCTCTTGACGGTCCAGCCCAGCCTAGTCGGCGGGACCCGGCGGCGCCGTTTTCGGAAAACTATTGTGCTCTGCGCCACACGCCTCCATAATAAACGAAAGCCTTTCGTTTAGCAGGGCTCCCAAGAAAGGACGGACTAGTGCCGGATACCCAAACCAGACAACCGACGTCGTCCGCGGACGGCGCCCTCAAGCGCAATGCCCTGGGAACGGGCGGCATCGCCTTCCTCGTCATCTCGGCAGCAGCACCCCTCACCGTCATGGCAGGCGTGGCCCCGGTAGCCATCGGCGTCGGCGGCATTGGCGCCCCGGCCGGTTACCTCCTAGCGGGCATCGTGCTCACCCTCTTCGCCATCGGGTTCATGGCCATGACCCGCCAAGTCAAGGCATCGGGCGGCTTCTACACGTACATTTCACTGGCCATGGGCAAGACGGTGGGACTGGCCTCCGCCATCCTGGCGATCGTGTCCTACAACTGCCTCCAGATCGGCGTATACGGTCTCTTCGCGGTCCAAACCCACGACATGTTCAAGGTGCTGTTCGGGCTCGAGGTGCCGTGGCCAGCCATCGCTCTCGCCGCCGTCGTAGCCGTTTGGTTCCTCGGCTACCGGGGGATCGACGTCGGCGCGAAGGTGCTCGGGGTGCTCCTCATCGCCGAGACGGGCATCCTCGCCGTGATGGGGGCGGGCATCCTGGGCAGCGGTGGTGCCCATGGGATCAGCGTGGGTTCCTTCAGCCCGGAGCACGCGTTCGGCCCGGGCGTCCTGGCGATCCTGGGCATCTGCTTCGCGGCCTTCATGGGCTTCGAGTCCACCGTGCTGTACCGCTCCGAGGCCCGCAACCCGGACAAATCCGTGCCGCGGGCCATGTACATCGCCGTCGGCTTTATGTCCGTGTTCTACGCCTTCATCGTCTGGACCGTGGTCCAGGCCTACGGCGAAGACCGCGCCGTCGAAGCCGCGGGCGAGATGGCCGGCGGGATGTTCTTCCAGACCATCAACCACTATGTGGGGCCTTGGGCCGAAGTGGTGATGTACGTTCTGATCGTCACCAGCGTCTACGCCTCGCAGCTGGCCTTCCACAACGCGATCAACCGCTACGTCTACATGCTGGCCCGCGACGGCGTGCTGCCCGCCTTCCTCGGCCGTACCCATCCCAACTTCCAGTCCCCGCACCGCGCCGGCCAGCTGCAGACAGTCCTCGCCGCCGTGGTCATCACCATCTGCGCCCTGCTCAACGCCGACCCGTACCAGCAGCTGCTGATCTGGGTGAATACCCCCGGAATTTTCGGCATCGTCGGACTCCAGGGCCTGGTTTCAGTTGCGGCCTTCCTCTACCTGCGCCGGAACCCCGCTGCAGCGACGCACAAACTGATGGTGCCGCTCAGCCTGGCCTCCGCCATCCTGCTCTTTGGCGTGGTGCTGCTGATCGGCCTGAACATCGAGCTGCTCACCTTCGCCGACGCGTTGACCAACACCATCCTCATCCTGGTAACGCCCCTCGTCTTCATCGCGGGGCTCCTGGCAGCCCGCTGGGTGCGCCGCCACCGTCCCGAGACCTTCGCGCAGATTGGAAGCTTCGAAACCCATGAATCCTGATGTGATCATCCTGGCCGACACCATCCACACGATGGAGGACCGGACGCCCGGAAGACCCGCGCCGCAGGCGGTGGCCGTCCAGGACGGCGTGATTGCCGCCGTCGGAAGCCGTGCGGATGCCGAGGGCTGGCCGGCCGCGGAGGTCATCGACTTCGGTGCCGCCGTGCTGACGCCCGGCCTGGTGGACTGCCACATCCACCCTGTCTTCGGCCTGGAACTGACCCGCGGCTGCGACCTCTCCGGCGCCAAGGACCTTGCCGGGGTGCGCGCGCTGTTGCGAGCCGCAGCCGAGGCAACCCCCTCGGGGGACTGGGTACGGGGCTGGGGCCTTGATCCCAATGTGTTCGGATCCGCCCCCGCCCACCGCGAGCTGATTGACGACGTCGTCTCCGGCCGGCCGTGCCTCATCCGACTCTTCGACGGGCATTCCGCCCTGGCCGGTTCGCGGGCACTGGAACTGGCCGGTGTCACCGGACCGCGGGCGTTCGACCAGGCCTCGGAAGTTGTCTGCGACCCCAGCGGCAGGCCGACGGGGCTCCTGCTGGAGGCCGCCGCCATTGAGCTCGTGGCGCAGCTGATGCCGGCGGAGTCCTTCGAGGAACGGAAGGTAAGGCTGGCGCAGCTCTTTACGCAGTTCGCGCGGTCCGGGCTGACGGGGGCGCACGTGATGGACTGCGGGGAGGACTCGCTGGAACTCTTCCGTGCCCTCGAGGGTGAGGCCCCCGCGGACTTGACGGACGACGTCGACGGCGGTCTCCCGCTGCGCCTGCGGATCTCACCCTGGTGCATGCCCGGCAGCGGCGAGCAGGACTGGCAGCCGCTCGCGGAGCAGATCGGACTGGGCGGACGGCGATGGGAGGTGGCCGGCATCAAGCTGTTCGTGGACGGCACGGTGGACAACGGCACCGCGTGGCTGTTCGAACCCGATATCTATGGGGAGTCCGTGGCCCCGTTCTGGCCCCGCCCGGAGGAGTACGCGGCGGCGGTGCGCTTCTTCGCCGGCCGCGGGATTCCCACGGCCACGCACGCGATCGGCGACGCCGGAGTGGCCGCAGTCCTGGACGCTTTCGAGTCCCTGCCTCCCGCGGTGCGGTCGGATGCACCGGCGGCCGTGCACCGGATCGAGCACCTCGAAACCGTCCCGGACGCGCTCGTCGAGCGGTTCTCCCGGGCTGGCCTGGTGGCGAGCATGCAGCCGACGCACTGCACCCACTACTCCCGCGCTGACCAGACGGACAACTGGTCCGTGCGGCTGGGGCCGGAACGCGCGAACAATGCCTGGCGGTGCGCGGACCTCCGCGCGGCGGGTACCACCCTGGCGCTCGGCTCCGACTGGCCGATCGCCCCGTTCGAACCGCTGCCCATCCTGGCCGACGCGCAATTACGACGGCGGTCCGGCCACCGGGACGAACAGCCGGTGGTTCCGGGCCAGGCCCTCACTGCTTTGCAGGCGCTCGAAGGCTACACCTCGCACGCGGCGAGGGCTGCGGGGGAGTGGGCGGTCTCCGGGTCCATCACGGTCGGGAAACGCGCGGATTTCACGGTGTTCGACGCCGATCCGCTGTCGGTTGCCCCGGATGACCTGGCTGCTGCGCAGGTTCTGGCCACGTTCGTGGACGGGCGGGTGCAGCACCTGGCGGTGGGGTCAGTCCGGTAGGACGGGGCCCGGGGCTAAGGCGACCAGGTCAGGGGAGGCGTCCTCCGCACGGCAGCCGACTACTTCGTCCGCGGACCCTAGGGACAGACCCACTTTCGGGCGGTAGCATGCCCGTATGGCTATCGCGCGCTTCCCAACCCTCGTCATCGACTGCCCCGATGCGGGTGCGCTTGCGGGATTTTACGCCGCTCTGCTCGGCTGGAACGTGAAGGGTCAAGGTGACTGGACAGAGATCCGGCCCGACGACGGAAGCAACTGCATTTCGTTCCAGCAGGTGGACGGCTACCAAGCGCCCGAATGGCCGGGCCAGTCCCGCCCACAGCAGATGCACCTGGACCTGGTGGTGCGGGATCTGGACGACGGCGAAAAAGAGGTCATCAGGCTGGGGGCCACCAAAGCGGAGACGCAGCCCGGCACCACGTTCAGGGTCTTCCTGGACCCTGTCGGCCACCCCTTCTGCCTCTGCTTGGACTAACGGTTCCAACGGTTCCTCCCCCTATTTGAGCATGCCCTCAAACGCTGCCGCCCGTCGTCGGGCATTCCAATGAGTGAAATACATTTGGGCGTAAAGCCCGGGCGGTTCAGACCGTTGTCGCAACGGGTAAAGCGATGCGCACCTGCGTTTCCGGGCCGCCTGGGTCTCGGCCGTTGTCGGGAGCGCGAGGGCTATGGACGCTGCCGGGTGACGGTGCCAAGGTGAAGCTGTAGAGGGGAACAGCCCGGCACTGGAGCAACGGAGGTTGGTCATGAATCTAGACGAACTGGTCTTCCACCCCTGGGCTGTCCAGGGGCCGCGGGACGTGCCTGCCTTTGTCGGTGGATCGGGGAGCTACATCATTGACGCCGGCGGACGGCGCTACCTGGACTTCAGCTCGCAGCTGGTGTTCACCAACCTTGGTCACCAGCATCCGCGCATCGTGGCTGCAATCAAGGAGCAAGCCGACCGTCTCTGCACGCTCGCACCCGGGAACGCGTCCGATGTCCGGGGCGAAGCGGCGCGGCTGATTGTGGAGGTCTCGCCGGAGAGCCTCGGGCACGTGCTGTTCACCAACGGTGGAACGGAGGCCATCGAGCATGCGGTCCGGATGGCGCGCCTTTACACGGGCCGGCCGAAAGTGCTCGCCGCGTACCGCTCCTACCATGGCTCGACATCGACCTCGATCCACCTCACCGGAGACCCGCGCCGCTGGGCCTCGGACACCGGCGCGGCGGGTGCCGTGCACTTCTTCGGACCCTTCCTGTACAGGTCGGCGTTCGGGTCGGGGACCCCGGAGGAAGAATGCGAACGGGCGCTCGCCCATCTTGAGCAGGTGATCCTCCTGGAAGGCCCGTCGACGATCGCCGGCCTGGTCCTGGAATCGGTGACCGGCAGCTCGGGGGTCATCGTGCCACCGGCCGGCTACCTGCGCGGGGTCCGCGAGCTGTGCGACCGCCACGGCATCGTCTACATTGCTGACGAGGTCATGGTCGGCTTCGGCCGGACGGGAGCCTGGTTCGGCGTCGACCACGATGGCGTGGCACCGGACCTGTTGGCGTTTGCGAAGGGCGTGAATTCCGGGTACGTGCCGCTGGGCGGCGTGCTGGTCGGCGACGCAATCTACGAGATGTTCACCAAGCGGCCCTACCCGGCGGGATTGACGTACAGCGGCCACCCGCTCGCCTGCGCAGCAGCGGTCGCCGCCATCAGCGCGATGCGCGAGGAGGGCACAGTCGCGGCAGCTGCCCGACTCGGCACGGACATCCTGGGGCCAGGACTCAGGGAGCTTGCCGGGAGGCACGAGTCCGTCGGCGACGTTCGCGGCATCGGCGGCCTCTGGACCGCTGAACTGGTCCGCAACCGGCTGAGCAAAGAGCCGCTCGTACCGGTAGGAGCCACTGGTGCGGCGAACGCGCCGATGGTCTCCTTCACTAAGGCGTGCCTGAGCAGGGGCTTGCTGCCGCTGACCCAGGGCAACCGCGTCCATGTCGCACCTCCCCTCAACGTGAACGACTCCGACGCCGCCGCGGGCCTGGCAATCCTGGACGAGGCACTGGCGGAAGCCGACGCCTTCCTGGACTAATTCGGAACGCCGAAGACGTCATGGCCGGACACTGCCAGCCTGAGCGGTGAAGAAGCTGGAACGGTGCGTTGCCTTGGCCAGCCGGACGTCACAGTTGGGGAAGGTTTAATCCACGACGCGGGCTGGCCGGCGAAGGAACAGGGCTGTCAGGACTGCCGCCGTCAGGCAGAGAACGGCGTTGAGCCCGATGGCCGGCAGTACCGAGTGCAGTACCTGATCCGGTGCATCACCGATGCCGCCGTGGACCAGGGACGCGGCGATGATAGTGCTCATGAGGGGGATTCCCATGGTGATGCCGATTTGCTGGCTCATGGTCGTCAGGCCGGTGGCAAGTCCCTGTTCGGTGTCGGGGAGACCGGTGGTGGCGGTGACCATAAACCCGACGATGGCGGCGAGGTTCGCGACCCCGCCGACAAACGTGGCGATCAGGACGAGGATCAGTGAGGCCTGGCCTGTGTTGATGAAGAGGAGGGATCCGGTGGCCGCGGCCTGGACGGTGAGTCCGGCGATGATGGTGTTCTTGTTGCCCAGTTTGCCGATGAGTTTCGGGGCGATGATCCCGCCGGTGACGGTGCCAATGCCGAGGATGGCGAAGGCCAGTCCGGCACCGAGCGGGGTGTAGCCGAGGACCTGCTGAAGGTAGAGGGTCAGCACGAACACCAGGGACGTTTCGGTGGCGAACGCCAGGATCCCGGCGATGTTGCCCCAGGCGATGTTGTTCCGCCGCAGGATCGCCACGGGCACCAGCGCATGCGGCGTGTTCTTCTCGATGAAGAAAAAGAGCACGAACAGGATCACTCCCGCTACCAGTGGTCCCCACGCCAGCGGTTGAGCCCAGCCCTTTTCGCCCGCGGTGGTCAGACCGAGGACGAGCAGCAGCAGGGCAAGGGTCACCGTGAAGGCTCCCGGCACATCCAGTTTCGTCCGGTTCCCGCGGGCGGACTCGGTCAGCAGTTTCGGGGCAAGGATGAGGACGAACAGGGCGATGGGGATGTTGATGAAGAATGCCCACCGCCAGGACAGCAGGTCGGTGAGCAGCCCACCGAGGATCGCACCGGCAGTGAACCCGGCGGCCATCAAGGAACCATTCAAACCTAAGGCCTTGTCCCGCAGCGGCCCTTCCGGGAAGGACGTGGTGAGTAGCGACAGTGCGGCCGGGGTGACGGCGGCGGTGGCCATCCCCTGGGCGACACGGGCGGCGAGAAGCACACCTGGGTCGGTGGCGAGGCCGCCGACGAGCGAGCCGATCCCGAGCAGCGCCATGCCGGCGATGAAGAGCCGTTTGCGGCCGAACAGGTCAGCGACCCGGCCGAAGAACAGGGTGAATCCTGCCGCGCACAGTGCGAAGGAAGTGGCGATCCATTGCAGGTGTTCCAAGGCGAAGCCGACGTCAGCCCCGATCCGGGGCAGCGCGACGTTAAGGATGGAGAAGTCGACTGCGAGGGTGAAACTGGCTGTCAGCAGCAGCACCATGATCAGCCGCTGCCGCCCGGTCATCCGGACAGAACCTTGTTCAGCCGGCGGTGTGGGCGGTGCTGGTATTGCTTCAAGCCGGGGGAGAGGGGTGGTGTCGTGCGTTGTCATCGTGGAAGTGTCCAATCACTGAGTGCGTGGGCGGGTTTTCCTCTCCAGCCTGCCGACGCCGGGCGGGAACAGCCACGCCGTGTTGTGGGTAGCACTGGCAGTGCTACCCATATCCGGGAATGTTCGTGAATACTCACAGGTATGAACCAACCAGCAGCGATGGGCGACTTCCTACGCAAACGACGGGCCGCCCTGAGCCCGGCCGACGTCGGGCTGATGGATTATGGCACCCGCCGTGTTCCCGGGCTGCGGCGTGAGGAAGTGGCCATGCTGGCCGGGATGAGCGTGACCTACTACGCCCGGCTGGAACAGGGCCAACACGTCAACGCCTCCGATGCGATCGTCAATTCCCTCGCCCAGGCCCTGGCCCTGACCGAGATCGAACGGAAACACCTCTCCGACCTCTCCGGCATCAAAGGCCGAAGCCCCAAAACCGCCCGCACCCGGCCCGACCAGGTGCGGCCAGGCACGAAACGCCTGGTCGATTCCATGGGCAGTGTTCCCTCGGTGGTGCTGGGCAAGCGCACTGAAGTCCTGGCCTGGAACCGGGCCGGGCACTGGCTGGTGGCTTCGCACCTGGACTTCGACGCCCCGGACACGCCGTCCCAGCGGCCGAACATGACCAGAATGCTCTTCCTGGATGAGGCCACACGCAGCCTGTACCCGCACTGGCGCTCCGAGGCCGCCCGTGCCGTCGCGTCCCTGCGGCTGTTCTCCGGACGGTTCGCCGACGACATCGAACTCGCCGCACTCGTTGGGGAACTGACCCTCAAAAGCCCCGAGTTCGCAACGATGTGGGCAGAACATCCGGTTGAAAACTGCATGTCAGGGCACAAGAAACTGGACCATCCCCGGCTCGGGTGCCTGGAGCTCGGGTTCGAGGTCCTGACCATGCCGGACGACTCCGGCCACCGCATCCTCACGTACACCGCGGAAGAAGGCAGCGAAGCCGCCGCCGCACTTACGCGGCTGCATCGCCTACCCCTCACCCTGGCCCCCGATGTGGCCCGTCTTGGCGACGTAGTCTGAGCAATTCGCTGGGACGCCCCCCACGATAAGAACCCGGAAAGCCGGTCGCGGACCCCATAGCGCGGACCCCACAGCCTGGTGCAGCCGCGTGGGGGATATGCGCGACCTGTTAGAAAACGCCCCGGCCATCGGGAGGTCTACCGCTTCTGGCCCGATCCGACCCGACCTGGGTTTCCCCAGTTTGGGCGGTGCACAGCGGCGCCCGACCTCAGCCCGTACTTCAGGTCTTGAAGTAGTTGTTCTGTTGTGGCCGTTGGCGTGGGTCGATGTGGGGTGGCGGGATGAACCACGGGACCCCGGTTTTGACCTGGATGGTCCATTGTTCTTTGTGGATGAGGTGGTGGTGATGGGAACAGAGCAGGGTTCCATTGTCTGTGTTGGTGGGTCCGCCGTGTGACCAGTAGGTGATGTGGTGGGCTTCGCACCAGGGGGCGGGGATGGTGCAGCCGGGGAAGGCGCAGCCTTGGTCGCGGGCGGTGATGGCTTTGCGGATGTGGGGCGGGAAGATCCTGGTGGTGCGGCCGATGTCCAGGATGCGGCCTTGGCTGCCGAGCAGGACGGGGATGATGTCGGCGTCGCAGGCGATCTTCCGGACCAAGGACGCCGGGACCGGGCCGGTGAACGTGAACGAGCCGGTGCCGGGGAGCCTGCCGGTGCTTTCGGGGCTGAGGGTGGTGTCGCTGGCGTGGTCTGCGTCCCAGGGTCCGGCCGGCCCAGCAGTGCCGGCGCCAGTGCCGGTGGCCGTGCCCGTGGCCGCGGTCCGGGTGCGGTGGCGGGGTCCCTGGTTGGTGGTGTGTTCGAGGCGGTCCAGGAGGTCGCGGTAGTCGATGGTGACCATGACCTGCGGGCGGAGTCCTCCCGTGGCCGGGAGGGTTCCGGTGGTGAGGGCTGTTTTGCAGGCACTGACGAGGCCGTCCAGGAGCCGCTGCTGCCGGGTCCGCCGGTCCAGATCGGCATCAGCTGCGCCGCCGGTCCCGTCGCCGCTGTCCAGGGTGCCGTCTGCCCCGCCGCAGCCGGTCCCGTCGCCGCTGTCCGCTGCACTGTCCGCGTTGTTGCCGGCGTAAC
>NZ_JBFUKK010000037.1:0-19283 GCF_056400885.1 Arthrobacter sp. P4_H3
GCCCATATCCAGTCCTGAGCCTAGGACTGAGTCCAGCCCCGCGAACGGCTTGTCCAAGGACTTCATCGAGTCCAGGCCAAGTTTTTCCATCGCACTCATGTAGTTGTCGCCAAGGAGTGCGGCACTAGCAATCGACGATATGGCAGTGGAATCCACCAACTTCGTTGCGTCTAAGCCAAGCTTCTCTAGCGACAAGCCGAAGCCGGGTGTGGCTGCAGTAATGTCTGTGATCCAACTAGGAACCTCGGGGACAGAAAACGAGGCCAAGGCAGAGACACTGTCTGTAGTGAACCCGCCTTGAAGCACGGAGCTGACGGTCATCAAGCGGTCTTCCGGGATCATGGGTCAACTCTACTGATGCTGGCCGACAATTCTGGAGCGGTGCCAATTCGGCGCAGCTTTCACGATTACTGCGTCTTGGTCTATGTGGAAAACCGCAGGCATCGGCATCGGAGCCGTCTGCCCGTGAGCCTCCTGTGACCACACCGAAATCCGAGCGGCGGCGACCAGGGACGAGCCTCCAGTTCCGGGACCTACGCGGATGCATCACTAACTCTTTCCCTCACCCTCGACGGCGAGTTTTGCCGGCGTGTGCTGTCGGAACTCGACAGTTAGTGAACATGTGGTATTCGCAGTGAGATGGGGCTGCTTGTGCTGATTTAGCAGGAGTCTTGTCTCCTCGTTTAAGAGCGAAAAACATACCCCTCACATAGACCCCCGGGTGTATGCCTTTAAGTGAGCGTATGGTAGGGGCGGGAGATGGCAGGTTTTACCGCGTTTTATGCTCCAGTTTCCTCTGCCATGTCCGCCCTGACACGAAAAATGTCACTGGGTGCCGATAGTCTCTTCAGTGAGTTCTGATGCGACTAATGATGGTTGCAGCTCGCACATTTGGGGAGGCCGAGTTGGCTGAGAAGAAGACTGTTTTCGTGGCGTTTGCTATTGAGGACGAGCGTATGCGGGACCTGTTGAAGGGGCAGTCGCTGCACTCTCGCGCACCGTACGAGTTCATCGACATGTCGGTCAAGGAACCTTACGACTCAGGCTGGAAGGACAAG
Organism: Arthrobacter sp. P4_H3; assembly: GCF_056400885.1. NCBI lineage: Bacteria > Bacillati > Actinomycetota > Actinomycetes > Micrococcales > Micrococcaceae > Arthrobacter > Arthrobacter sp. P4_H3. Next base: position 1,059 of record NZ_JBFUKK010000037.1, read on the forward strand.
GTCCGTACGCGCATCCGCCGCTCGCATGGGGTGATTGCACTGGTGAGCAAGAACTCGGTGACGTCCTCCGGGCAGAAGTGGGAGATCGAATGCGCCAAGGAAGAGGGCAAGCCGCTTCTCGGCGTTTGGGCGTACTCCACCGACAGCACGAGGCTGGATGGGTTCCGCACGGTCGCTTGGAGCGATGTGAACATTTCCACCTTCATTGACTCTCTCTGAGGTTCGGCAACATGCGTAAAGCGCTCATCGTCGGGATCGACCATTACGACCAAATCGGGTCACTCAGCGGCGCAGTGAATGACGCACACGCCGTCAAGGCCGTACTCGAGCGGCACGCGGACGGCACGCTCAACTTCCAGCAGCCGAGGCTGATGACAAGCACCGGCCCCGGGGCAACTGTGACCCGCACCCAGCTGAGGGAGGCCGTCGAGGAGCTCTTCGAGGACGACGCCGAGATCTCGTTGTTCTACTTCTCTGGCCACGGCTTCATCGACGGGGCCGGCGGCTACCTGTGCGCGAGCGACTGCGCTGACGGGCACGACGGGCTCTCCCTGTTCGATGTCATGACCTTCGCGAACAGCTCGCCGGCAAAGAACAAGGTGATCATCCTCGACAGCTGCCACAGCGGAGTCGCGGGCGGCAACGCTGTCGCGGCCCAGGTCGCCGAGATCAAGGAGGGCGTCACCATCCTCACTGCGTCGACCGCCGAGCAGTACGCCATGGAGACCGGCGGCTCGGGGGTGTTCACCAGCCTGCTCGTGGATGCGTTGAGCGGGGCCGCGGGTAACCTGGTGGGCGACGTGACCCCCGGGAGCGTTTACGCGCACATCGACCAGTCCCTCGGGAACTGGGCGCAACGGCCTGTGTTCAAGACGAACGTGAAGAAGTTCGTCTCGCTCCGGGAGACGAAGGCACCGATCGAGCTGGCCCAGCTGCAAAAGCTCACGGTCCTGTTCGACGAGCCAACCAGACAGCTCCAGCTGGACCCCAGCTATGAGCCGCATCGCTCTGGAACAGAGGATGAGTCTGTTCCGTTGCCGGACCCGGTCAAGACCGCTGAGTTTGCCGTGCTGCAGGCGCTGGTCAAAGTCAACCTGGTCCGCCCGGTCGATGCGCCTCATATGTGGCACGCTGCGATGGAATCGAAGGCCTGTGAGCTGACCGTGCTCGGCCAGCACTATTGGAAGCTCGTGAAACAGGACTTGATCTAATGCCCTCGCCCGATGGGATCCGTGAAGCGCTTGAGAGCGTGAACACCGTCGAACAGCTGGCGGCCATCGAGCACGAACGGTGGGCGCACTGGCAGCGGTACGTCCACGACCAGTGTGAGCGCCAGGATGATGGTTCTCTAGTGATTCCCGCTGAACTGGCAACGCGTTGGCAGGCCCAGATCGAGACACCCTACGCACAGCTGTCCGAGCGAGAGAAGGACAGCGACCGGGAGCAGGTGCGCAGGTACCTGCCTGTCGTCATAGACGCGCTGAACAGCTGACGACCTTCCGTCGTGGGGGGACGACTTACGTTGATAGCGAGAGGGAGCGCCCCCAGGGTCCTGCCTTGGGGCTCAACTCGTGCTTGAAACCTCAGGAACCAAGCAAGATGTCCCGGATGTCGGTCCACGACATCGACCAGCGTCGACGAAGCCAGCCACGGTGGGTCCCAGCTATGAGGAGGCTAAATTAGAGGGCCTTCGGCAGGCTTCTTGGGGGCGCTCGGGAACTCGTTTTCCGGATGGGAGGCGAATGAACGTGATTAAGTTCCTGGCCTGGTTCCCGTCACCACCAGCTCTGACCACACCAGCAGCTGCCTTCCTGGTGCTGCTGGATGGCTTCCACCCGCACGGGACTGCCGCACTGCCTGGGCGTCGTACGGATAGGGTCCCGAACTCTTTCATCGATGGGATCGAATCCCGTCCCCGAACGAGTACACTCAACCCATTGTCACCCATAGAGTCGGGTTGGACGGGGAGAGTGCATGAGCGACAGCCGAGGCCTCTTGGTGGGCATCGACAAGTATGCCATCAAGGGCCTAAAGAACTCGGCAGTTGCCGGAAGGAGCCTCAGCCATCGCGAAACACCCGGCGACCCACCACGACCAGACGACCATCTGGCCCGACGGCGCAGTGAGGGGCTGATCGATGCTTGGTCTTGCCGTCTTCCTTCTGCTAATAAGCGCCTTTGTCTTGGTCAACGCCCTCACTGACCGAGGCATGGTCGAGCGACGCAGGAACAAGCCGAACTACGGATGGCTCCTTGAGGAAATGGCCGAGTTTGAGCAGGCCGGTGGCCGCGTGCAGGAAATCGATGACCAAGCAGTTACGGTCCGGCGAATGATGCGAAAGATCGTTGTCGGGCCAGGGGTCTTCGCGTTGTTGTTGACCGTCGGCATGACTTGGTTTGGACTTACGTTGTGGATCCCTGCGGCCCTTATTGGCCTGTACGTTGTCGCCGCAGGCACGTTTTCTTGGCTGGTATCCGATTTGTTTGGTTTGGTCGACGGAAGAGGGCCCCGGTCAAGGACTGATATCGCGGTCGCACTGCTCACTCTTGGTCTCAAGGGAGCGATTGTCGCCGTAGGAATCTTCACAGCTGGCCAAGGAATCGCTCACGTAAACACCGGTGAGTGGTTCTCGGGGATTCCGCTGATGGCTCTCGCTATCGGGCTCCTCACCTACTGTTACCTGCCCGTTGCGATCATCGACCGGCATCTCCAGAAGGTGAAGGAATTCGATTTCGCTAGGACCACCAAGACTGACGCAGTCCTCTTCCTCCGATCTTTCGGAGACGACGACCTTCGCTTGTATTCGCCCTATGGCTCGATAGGTCCGCGATATCGCTTCGTCCCTGGCAGGAAGCGATTCGAGGAGGTGCTCTCATCTGCACTATTAGGCCGTAGCGAGTTAGTGGGCGTTGGCAAGCCAGGCGAGAAACTCCCCATGCTCGGCGCATCGCGCACCTATTGGGACCACGACAACTGGAAAGACGCGATCAGGTCCACTGCGTCGCGAACTGACGGGCTCCTCGTGCTTGCGGGAAAGACTCAGAGCCTGGGCTGGGAGATGACCCAGTTGTTGGAGCTCGGATTGCTCGGAAAGACCCTGGTCCTGTTTCCGCCTGACAACGTGGTCGACACCATCGAGCGGTATGCCTATATCGACGAGGCACTGAAGTTTAGGTCACAACACAAGCTTCCCGATGAGCTCAAGCTGATGCTGACTGCTGTTGCGTTCGATCAGGCGGGGCGTCCGATTCACTACATGTCGGGCGGACGAGACTGGTCCTCCTATATCGCGGCGCTTCTTCACTTCCAGATGGTTCTTGCTGGTGATTTGCAGTTCGACGCGGAGGGGGCCGTTTCGGAAGCGGTTGCCATGGCCGAAGATCCATTCCAGCAGGCCGCCTACTTGATGGATGTCGGAGAGCGCACCAAGGCGCAGTCCATCCTCAACCAGACCGAACTCGACTCGTCGGACGCGTCTGGGCTCATCGGTCGCGCGTGGGAGAGAGTGGCGCTTTATGGAGACCTCGCGGGTGCCCGTCAAGTCCTCCTGGCGTCGCCCGTTGGCGCGCACGAACCCATGGTCGAGCGTGCTCTGGCAGCACTCGACGCCGTGGAAAAAGGTGGCGACAGCCGAATCATCCTGCGGGCGCGGTACGCGACACGCTTTCAGAACCGGCCCGGTCGGGTTCGTGTTGGCACCGTGCGGCTCAATCGAATCGCTGCAGTCCGCTTTCAGCGTCTGATGCAGCGGATCGGGTCGGCTGAAGACGCCCAAGATCGCGAGGCCGCATGCAACTACTCTGGTGATTTGCTTGATTTCGCCGAGTCGGAAGGCATCTCGACACTGATCGCCATGGCGCAGGTCCAACTCGGCGACGCCGAATTCGAACGCGGGAACTTGGAACGTGCGACGGCGCTGTTTCAAGAAGCAAGGGCGCTTCGCGAGGCACCCAGGGTTCAGCTTTCGCTAATGCTGCCACGACTCGACCCAACCAAGACTGTTGATGAGGCGCTGAACTGGCTTGTGCGAGTGGCAGACCATGAAGACAACGTCGACAAGCGGAAGGCAGCACTTCAGGAGTTGCTCATGTTCCGCTCGGAGTATGGAGCACCAGAAGACGCTGCTTGGGCAGCCGAGCAACTTGGTCGGTCGCATGGAGAATCCGGTGACCTTAACACCGCCAGGCGATACTTCGACCAAGCCCACTCCGAGTACACCAAAGTTGGACGGCTGTCACAAGCAGGTTGGATCAAGGTCTTGCAGGCCAAGGTCGAGTCACAGCAGGACAACCCCGACGGAGCCCTCAAACTTTTGCAACAGGCCATGGAGGTTTCAGCAGCCGCCGACGACCCAGCTCTGCGGTTTGAGACGAACCGCCTTGCCGGTGATATCCAGCAGAAACTCGCCGCCAAGACTTCTGACGAAGACCTCGTTTGGCAAGCAAGGACGAGCTACGAGTCCGCCCTGGAAGCCGCACGCGAGGCGGCGCAGATCGTCGCCAAGCAGAAGAGTTCAACGCCAGACGAGCTCCACGAGAGCAGACTGAATCTGTCCATCGCACTCAATGACTTGGGCACCTTCACCAATAAGACCGACGCTAGAGGTGCGCAGGCCCTCTATCAGGAAGCCGTGGCGATACGGCGAGCACTGGTAGCAGAGACCCCCAAGGATTACGGGTTTGCCCGCCGGCTGGGCTTCTCCCTTCTCTACTTGGCCGAAAACAGTAGAAGTCTTCAGGACGCTGAGGGGCCGGACACCTGGGTAGAGGTAGTGACACAGTTCTCGTCGCTCACCGAGAACCTCAATAACAGCAAGACGGCTGCCAGCGACTTTAGTTTCTCCATCGACCGCTTCCTAGAGGGCCAGGCCACCAACACATCGCGAAGCAAGGAACTTGATGCTCTGGCTTCTACGGTACCCACGATCCAGAAAGCACTTCGACTCATAGTCGAGCATGCCTCACCTGACGATGCCTACAAGGCAACCCGCGCTATCTTCGGACTCGCCACCGAATTCGATCGTGTCTCGATGAGTGCCCCCGCGCATGACCTTTTTGTGGCGACCCACGCTGCGCGCCGTCGCCTCTCAGATGATTATCCCGGCAACCGGCTGGTCCGTCGGGGACTCGCCTTCTCACTGCTAAACGCCAACTCGCGGTACCTGCCTGCGGAGCCTGACTCAGCGCTCAGTGACTTTCGCGAAGCAACTTCAATCTTCGAGAACTTGGCGGAGTCGGCCTACAGCGAGGCATCCACTTCGGCCCAATCGGATCTGCTATACGGGCTAATGCACGCCACTAAGCACCTCCGCCAGGTCTCACATCCAGCGGCGCAAGAGTTCGCCGGCCGCGCTGCTGAAGTCGCACGCCACCTCCTTGCGGTGGAGCCAAGTGAGCCCCGATGGAAGAACGACTTGGCATGGGCACTCAAGTGGAGTGCCGACGCCATTCCCAAGGAGGACACGGTAACTGCGCTTCTCGGCTACCGGAAGGTTCTCGACTTGGATGTTGCCGACGGCTTCCCCGCCCTGGTTCACTGGCTGGCGCTCAAGAACTCAGGAGTCATTGTTGACGACATCGACCCCGTCGAAGCCAGCCGCTTCTACGCCGAAGCTGTCCACTTCGCGAAAGCCCAGTTGGAAGGTCACCCAAGTGACGAAGACTGGGAGTGGCAACTCGGGCGCTCACTGGCATGGAATGCGGAAGCTTCGAGCTCGATTGAACCAGCGAGTGCACTCGCCAAATGGCGCGAATGTATTGAGTTGCAGAAGCGCAGGCTCCCGAACCATCAAGGGGATCTGAAAGAGATTCGGTTACTTGCCGTTGCACTCAATAATGCTGGAGTCCTCGTCGGGTCCGAGGATGTCGAAACCGCAGCAGCCCTCCACCAGGAGGCGGACCGGTACTTTCGCGAGTTGACCGCACTTGACCCTGGCAATCCGACGCGACTCCGGGATGTCGTCGAGGTTGGTATGGATCTTGCTAAGCTTCTCTCAGCGGCCAACCCGACGCATCGCGAAGCCGCGCCAGCATGGGAGCAGGTGAGGCAGGACATTGAGCTGCTGGCAACGAGGACTGAGCTCACGCAGCAGGAAGTAGAGATCCTTCAGAAGCCCGGTACTCTCGGTAGCGGTCCCAGTTGATGTAAGCAGTTGGTCCAAGACTCTGGTGATCTCGCACCACGGTGCTCCCCGACGCAACGAAGGCTATGAGACCTCGTCGGCGATGACAAGTCGAGTCCCGTCGAGCAGCGCCTTTCGTGCGTTGCAGTGCACAAAGATTTCCCGCTTGCGTGGGAATTGGTTACTCAGGACTGCCCTGGCGTCGTTGCCGCTGTCACCGATCTTGCTTTTGCACGCTGGCCAGAAGCGATCACGACTCCAAGCCCATCCTGTCACCAGGGGTCGCGGCCAACGAGGAAGTCGCCCTCCGGTTCGGGGTCAGCGTGAGACATGGCGCGGTGGCGGATGGACTCAAGTATTCACCGCCTCAGCAGTGGAACCGATCACCTCCTTTGCCCTGCGGGCTTCGTGTTCTTCTTTGATAGCGAAATCACGCCTATGCTTCCGGCCGTTCCAGCTAGTGAACATGTGGTGATCGCAGTGGGATGGGGCTGTTTGTGCTGATTTCGCAGGGATCTTTTGTCCTCGTTTATGAGCGAAAAACATACCCCTCACATAGACCCCCGGGGGTATGTTCTTAACTATTTATGCGTGAAGGCATTCGAGCGATGGCAGGCTTACCGTCAAACATGTGCGCGGAAGCAGCGCCTGCCCGAACCCGCCGAGCTGCTGCCCGGGCTTGCCGTCGGCCCCTACCGGTACAGCGACACTGGCGTCCGCCCGAAGGCCGGAACGCGCTGGCGGAGGAGTACGCGCAGGCGTTGGCTGTCTGGCTGACGGTCCTTCCCTCGCCGAGCAACGCTAGACGGCAAGATCGCAGTGATGGTTCTCTTCCCGCTCCATGATCTGGTGCAGCGGGTTACCGTGGCAGGTCGGCCGGCAGCCTTGTTGCGTCCGGTGCCGGGCCCCCTGCGTCGGACAGTTTATGCAGTCGATTGCGAAGACTCTTCGGAGCCTGGGCCGGCTGCGCTGGCAGGCCGGGGCGAGCTGGCCTGTCGGTAGTGCCGGTTCCTGGGCAGCAGGACCGTGGCCGCCAGCAGTGAGGCGATGAGGGACGCCGCCAGGATCCCGGTCGTCGCCTGGTCACCGTAGTTGCTGCCGTGGCCGAAGCTGAGCTCCGCAACCAGCAGGGAAACGGTGAAGCCGATCCCGCCGAGGAGCGAAACTCCGAAAATGTCGATCCACTTGATGGAACGGTCCAGTCTTGCCCTGGTGGCCTTGGTAAGGAGCCAGACCGTTCCGAGAATCCCGATCGGTTTGCCCACGACCAGGGCGATGATGATCCCGACAGTCACCGGGTTCGAGACCAAGGATCCGATCCCGTCCCGGCCGCCCACCTGTACACCGGCGGCAAAGAAGGCGAACACCGGCACGGCGACACCAGCTGAAACGGGGCGCAGCCGGTGCTCCAGGATCTCGGCCAACCCCCCACCCGGCTGCGGTCCGCCGTTGGAGTGAGCCAGCGGGACAGAGAAGCCCAGCATGACTCCTGCAACAGTCGCGTGAATCCCTGAATTGTGGACCAGCACCCAGGCGGCAGCACCCAAGGGAAGCAGGATCAGCCAGGCCGCTGCCCCTGTACTGAAGAACCGCCGGTACCTGTGTGCAAGAAAGGTGTAGGAACCCAAGGCGAGCAGCACCAGCAGCAGCGGTTCCGGACGAATGTCCTGCGAGTAGAAGAACGCGATGACGCCAATTGCGATCAGGTCATCGACAACTGCGAGTGTCAGGAGGAAAATCCGCAACGCACCCGGCAGGTGCGACCCGATCAGGGCCAGAACAGCTACGGCGAAGGCGATGTCCGTCGCCGTCGGGATCGCCCACCCCCTCAGCGTTTCGGGACTGGCCAGGTTGACCACGGAATAGATGATGGCGGGAACAGCGACCCCACCTGCGGCAGCGGCAACGGGCACGACCGACTTGCTGGGCTCGCGCAGATCCCCGATCAGGAACTCCCGCTTAAGTTCAAGGCCGACGAGGAAAAAGAAGATGGCCAGCAGACCGTCCGACGCCCACTCGCCCAGGCTGAGGTCCAGATGCCACGGCTCGTATCCGACCCGGATATCCCTCAGCTGGAAGTAACCGGCGGAGAGCGGGGAGTTTGCCCAGATGAGAGCGATGATCGCAGCTGCCACGAGCAGCGCGCCGCCGACAGTCTCTTTGCGCAGGATGGAACCGATGCGCAGCAACTCGGAAGAACTTTCCCCTCCGAGCAGGAAGAAGCGGGGGCGGGAGTCCGGTGAGTTCTGGTCCATTCTTTGCGTCCTCGAGTAGTCCCGACAAGACAATGTCCCTCGCCGACGTAGTGGTCAGCGCAGCCGGGCGAATGTCACGTTAGTTCCTCCATGAGCCGGGCGAGGATGTCATTCATGGCGAGCAGCCCGACGAGCTGATTGCCTTCCACCACGACGAGCCGGCTGAGGTGATAGCGGCTCATCAGGGCGGCTGCCTGGCGGACGGACAGGTCCTCGTTGACAGTGATCGCGGGAATCGTGGCGGCGTCATAGACGTTCAGGAGGTCCACATCCCCCTCCTGCGCAACGACCGTGTCCAGGAGTTCTCTGTAGCTGAGCAGGCCGTAGGCGTCGTGGGCGTGCTGCCGCTCCACTACCAGGCTCTTCACCTGGCGCTCCTTCATCATGAACAGCGCCTCCCGCAGCGTGCTGTAGGGGGAGATCGTGACGACCTCGGGGACCATGACATCTTTGACGGTGAGCATCTTTCCTCCTCGTAACGTTTCCGGGCCTGCTTCAGGAGCCCTCGCGGCGCAGATGCTCCTCGAACCTGACCACCTGCCGCATATCGATCCCGGTCAGGTGCTCGATCGGAATCGCGAAGGCCAGGCCCCGGGATTCCGTTCCTTGAACCAATATCGAGTGCAGTTCCTTCAGGATGGGGGCAGTCAGGTGAGCGCCGACGACCATCAGCAGCACGGACTGCGTCCCTTCGAAGGTGAGCCCGAAAAACGTCTTCCTGGCCTCACCCCCGATGCCCTTGCCCGGCAAAATGGTCACACCCGTGGCACCGGCCTGCTGGGCGTGTTCAATCACCTTGTCTTCAAGCTCGTCCGGGGCAATCACGATGACTGCTGTGAATTTCATGCCGGTTCCCTCCTCAGACGGGGAAATCTCTCCATCACCATGGCATACACCATGACGGAAATGACGGGGAAGATCGAGGCATACGCGATCAGCCCAAAACCGTCGATCAGGGCGTCGCGTCCTTCGACCGCCGTTGCTAGGCCGATGCCAAGGGCTGTTACCAGCGGCACCGTGATCTCCGACGTCGTCACCCCGCCCAGGTCGAAGGCCAGGGCGATGATGTATTTCGGTGCGAAGAACACCAGCACGATAGCGACGGCGTAGGCGGTCATGATGAAGTAGTGGAACGGCCCTCCCACGAGAATGCGATAGACGCCGAATCCGATCCCGAGGGCGACGCCAACAGCGACAATGACCCTGACGGCGAACGCGCTGATCTTGCCCGGGGATGCTTCCTGGGCCTGCTCGCCGATGGCGACCAGGGCAGGCTCGGCCATGGTGACCGCGAAGCCGATGAGCAGCGCGAACAGCAGGATCAGGGCCGGGATTCCCTGCTGAATCAGCTGTTCCGCCATCAGGGTCCCGAGCGGGAACAGCCCGAGCTTGAGCCCCACGACAAAGGCATACAGTCCCACCAGGACCATGATGAAGCCAATGACGACCCGCAGGGGGTGGGGCAGCTTTCGCCGGAGCGCAACCCATTGGAAGAAGAGGACAACGCCCACGATCGGCAGCACTTCCCGGATCATTCCGGCGAGGCCAAGGATCACGCCGACCACCCAATCCGTCGGGGCCTCCCCGGTGCCGGTGACCGGCGGAGCCGCCCCGGCATCGCCGAAGGTGTAGACCCAGATGCCGTAGAGCTGCACCCCGATCATGGGCACCATCACGCAAAGTGCCACCAGGCCAAAGCCGTCGGCGAGCAGGCTGCGTCCCCTGATGGAATTGGCCAGACCGAGACCGATCGCCGCGATCAGCGGGACACTGACGATGTTGGTGGTGACCCCGCCCGAATCGTAGGCAAGACCAATGATCTCCGGCGGGGCGATATACGTCAGTCCCAGCGCCAACGCATAGCCCGCGATCAGCAGTTTGTACACCGCCCAGCCCCGCAGGACACGCAGTACGCCCAAGATCAAGACCAGACCCACCGACACAGCGATGACAAAGCGCAGCACCAGCGCATTGATCCGACCATCGCTGACCAGCTGGGCCTGCTCCGCGACAGCGATCACCGCCGGCTCCGCGACGGAGGCAGCGAAGCCAATGGCAAACCCAAAGGGTAGCAACAACCCCAGCGCCCCGCTCCGGACGAACTGATTCGCCAGGTTCTTCCCGACCGGAAAGATACTCAGATCCAGGCCATACAGGAACAGGGCAATGCCCACAGCCACGATCAGGAGTCCCGCCACCAGCTCCAGTGGGTCATCGGGCATGGAGCGGAACACCAGCAGTTGGAACAGAACAACCACGATAACGATGGGCAGAAGGTTCCTGAGCGCCTTAAGGAATTCGCTGGCGAATCGGCTGAGGTGCTCCATCGGGTCCTCTCCCGGAATGATCCTGCGAGTACCCGGCTTTTCAGTCTGCCGGGCCAGCCCAGTCGCATCTACCAACCGAGGCTCCGGTGTGAATCGACGACACGCGCGGGTCCACGACCGTCATCGCCCGCTCCCTGCGAGCCGGGCGACCCGACGCTCAAGTTCGGCGATCCGATCGGTGATCGGCTGGCTGTGCAGGAGCTCGGCGACCTGATCGGCCTCGTCCTCCTCGAGCACGATCCTTGCCACTACCCGATCAAGCTCCGCCGAGTCGTAAACGAAGATTTCGCATCTGCCGGGACGCGCGACGAGGATGCGGAATTGCTGGCCATCGCGGGTCAGGCAGTCGTGCAGCACGCCGGAGCCGGGCACCGTGGAGTGGGTGATCTCCATTGGGCACTCCGTTCCGTCGGTTCTAGGGGTAAATCCAGTCTCCCTATGCGGTCAGGGACGCGCCATTGGGCCTGACACCCATTTCCGGTGCGCCGCGCGCCCGAAACTCCGCCGCCCGTGGGTGCCAGCCCTCATGGACAAAGGACGCGGGCCGCGCAAGGCTAGTACGCATGCGGACTCCGCTCGAAACCAGGGCCGCCGGAACGGCACGCGGCGTGCCTCCGAAAGGACCAGCACAGTTGCTGTTCTGGCGACTGTTCATCATCAACGGTTTGCTCTTCGCGATCGGCACGCTCGTGTTGGCACTCTCGCCGGCGACCGTGTCCTCGCCCGTCCTGCTCACCGAGGTACCAGTCCTCCTCATCGGACTGGCCCTCATCCTCGCCGCGAACGCCGCCCTGGTGCGGGCCAGCCTCGCGCCGCTCGACGCCTTGACCGCCGTGATGCGCCGAGTGGGCCTGCTGCGACGCGGTGGCGACCGGGCGATCGAAGCCGGCAACGGCGACCTCGAGCACCTCATCCGCACCTTCAATGAGATGCTCGACCGGCTGGAGGCGGAGAACAGCGCGAGCAGCGCCCTCGCGCTGGCCGCGCAGGAGGGGGAACGCCAACGGATCTCGCGGGAACTGCACGACCAGATCGGCCAGAGCCTGACCGTTGCTCTCCTCAGTCTCAAACGGGTTGTCGATCGATCTCCCGACGAGCTCCGCGAGGAGAGCCTCGTCGCCCAGGAGGCGGTCCGCTCCAGCCTGGAGGAGGTCCGCCAGGTGGCGCAGCGTCTGCGCCCGGGCGTGCTCGCGGACCTCGGCCTGCGGAGCGCGCTGAATTCGCTGGGCTCGGAGTTCTCCCGCTCGAGCGGGATCCCCGTGACCTGGGAGCTCGATGATGACCTCCCCGAGCTCAGCGGAGACGTCGAGCTTGTGCTTTACCGCATCGCGCAGGAGGCGCTCACCAATGTCGCCCGGCACGCGCACGCAACACGAGTCGATTTCGCGCTCACCTCGACGACGAAGGGGCTGACCCTGCGGATTCGCGACGACGGGCAAGGCGGTGACCTCCGCGAAGGCGCGGGCATCCGCGGGATGCGCGAACGCGCCCTGCTCATCGGTGCCGAGCTGACGATCGCCGCACGGGCGAGCGGGGGGACCGACGTTCGCCTCGTCGTTCCCGGCGTCGAGACGGGGAGCTGATCCGATGGGCGAACCCACGCGCATCCTGCTCGCCGACGACCACGCCCTGGTCCGCCGCGGCCTTCGCATGATCCTCGACGCCGAACCCGACCTCACCGTCGTGGCCGAGGCCGCCGACGGCACAGAGGCCGTCGCCGCCGCGACCGCGGGCGGGGTTGACCTCGCTGTTCTCGACATCGCCATGCCCCGGATGACCGGCATCCAGGCGGCGCGACAGATAGCGCGAAGCGCGCCCGACGTGCGGATCCTCATCCTGTCGATGTACGACAACGAGCAGTACTTCTTCGAGGCGCTTCGCGCCGGGGCCTCGGGCTATGTGCTCAAGTCGGTGGCCGACCGCGATCTCATCGAGGCGTGCCGTGCAGCGATGCGCGGGGAGTCGTTTCTCTACCCGGGCGCGGTCACCGCGCTCATCCGCGACTATCTGGAGCGCGACCGGCGTGGTGACCGGATGCCGGACAGGATCCTCACGCCCCGCGAGGAGCAGATTACGAAGCTCATCGCAGAGGGGAACTCCGCCAAGGAGATCGCCGACATCCTCAGGATCAGCGTGAAGACCGTCGATCGCCACCGGGCCAACGTCCTGCAGAAGCTCGGGTTGCGCGACCGGCTGGACCTCACAAGGTTCGCCATCCGCACAGGGCTCATCGAGCCATAAGCGGTCCGACCTGAGGAGGGACGGCGCATGACTGCACCATCACAACCTTTCGTTGAAACTATCGGCCTTGTCCAAGATTTCGGCAGGACACGTGCACCGTGCAGACCTTACCCGAGAGTCGTCGGCGGTGAATTCCACGATCTTCTGGGCCCCCACAGTGCAGGCAAATCCACCACGCTGAGGATTCTCCTGGGCCTCATCGGCCCCGCCCCCGGTACAGCCAGGTTGTTCGGCCTGGGCTCCTGGACCGATCCTGTCGAACCGCGCCGGGACGCTGCAGTCCTCCGGCTCACGGTTGTACGCAGGAGGGCGGGAAGCAGTCATGGCTCTGTCAGATGAAGAGCGCAGACGCCTTGAAAAGCTCGAACAGGAACTGGCCCTATCCGACCCGGGTCTGGACAGGCAGCTGCAATCGGGCAGGAACCCGGCTTCCCCTCGTACTATCTACGGTGTCCTGGCCGTTCTGGCCGGCTTCGCCTTGGTCATCGCCGGCATCATCACACAGCTTGCGGTCATCGGCGTCGCTGGCTTCCTGCTGATGGTCGCAGGAGCCAGCTGGTTCCTTAGCGACCTCCGCATAGGGGACGTGACCGGGCGGCAGCCAGAACGCCGGGCGGACGGCGGACCCTTGCCCCTTTGACCGCTGCCTGCTCGCGGGGTGTCGGCGTTCACCATCGCTACCTCACCTGACAGGAGACTTACCGATGAACGTATTGATCACTCCTGCAAAGGAACATCTACAGTTCCTTGCGGCGGAACAGCATTGCGGCCAGACAGACCAAGGCCAGGGAGAGCACGAGCGTCGTCGTAACCGCCCAGAATGACGTCGGAACCTCAGCGCCGGAGGCAATCGACGTTGCCTGGCCGGTTATGCCTGCCGGGGAGTAGCTCTTGAGCGGGTTCCAGATGGCACCGATGGACAACAGCACGTACGCTCCGAGTCCGGCCCCGGCGGCTCCCGCCGCGGAGGGTACCAGGACGGACAAGAGGGCCATTAGGGCAACAAAGAGCACGCCCAGCACTAGCCAGAGAAGCGATGACCTCCACAGCGTGTTTCCCGGTGCTTCTCCGAAGACAGCGGCGGTGATTCCCCAAGTAATGAGGGTCCCGACGACCAGGATCAGCGCGAGGAATGCAGAGTGGATGACGGCCTTGACGATGACGAACGCGGTGCGGGACACCGGTTTGGTGAGGACGAAGACAGCAGTACCGCTCTTGACCTCTGATGAGACGAGGCCTCCGTACGTGATGACCAACGCGAACACGGTGATTTGAGACAGATTCTTGATCCACTGCCCGTAAGCGTCGAGGTAGGTGGGCGATGGGACGTTGATCCGGCCGAGCTGGTCCCCGACCAGGGCGGTGATGAGCTCGGGGGTGAAGCGGGCTAGCGGCGGCCCGGTGAGCGCGAAGAAGATGACGATCGAGGGGAGCACCCAGATGCGCCAGGTGCGGAGTATTTCCAGGGTCTCCTTGCGGGCGAATACGAGGTAGCCGTTCAGGGCCTGTCACCTCCCACCAGTTCGATGAAGACATCCTCCAAGGCGGTCTCTCTGACTTCCAGGCGTGACAATCCCGTCCCCTGAGTGGTCACCATGGCTGGAATCCCGTGCTGCGCCGCTCTAACGTCACTGACCGTGACTTCGATGACGCCGTTCGGTCCGAGAGTGACTGACCTAACCCACTCACGTTGGGTCAGGGCCGCGGCCAAGGCATCAGCACCGTCGGTGACGACGACGACGATTTTCTCCTTCCCGTAGCGGTTCTTGAGCTCCTCGATGGGTGCCTGCACCACAACTCGGCCCCGATCGAGAATGACAGCGGAGTCGCAGACCCGCTCGACGTCGCCCAGGATGTGCGTAGAGAAGAAGACCGTGGTGCGGCCGCGGAGCGATGCGATAAGTTCCAGGACAGCCTTCCGTCCCATGGGATCCAAGGAGCTCGTCGGTTCATCCAGAAGGAGCAGCCGCGGAGCGTTGATGAGGGCCTGGACCACTCCCAGACGCTGTCTCATCCCCCGTGAGTAGTCACCTGTCTTGGTGACAACGTGTCCTAGTCCCGCCACATCCAGCAGCAGATCCACGCGGTCTTCCAACTGCGGACCAGCCATTCCATACAGCCTGCCCGCGAAGCGCAGGGTCTCCTTGGCCGTCATCCAGTTGTAGAAAGCGGGGACGTCCGGCAGGAAGCCGATCTCCGCACGAACCGTGTTGTCGGCTGACGTGACGTCCTGCCCCAGTATCTGGACAGAGCCTGCAGTGGGCCGGGCGAGGCCGGTCAAGAGGCGGAGCATGGTCGTCTTCCCAGCACCATTTGGGCCGAGGAAGCCAAAGATGGAGCCTTCCTCTACAGACAGGTCGACGGCGTCGAGGGCACGGTTTTGCCCGAAGGTCTTTGTGAGACCGCTGACCTGAATAGCCTTGCTCAATTTTTATCCGGATGGTTTGGCGGTCCGTAGAGCCTGTCGACGATGTGATTTGCGCCGTGGGGGCTTCTCTCCGTTGTAGGAGGAATATCGGCCGGGGGAGCAGGTTTACGGCCAACCGTGAGGTATAAAACGGGGCCCAGCAGGTTCAGGCAGAGGATCAGCACGAGCCATACCCACTTGCTGCCGAAAGTAACGCTCCCGGCCGGGCGTCGGTACAGGTCGATGAGGGCAAACACAATGAGCGTCAGGGTGATCAGGACCAAGACCGCCAGCACCACCAGAAAGCCAACTGGGAGAGTCAAGAGGTCGGTGTTCATCGTGCCTCCCTATCCGGCAGACGCACGTTCGGTGTCGGCCACAACTTCCGCAACTGAAGTTCTTCGCTCACATCATCCAATGTAGCCCTGAACCGCCGGGCTCAACCAAGTTCGCCGCACGGCAATTCCCGGACTGACCTTCGCCGGCCGCGCAACTTTGGGAACGGGCGGTCATACGCTGAAGTTCTCCTTCCAGCCTGCCGACGCGGTCGTTGATGCGTTGGACGTGCAGCCACACGCCAAGCATTCGTTCTGACGGGTCGTTGGTTCTGTTGTGCCGGGGCCAATCGTTCCCGGCAGCCCGGTACTCAGCGACCTCAGTAAGGCGCTGCGTCCAGCGCGCTTCGTCGTCAGCCTGTTTTGCCGATGGTTTCCGCCAGTCAGGGATCACGTCCAGGGCGTCAGCGTAGGCAGGGGAGAGGGTGCCCTGCGCTGCTTCCTTACGGCGTCGATGCAGCCACACCGCCAGCGCCTTTTCCCGGGCCGAGCGGCTGAAGATGGGCAACCGGCCTTCGGTCTTGTAGAAGGCGAGAATGTCGTCGAGGTTTTGCTTGCCAGGGGCCGTGATACGCGGAGGTGCGGCGGGAAGCACTGCCTGATGCTCAGCCCTGATGCGGGGATCCAGCTTCGCCGCAATGGCCAGGTGATATCTGACCGTGGTTTCAGCGACGCCGTCAGCGGCTGCGATTTTCGGCGCGGGGATGCCCCGCCGGTACATCAGCACCCACTCCGGATCGGGGGCACAGCGCTTGGTCTGGGTAAATCGCGTGCCCGAGTCATCACCGCAGGGGATCGTCTTTGGGCCGTGCCGCCTGCTTCAGCTCGGCGATCCGCAGCCTAAGGAAAACAATGACGAGGACCAGGGCGTAGACCGCCAGCCCGGCCAGCACGATCGTGACGATCGCGTACAGAACACCAATAACACCGAAGGCTGGACTTACATTCACTGGTTCCCCCCAATAATAGTTAGCCCTAGGCTACGCGGGCGGGGACAGTTATCAGAGCAGCTGGACGCACTCCTCTGGCTTGGGCTGCCACCAAGGGTTACGAACCTCAATCTCGGGGTGGTGCTCCGTGACCCACTCGGCCATCCGACGCCGCCGTCCCACGATGAACTCCAGCGTGGCATTCCGGTACGTGATGTAGTCCGCCGGTATCCCGGAAGACTCAAAGCCCTCAAAGGGCACAAAGAACCGAATCTCCTTGTAGTCCGGCGTCACGAGGTCTTGCATGTGGAAGAAGTCCACGAATGCTATGAATCCTTGTTCCCCCTGCCCGAATAGTTTGAAGAAGTCCTTATGGGCGTTGATGACCGCGAAGAAGTCTCTGTAGGCGTCTTTGAATGCGCCGGCGGGGGCGTTCTCCGACTCTCCGGTGTAGTGCCGCCGGATGCATTCAAGGGTCAGGTCCATACGATCAGCGATCAGCCGACCTGAGGGACCGAACCCTCGGGCCTGGTTCATCGTGGTTTGGCCCGTCCTGACGGGCCAAATCATTGCACTGCCGATGGTGTACGGCGGGTCGAGGTAGGCGGACTTCTGGTCATCGCTCAGCTCGTCCATGGCCTTTACCAGGGACGCCGGAGTTGACCTTCCGGTGTACGAGCTGGTGATGGCATCGCTCCCATAGCAATGCCTCTTTTCATTGGCGTCAGTGTAAATGAGGTACTCGCTCCGTCTGGTTGTCACCTTCGGAGCGAAAGGGACGCCGGACGACAGCTCTTTGCTCCACAGCAGCTGGTGGTCCCACCGGAGCAACTGGCTGTACCTGTCGGGATCTCGCCTGGTCCCCCCGGGTGTGTCCGTCTTGTAGTTGAAAGAAGTGTCGAAGACGCGTGGCAGATGCTGCTGCGGATATTTTGGATCCCTCAAGATTCCCCCAAAGACCAGAGTGATGAGACGCGTTCATCGTACGGGAGACAGGATCTCACCGCACTGGTTTGCCGGGTCATTTGGATTTGGTTGACGAGACCAGGAGCACCGCCCCGACGTACCCGACGCGCCCATAGGATGGTGCAGTGACTGATCAACCCACAAAGCGCCGCTTCCTGACAGTCGAGCAGGCAGCCGAAGAGCTCAACGTGAAGCCGAGCCTCATCCGGGGCCTGATCAGCAGTGGAGAGCTGCGCGCAATTCAGGTCGGCGGGAGGGGCCTGTGGCGCATCGGCCTCCAGGATCTGGAAGACTACATCGCCGAAGCGTACCGGCGCACAGCCTCACACATTGCCGCTGGCGATCTCCTGGATGACGCGGAGTCTGGGACTGTCGAGTAGACAGCGCGCAGTACGGACTGCTCGCCGTGGCCGCACTTCTCCTTGCGAGTGACGAGGAAGCGTCGGCTTAAAACGCGCATTAATCCTGGTCGGGCTGCTGTCCTTCAGTCGGAATCTTGTCCAGGAGATACTTGGCACCTTTGCCAGCTGTCATCCCCGCCGTCGGCCCGCTCAAACCCACCGCGCCCACGATTGCCGCCAGGTCCGCATTCTCCATACTCACGTTCAGGATGAGGCAGGTGACATAGAGAGTCACTGCTATAC
>NZ_JBFUKK010000038.1:0-18170 GCF_056400885.1 Arthrobacter sp. P4_H3
GCGGCGGGACCAGCGCACGGCGGTAGGCACGGAGACGTTGAACCGTTCCGCGGCCCGGCGCAACGGCCACCCGTCCACCACGATGCAGCGGGCCAGCTGCAGACGCCCCGAATAGGCCAGAAACGCGTTACGGTGGGACACGAGGACCTCCTGGTTTGTGTTTGCTCTCGACAAGCACCACACAACACCCGGAGGTCCTCTTATTGCGTCAAATCAGTCCCCGTGTCATCAACCTGCCGGGACAGTACAGCTAGCTCGCCCATTGGCGGAGGGGCCGCCCGTTAGGTGCCTGACCCACGCGGACTTAACACTGAACAAAGCTCTGCCCGCGACACGTAAAATGGGCTGGTGACCACTTCCCCGGACAGCCCCGCACAGACCACCACGACGGCTATCAGCTACCGCACCATTGATTTGCGCGGCCAGCGGCTCTCCCTGGCCGGGCTCCGCGCTGCTGTTCCCCGCGCCCGGCACCAGACCATGGCGGACGCCGAGCAGAAGGTCACGGACATCATCACCGCGGTCCGCACCCGGGGCTTCGCTGCGTTGAGCGAGCTCGCGAAGGCGTTCGACGGCGTCGAGCAGGAACACCCCAGGGTGCCCGCCGCCGCGCTGCGCGCGGCACTGGAGAACCTCGATCCCGCAGTCCGGGCCGCCCTGGAAGAATCCATCCGCCGCGCACGCAGGTTTGCCGACAGCCAGCGGCCCGCAAACATCGACGTCGAACTGGGCGAAGGCGCCGTCGTCAGCCAGAACTGGGTGCCGGTGGGCCGCGTGGGGCTTTACGTCCCCGGCGGCCTGGCGGTCTACCCGTCGTCGGTCATTATGAACGTAGTCCCCGCGCTGGCGGCCGGCGTTGCATCCATTGCGTTGGCGTCGCCGCCCCAGAAGGACTTCGGCGGACTCCCGCACCCCACCATCCTGGCCGCTGCTGCGCTGCTTGGCATCGAGGAGGTGTACGCCATCGGAGGCGCCCAGGCCATCGCGGCGTTCGCCTACGGTGTTCCTGCGGAGGACCCGGAGGCAGCCCTGGATCCGGTGGATGTGGTGACCGGGCCGGGCAACATATTCGTGGCCACGGCCAAGCGGCTCGTCAAGGGTGTGGTCGGCATCGATTCCGAGGCCGGCACCACGGAAATCGCCATCCTGGCGGACAGCGGGGCCCGTCCGTCGCTGGTCGCGGCCGACCTGATCAGCCAGGCTGAACACGACCCGAAGGCGGCGTCGGTCCTCATCACCGATTCCGAAGCCCTCGCCGAGGCCGTCCGCGCGGAACTCGAGGTGCAGGCGGGACTCACCAAGCACTCCGACCGGGTGCGGGAGGCCTTGTCGGGCCCCCAGTCGGGCGTGGTGCTGGTTGACGACCTGGAACAGGGAATCGCTGCCTGCGATGCCTACGCCGCGGAGCACCTCGAGATCATGACGGCGGACGCGCCGGCTGTGGCGGCACGCATCCGCAACGCGGGAGCGATCTTCGTGGGGGACTACAGCCCCGTGAGCCTGGGGGATTACTGCGCCGGCTCCAACCACGTTCTGCCCACCAGCGGCACGGCTGCTTTCTCTTCCGGCCTGAACGTCACCACGTTCCTTCGCGCCATCCAAGTGGTCAACTACAGCAAGTCGGCCCTCGAAAAGGTCAGCGGGCACATCGTCAGCCTCTCCGGGGCAGAGGACCTTCCGGCCCACGGCGAGGCCGTGACGGCACGGTTCGCCGGCGACGCTTAACCACTACATGTAGTAATTACAGGCTTGTTATTCAGCTACATCTAGTCGTAAACTGAGGCTGGAAGAATGTATTCCGGCCAATCGAAGTTCGGCAGGGGAAGGAAACAACGTGTATTGTCCGTTTTGCCGCAACCCTGATTCCCGCGTCGTGGACAGCCGGATGGCCGACGACGGTTCCGCCATCCGCCGCCGCCGGCAGTGCCCGGAATGCGGCCGCCGGTTCACGACGGTGGAAACCACCAGCCTCACCGTCATCAAACGCTCCGGCGTTGGCGAACCATTTAGCCGGAGCAAAGTGATCAACGGGGTCCGGAAAGCGTGCCAGGGCCGGCCCGTGACCGAAGACGACCTCGCCATGCTGGCGCAGGAGGTCGAGGAAACCATCCGGGCCTCCGGCGCCGCGGAAATCGACGCCCACGAGGTGGGCCTGGCCATCCTCAGCCCGCTCCAGAAACTGGACGAAGTCGCCTACCTCCGCTTTGCGAGTGTGTACCAGGCCTTCGAATCCCTGGAGGACTTTGAGACGGCCATCTCTATCCTTCGCCATGAAGCGGAAGTTGAAGCGAAGGCCAAGGGCAAGAACTCCGAGAAGAGCCCGCTCTAGACTCCGGTGGTGGCAGCGGAGGGGAAGCCGACGCCACCACCGGCACCACCCCCACAGGGAACGGACGCTGTCAGCGGCCGCCGGCAACAGGCAGTACGGCTCCCGTCACGTAGCCGGCTTCGCCTGACAACAGCCACATCACCGCCGCCGCCACCTCATCAGGCTCAGCGGCACGGCCCATGGGAATCGTCGGATTCAGGCGTTCCACCCGGTCAGGCATTCCCGCCGCCGCGTGCAGCCCGGTGTTGGTACTTCCGGGCGCGACGCTGTTGACGCGGATTCCCTGCGCGGCGACCTCCGAGGCCAGACCGACGGTCAACACATCCACGGCTCCCTTGGACGCGGCGTAGTGCGCCCAAGTGCCAGGGGACCCGGCTTTTGTGGCAGTGGATGAAATGTTCACGATGGACCCACCGGGCCCGCCCGTGCCGGTGCTGAGTCTTCGCACGGCTTCCTGGCAGACGTAGATGAGACCGGAGACGTTGACGTCCATGACGCGGCGGACCGTGGCCGCCGGCACGTCCGCGAGATTACCGATCAGGTTGCCCGTGATACCGGCATTATTAATGACGGCGGTAACGGGGCCCAGGCCGGCGGCCCGGTCAAACATCGGTCCAACGGCTGCCGGATCGCTGACATCTGCCTGGTGGGCCAGCGCATCCCCGCCGCCCCCTCGGATTTCCCGCACCACGGACGCGGCGCCGGCGGCGTCGGCAGAGTAGTTGACCAGCACGGCGTATCCGGCTTCCGCCGCGCGGAGGGCGATCGCGGCGCCGATTCCCCGGCTTGCCCCGGTGACAATGGCAACACCCCTGCCTGCGGCAACCACGGAATCGGCGCCCGGCCTATTTGGCCAGTTTGTGCGTCAGTGCAACCTCGATCGCGGCGCCGACAATCCCGGCGTCGTTCTTGAGTTCGGCCGGCACAATCGGCGTACGCAGTTTCATGTGCGGCAGGTACTCGTCGGCGCGCTTGGAAATGCCGCCGCCGACGATGAACAGTTCAGGGGAGAAGAGGAACTCGACGTGGGAGAAGTAGCGCTGCAGGAGCACGCTGTATTCGGTCCAGCTCAGGCCGTCCCGCTCACGGGCCACGGCGGACGCCTTGCTCTCCGCGTCAAAACCGTCAATTTCGAGGTGTCCGAGTTCGGCGTTCGGGACCAGCTTGCCGTTGAAGATGAAGGCGGAACCGATGCCTGTTCCGAGCGTAATCACGAGGACCGTGCCCGAGACGCCCTCTCCGGCGCCGTAGCGGGCTTCGGCGAGGCCGGCGGCGTCGGCGTCGTTGATGACCTCGACCGGGCGGCCCAGGCGCTTCGTCAGCAGGGCGTCAATGTCCGTGTTGAGCCAGGACTTGTCCACGTTGGCGGCAGAGTGAACCACGCCGTGCTGGATGATGCCCGGGAAGGTGACGCCGATCGGGGAATCCAGGGCAGGAGCGTCCTGCCGTGCGTTGAGCTCCTCGACGACCGAGGCCACCGTTTCGGCAACGGACTCCGGCGTGGCAGGCTGCGGCGTAGGAACGCGGAAGCGGTCCCCAACGAGCTTGCCCTTCTTGAGGTCGACAATGCCGCCCTTGATTCCGGTGCCGCCGATGTCAATGCCGATCAGCGGGGCGTTCTTGGTTGACTTGTCGTCCTTCTTGGCCAATGTAATTCCGTTCGTGGCTGGTGTCGGGCAGTGGGCGTAGCGGGTAAAGGTGCCGGTGTGGGGCCGGCGGTAAATCAGGGCAGAGTGAGGATCTCGGCGCCGGACTCGGTGACCAGCAGGGTGTGCTCGAACTGGGCCGTGCGCTTGCGGTCCCGGGTCACCACGGTCCAGTCGTCAGCCCACATGTCCCACTCGACTGTTCCCAGCGTCAGCATCGGTTCAATGGTGAACACCATGCCCGCTTCCATGACCGTGTTGTACGCGGGAGCTGCGTCGTAATGCGGAATGATCAGGCCGGTGTGAAACGCCTCGCCCACACCGTGGCCGGTGAAATCCCGGACAACACCGTAGCCGAAACGTTTGGCGTAGGACTGGATGGCGCGGCCGATGACGTTAATTTCGCGCCCTGGAGCAACAGCTTTGATGGCACGGTTGAGCGATTCCTGGGTGCGCTCCACGAGGAGCCGCGATTCTTCGTCGACGTCGCCTACCAGGAAGGTGAAGTTGGTGTCGCCATGGACGCCGCCGATGAAGGCGGTGATGTCGATGTTCAGGATGTCGCCGTCCTGGACCACGGTGCTGTCGGGTATGCCGTGGCAGATCACTTCGTTCAGTGACGAGCACAGCGATTTGGGGAAGCCCCGGTAGCCCAGGGTTGAGGGATACGCGTGGTGGTCAAGCAGGAACTCGTGGCCGATCCTGTCCAACTGGTCCGTCGTGACGCCGGGCCGGATGTGTTTGCCGACCTCCACGATGGCCTGGGCCGCGATCCGGCTGGCGACCCTGATCTTCCTGATGGTCTCGGCGGACTTTACTTCCGAGCCGGTGAACTTCTCCGGACCGGGCTTGCCCACGTACTCGGGGCGGGGAATTGATGCCGGGACCGGCAGCTGCGGGCTGACGGTTCCGGGGACCAGCGTGCCGGTGGGTGCAGTCGAGGCAAGAGAAGGCATAGATTGATCATATAAGGCGGCATGGAAGCCCATGTAACGGAAAGTCCCATCGGAACCCGATGGAGCTTTACGTTACGTGGATCACTCTCGGCAGGCAGGGAGCCTGCAGAATGCGAGGAGCAGCGATGACCGAGTACTGGTACAACGTCAAAACCCACGAGGTGGAAGAAGACGCCATGTCCGACTGGACCCAGCTGATCGGACCGTACAAGACGCGCGCGGAAGCCGAGCATGCCCTGGAGAAAGTCAAGGCACGCAATGAAGCCTGGGAAAAGGGCGACGAGGATTAGGCTGCGCTGGCAGCCCGCACCCCGAACCGCCTGCCCGATAGGGGTTGAGGGGCCGGAGGCCGGCTAGAACGAGTGCTCGGGGCCGGGGAACTGGCCCGTCCGGACGTCGTCGCCATAAGCCTTCGCCGCGTTGCTCAGTGATGTGCGCAGGTCGGCATACTGCTTGACGAACTTGGCCATCTTGCCGCCGCGAAGCCCGGCCATGTCCTGCCAGACCAACACCTGGCCCGTGGTGGTGTTGCCGGCACCGATGCCGACGGTCGGAACGGAAATTGCAGCGTCGACGGCGGCGGCGGTGGTGGCCGGAACCATCTCCATCAGCACGCTGAAGGCGCCGGCGTCAGCGAGGGCCACGGCGTCGTCGATTAGCCGCTGTGCATCGTCGCCGCGGCCCTGGACCCGGTAACCGCCCAGGGAATGCTCGCTCTGCGGCGTGAAGCCGATGTGCGCCATGACCGGAATGCCGGCCTGGACCATGGCCCGGACGGTGTCCGCATAGAACTTGCCGCCTTCAATCTTCACGGCATGCGCGAGGCCTTCTTTCAGGAAGCGGACGCCGGTGGCGACTGCCTGCTCGGCTGACACCTCGTAGCTTCCAAAGGGAAGGTCCGCGACCACCAGGGCCCGCTTGGCCGACCGTGCAACGGCCCGGCATAGCGGCAGCAGCTCGTCCACGGTGACCGGGAGGCTGGTTTCGTTGCCGAACACGTTGTTGGAGGCGGAGTCGCCGACCAGGAGCACCTCGATGCCCGCTTCATCGAAGATCTCGGCCGTGTACTGCTCGTAAGCCGTGAGCATCGCAAAGTGCTCACCGTTTTCCTTGGCCTGCTGCAGGTGGTGGGTCCGGATTCGGGCCGCCGGCTTCCTGCCGGTGGCCGGCGCCGTTGCGGCCGGCTGGGCGGGGCCGTTGCCGTAGGGAGCAGGTACTTCAGCGGACATGCTGGAATCGGAACTGTTGCTTGTGGCCATGGCTAGAGCGTAATGCGGTACTGTGCGTCCTAGCTACCGGGCGGCCCGCCGTTGTCGGTGAATCGCGTCACAAAGTGGTGAGCTGACGGCTCCCTCGCGCCGTCCTGAGGTGCCGGTACGGGGCAATTGCCCGGTGCTACGGGACACTGCTCGTGTTAACGCTGTGTTACGCGGACCTCCGGCTCCAACATTCAGCGGAAATGCTTAGTAAAGTGAATCGTGAGCTGCCGCCGGCTCTAAGGAATACGGACCCGGGGCTTCAAAAAGTTGATCCGGAGAAGAGGCCATAATGGACCGCCAGCAAGAGTTTGTCCTGCGGACGATCGAAGAGCGCGACGTGCGGTTCGTGCGTCTGTGGTTCACGGATGTCGTGGGTTCACTCAAGTCTGTTGCGCTTGCCCCTGCCGAAGTCGAGGGTGCCTTCGAGGAGGGCCTGGGCTTTGACGGCTCCGCGATTGAGGGCCTGGCCCGCGTGTTCGAATCGGACATGCTGGCGCAGCCGGATCCCTCGACGTTCCAGATCCTGCCGTGGCGCGGGGAAACGGAACAGACCTCGCGTATGTACTGCGACATTCTGACGCCGGACGGCGAGCCCTCGGCCGCCGACCCCCGCAACGTGCTCAAGCGCACCCTGGCAAAAGCCGCGGACATGGGCTTTACCTGCTACACGCATCCCGAGATCGAGTTCTACCTGCTGAAGTCGCAGGAGCCCGGTCCGGACGGTTCGCCCATCCCCGTGGACGAGGGCGGCTACTTCGACCACGTCCCGGGCGGCGTCGCGCAGGATTTCCGGCGCACCGCAGTCACCATGCTGGAGTCCGTGGGCATCTCCGTGGAGTTCAGCCACCATGAAGCCGGTCCCGGCCAGAACGAGATCGACCTCCGGTACGCCGACGCCCTGCAGACCGCGGACAACATCATGACGTTCCGCACCGTCATCAAGGAAGTGGCGCTGCAGCAGGGCACGTACGCCACCTTCATGCCCAAGCCGTTCACGGCCCACCCCGGCTCCGGCATGCACACGCACTTCTCGCTCTTTGAAGGCGACACCAACGCCTTCTACGAAGCCGGTGCGGAGTTCCAGCTGTCCAAGACGGCCAAGCAGTTCATCGCCGGCATCCTCAAGCACGCCCCCGAATTCACGGCCGTGACCAACCAGTTCGTGAACTCCTACAAGCGGCTCTGGGGCGGCGGCGAAGCCCCGAGCTACCTGAGCTGGGGCCACAACAACCGCTCCGCCCTGGTCCGCGTCCCGCTGTACAAGCCGGGCAAGGGCCAGTCCGCCCGCATCGAGTACCGCGGCATCGACTCCGCAGCCAACCCCTACCTCGCCTACGCCGTGCTGCTTGGCGCCGGGCTCAAGGGCATCGAAGAAGGCTACGAAATCCCCGCCGCAGCCGAAGATGACATCTGGTCGCTGAGCTCGGCCGAGCGCCGCGCCATGGGCCACGATCCGCTGCCCGCAAGCCTGCACGACGCCATCCGGGCCATGGAGGATTCCGAACTCATGCCGCAAATCCTCGGTGAGCAGGTCTTTGAGTACTTCCTGCGCAACAAGCGTGCCGAATGGCAGGACTACCGTCTCCAGGTCACGCCCTACGAGCTGCAGCGTAATCTCGGCATCCTCTAGGCGGCCGCGGTGAGCCTTGCCCGTCGCCTCATCTCCGCCGGTTTCAGCGACCTGGAAAAGGGGGAGCGGTTCCTCGCTGCCCGCGAACTGGAAGGAATCGACCAGGAGGCACTGTTCGCGGGCTTCCACCTGGCCGCCAGCCCGGACACGGCGCTGCAGTCGCTGGTGCGTCTGATCGAAAAGCATCCCGACCTTCGGAAGCTCGCGGCGGCGGACATCGATACGAGCGAGCCGCTGTACCGGGTGCTGGGGGCCTCTGAGGCCCTGGGTGAATTCCTCATCCGCCATCCGGAACACCTGGACGCCTTCGACGTAGTGGCAAGCCCCGAGCCCGTCCCTGCCGACGCCGCGGAACTCCGCGCGCGCCTCCTGAGGTCCGTGCAGGCCGACCCGAAGGCGCGCAGGCCAGTGGCCGCGCTGTCCGGTCCGGACGCCTATGCGGCGCTGCGGACCGCTTACCGGCGCGGGGTGGTGGACCTGGCCGTCAAGGACCTGTGTGCCGCTGATCCCCTGGATTTCATGCCCGCGGCGGGTGCCGAACTGGCGGACCTCGCCGGAGCGGCGATCGAGGCGGCGCTGGCCGTCTCCCGCGCCGAAGCGGGGGAGCAGTTCTCGGCGTCGGAGGTCGCCGACGTCGGCCTGGCCGTCATCGGCATGGGCAAGTGCGGTGCCCGCGAACTTAACTACATTTCCGACGTCGACGTCATCTACGTGATCGAAGCGGACGAGCTGGATGATGCCCGCGCCAACACCATCGGTACGTCCCTCGCCACCGGTATCTCCCGGGCCATCATGTCGATCGGCCGGGAACCCGGCCTGTGGGAAGTGGATGCGAACCTGCGGCCCGAGGGCAAGTCCGGACCGCTGGTGCGGACCCTGGCGTCCCATCAGAGCTACTACGCACGGTGGGCTGAAAGCTGGGAGTTCCAGGCACTCCTGAAAGCCCGGACCATCGCCGGCGACGCAGAACTGGGCGCCCGGTACGAGGCCGCCGTCCTGCCCCTGATCTGGGGTTCGGCAAACCGGGAAGGATTCGTGGAATCGGTGCAGGCCATGCGCCGCCGGGTCACGGACAACATTCCCGCGGACGAGGAACAGCGGCAGATCAAGCTGGGCCGCGGCGGCCTGCGGGACGTCGAATTCACCGTGCAGCTGTTGCAGCTGGTGCACGGAAAGGCCGACGAATCCCTGCGCCACCGCGACACCACCTCGGCGATTGCCGCACTCTCAGCCGGCGGCTACATCGGACGGACGGACGCCGGGGAATTCGACCATGCCTACCGGTACCTGCGGCTCCTGGAGCACAGGATCCAGCTCTTCCAGCTGCGGCGCACGCACCTCATGCCGGTCAGGGACGAGGCCCTGCGTGCCCTCGCGAAGGCAGTGCTGGGCCCGTTCGCACGCGAACGGCCGCACCCCGATGCGCTGCTGGCAGCCTGGCAGAAGACAAAGCGGTCCGTCCGTGAACTGCACGAGCGCATTTTTTACCGGCCCCTGCTGAACACCGCAGCAAAGCTAAGCAGCGAAGATGCACGCCTGACCCCGGAGGCCGCCCAGGGCCGGCTGGCCGCCCTGGGCTACCTGGATCCGCAGGGAGCCATGCGGCACATCGAGGCGCTCACCGCCGGAGTAAGCCGGCGGGCGGCGCTGCAGCGCCAGCTCCTACCCATCCTGCTGGGGTGGCTCGCCGACGGGGTTGACCCCGACGCCGGCCTCCTGGGTTTCCGCCGCGTCAGCGAGGCGCTCGGAACAACACACTGGTATCTGGGAATGCTGCGGGACTCGACGGCCGCCGCCGAGCGGCTTTGCCATGTGCTCTCCAACTCCCGGCTGATCGCCGACCTCCTTGAGGTCTCCCCGGAATCCGTGGCCTGGCTGGGGACGGACAAGGACCTGGCCCCGCTGGAATTCGAGGCCCAGTGGCTGGAAATCACGTCGAAAATGTCGCGGCACGAGAACCCGGAAAGCGCCATGCGCCTCATCCGGCTGATCCGGCGGCGGGAAATCCTCAGGGTCGCCATTGCTGACAGTGCCGGCCTGCTGGACCAGGATCAGGTAGGGGCGGCCCTCGCAGACACGGACCGCGCCGCCGTCCTGGGCGCCCTGCGCGTGGCCGAAGGAATCGTGGCGGCATCGGGCCCGCTGAAGACAAGCGTCCTCGTGGTTGCCATGGGCCGGCAGGGCGGCCGCGAGATCGGCTACGGCTCGGATGCGGACGTGATGTACGTGTACCGCGGCCTGCCCGGCGTACCCGACGAAGAGGCGCAGAACCAGGCCGCCCAGATCGTGGGCCACATTTCGACCCTGCTGACCCAGCCGCTGAAGCCGGCCATTCTCGCCGAGCGTGTCTTGATGGTGGACGCCGATCTGCGCCCCGAAGGCAAAAGCGGCGCCATGGTCCGTTCCCTGGATTCGTACGCGGAGTATTACCGCAGATGGTCGCTCGTCTGGGAAGCGCAGGCACTGCTGCGTGCACTGCCCATCGCAGGGGACGACGAGCTGGCTGACGATTTCGTGGAGCTGATCGATCCGATCCGATATCCGGTGGAACTGTCGGAGAAGGATGTCCGGGAGATACGGCGAGTCAAGGCCAGGGTCGAATCAGAGCGCCTGCCCCGGGGAGCGGACTCCGCACGGCACCTCAAGCTGGGCCGCGGCGGCCTGAGCGACGTCGAGTGGCTCGTGCAGCTGTTGCAGCTGCAGCATGCGGGAAAGCACCCGGAACTGCGGACAACATCCACTGTGCCGGCTCTGGAAGCGGCAGCGTCACTGGGCTTCCTGGAGCCGGACGAGGCCGCGCTGCTGCTGCAGGCCTGGCGGCTGGCGAGCCGCATCAGATCAGCCAATGTCATCTGGACGGGCCGCGCCTCCGACGTCCTGCCGTCCTCCCGCCGGGACCTGGAAGCCGTGGCCCGCTGGTGCGGCTACCCGCCGGGCAACGCGGCAGCACTCGAAGAGGACTACCTGAGGCTCAGCAGGCGGGCCCGCGCGGTTTTCGAACGGGTTTTTTACGGCCAGTAGCCCTGCCTCGAGGCGCGTTGCGCCGGGGTGCCCGGGGGCTGACAGGCAACGGGCGCCGATGTTAGTTTGAGCGCATGGCCACGCAACTCTTTCTGAATCTTCCCGTCAAAGACCTGAACAGGTCGGTCGAGTTCTTCACTGCGCTCGGCTTTTCCTTCAACCCCGATTTCACCGACGAAAACGCCACCTGCATGATCGTTAATGACGGCGCCTACGTCATGCTGCTGGTGGAAGGCTATTTCAAGACGTTCATTTCCAAGGGCATAGCGGACACCGGCGGCACCGCCGAAGCAATCGTGGCATTCTCCGTTGACAGCCGCGAAGCCGTTGACGACACGATCCGGAAGGCCCTGACCTCTGGAGGCACCCCTGCGCAGGAAGCCCAGGACTACGGGTTTATGTACAACCACAGCTTCCAGGACCCGGACGGCCATCTCTGGGAGGTCTTCTGGATGGACCCTGCCGGACCGCCTGCTGACGCTCAGGCGCCGTAACCCCGGCACGCCAACCACCCACTACTGGCCCAAAGCACGACGCCGGCTGCCACCTTCCCAGGTGACGGCCGGCGTCGTGGTTTCTGGGTAGGCTCAGTCCATGCCTGATTCCGTGTGGCTCATCGCCCTGAAGAGTCTCGACGACGACGCCAAAGCCGTCAAACTCGGCGAAGTCGCCGAACTGGGACTCGCGGAAGGCCAGCAGGACTTCGCGGGGGATCCGCTGCGCATGATGCTCATAGCGCTGGAAGAGGACTCACGGTTTCCCTATGTGGTGGACGCCGGCGGAGAAGCCGTCGGTGTGTTCACGCTTCAACGCGGTGCGGCGTCCCTGGCGGGGTGGGACGACGACGACTCCGTCTGGCTGTTGCGGGGCTTCCTCATCGACCGCACCCGCCAGGGCCGGGGGCTTGGCACCCAGGCGGCTGCGGCTGCCGTCCGTGAAGCGGCCAGACTCACTGTCCGGCTGGGCGGGGGAGAGACCGGCGTCGTGCTGTCCGTGAATGAACGCAACCCGGCCGGGCAGGCCGCGTACCGGAAGGCCGGCTTCGAGGACCGCGGTCAGTACCTCGGCGGCGACGCCGGACCGCAGCGGACCATGTACCGGGCGTTCTGAGCGGGCACTTCCGTTCCACCGGCCGGCAGGCTGATTCTTTCCCGCCCGCATACGGGTGTGCTCCATGGGGTTGCTGTGACTGGAGGGGCACATGCTATCTTTAGTGCATCCTGAATGCATCTGTGATATGGGGAGCAGTAAATGTCACGCGCACAAAATAGCGGAGCGGGCCCATCAGCTGACTCCTCCACGCGCGTTTCACCCCGCCGGTTCGCACTCGCCTTCGTGGTATTCGGCACAGTCGGCTCGATCAGCGCCCGGGGCGCCACATTCCCTTCCCGCCTCCGGTCCGCCACCATGCGGGGCGCCGGCACCTAGCCTCCACAGGTCCGTGAATCCAGCTGCTTCGCGCGCTGGCAATGCCGAAACGTTTCCGGGATTTCGGCAGGTGCACGGACGGCACCGGAAATGGGAGACCCCCTGCAGGGCGGTCCTCCCAGGTTGCCTAAGCCCTTCATCACGAAAGTCACCATGCCTCTCTTTCAGCGATCCGCCGCCCTCGTTGCTGCCTTGCTTCTTTCGTCGGCCGTGCTGGCATACCTGCCGGCTTCACCAACCATGGCCGCCACGGCACCTTCACCCGGGAACGTCACTGTCGAGGAGGTCGAAGGGACCCCGCACGCCGCCCACGCTTCGGAAACGGCCGTTGCCCCCCTGCCGAAGGGCCAGGAACTCGGCACCGAGGCCCTGGAACTCCAAGGCGCCGCCGGCCTCACCAGGACCGGGGACATCAAGGTGGCCCTGGTAACGGTTCAATTGGCGGACAAGAGCGCCGCGGACACCAGCGGGATTTCCCTGGATGCGGCCCAAAACGGCATCACAGCTTCGAGCAACTACTGGAAGGCCATGTCCAACAACAGGCTTTCCATGTCGGTTGCCTCCGTCCGGACGGGCTTCAAGTCCTCGGCGACCTCCGGCCAGGATTACTATACGATCACCAACACGGTGACCCGCGAACTGGGCTGGGTCAGCAGTCCCTACACCGCTTTGGTGATCTACGTCCCTGTGCCCACTCTTTCGTGGGGCGCCCTGGGCTTCGGGGCAAGCAGTGACGGCACGAGCGGGCGTATTCTGATGCCCCTGCCCAGCAAGTTCACCAACAACGTGGTGGCCCATGAATTCGGACACGTCCTCGGCCTCATGCACGCCGACAGCCTGCAATGCGGCAGCGGCATCGCCGACGTCGGCCCCAGTCTCACGGGGGGATTTGCCGACACATCCTGCAGTATCCGCGAGTATGGCGATACGACCGATCTGATGGGCGCGGCGCAGTACAGCATTCCGGCCATCAGCTCCAGCTTCTGGGACCGCGGGGGATTCGGCCGAGGTGATGAGATCCTCAATGCCGGCCTGGTTTCGGGAATCACGAAATACACGCTGAAGGCCTGGGCCGGAAGCGAGGCCAACCGCGCAGTGAAGTTCACCGATCCGAAGAGCAAGGAGGTCTACTACCTGGAACTGCGCCTGCCTGTCGGCTACGACACATCGACCGCCGTCAACGGCAACAGGGGCGTCAAGATTGTCCAGTCAGGAGGAGCCACCGCCGCCAGTTCACTGATTCTCATGCCGTCTACCCTTCCTTTCCCGGGCTACTACGCGACCAACCAGACCTGGCAGGCGGGCCAGACCTTCACCACCTATACAGGCACGAGGGTGACGGTCGACTACGTGACCAGCACGTCAGCGGGCGTCACCATCAACGCCTCGCCGTTCGTTGACGCGTATCAGTCCGCATTCCAGACCCAGATCGACTGGATGTACTACCAAAAGTTGTCCACCGGCTGGGCCGACGGTACCTTCAGGCCGTTCACCACGATGTCCCGGGAGGCAATGGCTGCGTTTATGTACCGGCTTGCGGGTAGCCCGGACTTCACGCCGCCGGCCGTATCACCGTTTGACGACGTTCCGACCTCCCACGGTTTCTACCTTCAGATTGCGTGGATGAACTCCACCGGACTTTCCACGGGCTGGGCGGACAAAACCTACCGGCCTTATGAATCGATCACCCGCGAGGCAATGTCAGCGTTCATCAACCGCTACGCGGGGAAGCTCTGCCGCATTTCAGACGCGGACGTCGCTGCGCCCGCCGTTTCCCCCTTCGTTGACATGACGCCTGCGAGCGGCTTCTACCGGGAGATTTCCTGGATGAAGTCCGCCGAAATCTCAACCGGCTGGGCCGACGGCACCTACCGGCCGGCCGACGCTGTTACCCGCGAGCAGATGGCCGCTTTCATCTACCGTCTCGACAGTTACGTGGCAGCCAAGGGCGGCTGCGTGGCCTGACCCGGCCCGCCATAGCCGGAAGGGGACGGGGGCGGTCATAGGTACACACCTGTGACCGCCTCCGCCATTGCCGGGTCCGGGGCCTCCCACCTGTGACACAGAAAAGCCCGCATCTGCTATCGAAGCAGCAGATGCGGGCTTTCTGCGGACTAAACGCGGTTTAGGCCGGGGGTCTGACTAGACGCCGTAGTAGAGCTCGAACTCGTAGGGGTTCGGGCGCAGAGAGAGCGGCTTGATCTCGTTCTCGTACTTGTACTCGATCCAGGTGTCGATCAGGTCCTGGGTGAACACGCCGCCGGCCTGCAGGAACTCGTTGTCCTCGGCCAGTGCGTCCAGGGCCTCTTCGAGGGTGCCCGGAGCCTTGGGGATGTCCTTGGCTTCCTCGGCGGGGAGCTCGTAGAGGTCCTTGTCGATGGGGGCCGGCGGTTCGATGCGGTTGCGGATGCCGTCAATGCCGGCCATCAGCTGGGCAGCGAATGCCAGGTACGGGTTCGAGGAGGGGTCCGGAGCGCGGAACTCGATGCGCTTGGCCTTCGGGTTGGAACCCGTGATGGGGATACGGATACCGGCGGAGCGGTTGCCCTGCGAGTAAACCATGTTGACCGGAGCTTCGAAGCCCTTGACCAGGCGGCGGTAGGAGTTAACCGTCGGGTTGGTGAACGCGAGCACGGCGGAGGAGTGCTTCAGCAGGCCGCCGATGTACCAGCGGGCCATGTCGGACAGGCCGGCGTAACCCTTCTCGTCGTAGAACAGCGGCTCGCCGCCGTTCCACAGCGACTGGTGGCAGTGCATGCCGGAGCCGTTGTCGCCGAAGACGGGCTTCGGCATGAAGGTGACCGACTTGCCCCAGGCGTCAGCGGTGTTCTTGATGACGTACTTGAACTTCTGCAGGTCATCAGCAGCGTGGGTCAGCGTGGTGAACTTGTAGTTGATTTCAGCCTGGCCGGCGGAACCGACCTCGTGGTGGCTGCGCTCAACCTCAAGGCCGGCCTCGTCCAGGGCAACACACATGGCGTCGCGCAGGTCGGCCTGCTTGTCCGTGGGGGAAACCGGGAAGTAGCCGCCCTTGACGGGGGTCTTGTAGCCGAGGTTTCCGCCTTCTTCTTCGCGGCCGGTGTTCCAGTGCGCTTCTTCCGAGTCGATCTTGTAGAAGCTGCCCTGCGGGGAGGACTGGTACTGGACGTTGTCGAACACGAAGAACTCGGCCTCGGGTGCGAAGAATGCGGTGTCCGCAATGCCGGTGGACGCGAGGTAGGCTTCAGCCTTCTCGGCCACGCCGCGGGGGTCGCGGTGGTACGGGTCACCTGTGCGGGGGTTCACGATGGAGAAGTTCAGCGCGAGGGTCTTCTCCATGCGGAACGTGTCCAGGAACGCCGTGGTGACATCCGGGATGAGCTGCATGTCGGACTCAGCGATGCCCTGGAAACCGCGGATGGAGGAACCGTCGAAGAGCTGGCCATTGATGAAGAAGTCTGCATCAACGCTCTTTGCCGGCACGTTGAAGTGCTGCTGCACGCCAGGGAGATCGGTGAAGCGGATATCGACGAATTTAATATCTTCGTCCTTGATGAACTTGAGGACTTCGTCCGCAGTCTTGAACATCTATGCTCCTTACGCATATGTAATAACTGGCTTGAAAGCCATATGGTCCAGCGCAATCCGACGGCGCGAAAACACAAAAGTGCCCCCGCTCCCAGCTCGCTAGCAACTGTTACCACCCTAGGGACACGGGGTTTCCCGTCCGTGTCCGCTTTGTTTCCGGCAGGTTACATAACCGCCTGATATGTAAACGCTATACGGTGTCCACACTGTGGTCTATCCGCATCCATAGTGTGAACTTCACCCGGAACTTCACAGCGGTCATCCTGGTGGTCTTCCTGCAGAAGATAGTCTTGATACGTGGTTGATCGCAAAGACATAGGCTCGTGGCTCAGTGGGCCGGACACGTCCGGCATTTCCAAATATCCCGGGGAGCGACTCGGCCTGCCCGAGGCGGGACCCGGCTCCATGGCCCGGGCGGGGCGGCGGATCCTTGCCATCTGCGTCGACTGGGGCCTGGCGCTCCTGATCAGCAATTTCGCCTTCGGCGGCGACCCGTGGGCAACGCTGGCCGTGTTTGCGGCCGAACAGATCCTGCTCCTCGGAACCCTGGGCTACAGCATCGGCCACCGCCTCGCTGGAATCCATGTTGTCCGCCTGGGCGGCGCTCCGGCAGGACCGCTGGCCGCGCTCGTCCGCACCGTGCTCCTGTGCCTGGTCATCCCGGCGGTCATCTTTGACCCGGATCACCGGGGCCTGCACGACAAGGCGATGAACACCATCCTCATCCGGCTGTAGTCAGGCCGGGTGGACCGCAGCGGGTCAGACGTTGGCGGTCTCGCGCTCTGGGGCGGCGGAGTGTCCAATGCCGGCCGGGGTCAGATACCCGTGCTTGCCCGCCCAGCGTTCGAACAGGACGGTGGCGAACGGGAACACTGCGGAGAGCCCGGCGAGGAACGCCACCAGGAACGGCCACCGCTGCAGCCGCCAGAGAGCCAATGCCGCCACTCCGTAGGCGATGAACAGGGCCCCGTGAACCGGTCCGGCAATCTCCACGCCCAGCTCCGAGGTCCGGGCCACCCACTTGAAGTACATTCCGGTCAGGAGGGCTGCCCAGCTGAACGCTTCGGCTATGGCGAGTATCCGGAAGAGGCGGATGACGGCTGGTTTCGAGGGCAGTTTCACGGTTCTCCGTTTTCGCTCGTGACAGTGGTCGGCGGTGGTGGTTGGCCCAAAGCAAACGCCCCGGTTGCCGGCCGGATGGCCGGACGCCGGGGCGTTGACGGTGCTGTTAGCGGCCGCGGGCAGCTTTGCGGTCCGGCCGGGCTTTGTAGGGGTCGATGCCCTTGGGGATGGGCAGGCGGTTTCCCAGCGAGGAGATGCGCTTGGACACAGCGCTCACTTCGAGCTTGGTGAGTTCCTTGTCCAGCTTGTTCATCTTCTTGGCGACCTGGCTGAGGGGAACCTGGCCTTCACCGCGGCCCGTCTCGATGACGTGCACGGTGACGTTGGGCAGGATGCGCGCCAGGCGCTTGCGTTCCGCATCGACCAACGGCCTGACACGGTGCGTGGGGCCTTCGCTGACCAGGACGACGCCGGGACGGCCGATGGCGCGGAAGACGGCGTCCTGGGTGCGGGGATTGACGGCAACGGGCTGGTCTTCGGTGATCCAGCCGCGCTTCAGGGTGCCGAGGGCTGCGCCGGAGGCGCCGGGCTGGTTCTCGATCTGGGCAAACGCGGCCCGCTCAGCCCTGCGGGAGAGGATCAGGGTGGCGGCAAGAAGACCAAGCGGGATACCGATGATCAGGCCCGTGATCCAGTTTTCGAGCAGGTAGCCGACCAGGAAACTGACAGCCACGACGCCCAGGAAGGACAGCAGCATGAGCCAGAGCACCATGGGATCATGGCGCCGGGTCATCTGGAAGACTTCGTTGATCTGCTTCAGCCTGCTGGGCTTTTTGACCTTGGCTTCCTTCGGCTTGCGAGAGAAGAGGCCACGCTTCGGAGCGTCGGAGGCTGCCGGAGTCGGATTGCTGGAATCAGGGGAATTCGCCATAGTGCCTTAATTCTACGTGATTTATGCCTGAGGGCCGGACGCCGGAGTGCTCCGGTTCCGGCCCTCGGGCACGTTTGTTACGAAAGGTCCTAGGAGTGCGCTGCGATCAGGGAGCTGGCTTCCTGGCGGGTGGTGCCTGAGCTTTCGATGTGGGCGAGTTCTGCGGGGATTTCCCAGCCCTTTTTGCGCATTGCGGTGGCCCAGAGGCGTCCGGCGCGGTAGGAGGACCGGACGAGCGGGCCGGACATGACGCCGAGGAAGCCGATTTCCTCGGCCTCGGTGGCGAGGTCGACGAATTCCTGGGGCTTGACCCAGCGGTCCACCGGGAGGTGGCGTTCGGA
>NZ_JBFUKK010000039.1:0-14833 GCF_056400885.1 Arthrobacter sp. P4_H3
TTCATCCTGAGCCAGGATCAAACTCTCCGTTGAAGTAAAACAAAAACAGACACAACCACCACCCCCGGGAAAACGGAAGAAAACGGCTGCACAAAATTTGAAACCAGCTGAAAAACAACCAGGCCACACCACGGGGTGGCACAACCTGGCCAATTCAACCAATCCATATAAATAAATTGGTATCAACAAACTTGGCACACTATTGAGTTCTCAAACAACAGACACACCCGGCACCACCACAACCAACAAACAGTCAAGGATCGCTCCGGAGCAACTTTCCAAACTTACCCGCTTGCTTCACCCGAGTCAAATCGGCCAACCCGACTCACTTTGCCTGCGGCAATCTGTGAAGTCTTTGCTGGCCAACTCCGGGGAGCAGCGCGGAAATAAACTCTACCACCACTTTTGCGAGGATACAAAGCCACCTCCATCAGGGGCGCAAAAAGCCCGGGATCACAGGGATCCCGGGCTTTCGATCGCGCTTTTATGCCTGGGTCAGCTGGCCGGCTTGAAGAAGGCCGCACCCAGTGGAGGCAACGTAACGCTCAGCGTCGCCGGCTGGCCGTCCTGGCCCTCCGCCGTCGCTGTGATGGCGCCCTTGTTCAGGACACCCGAACCGCCATATGCGGAGTCGTCCGTGTTGAGGACCTCCTGCCACGCACCCGTTACCGGAACACCGAGGGTGTAGCCCTGGTGCGGGCCGCCGGAGAAGTTGATGGCGCACACCAGCGGGTTGCCGTCAGTGTCCCAGCGGATGAACGACAGGACATTGCGGTCAGCATCTCCACCGTTGATCCATTGGAACCCGCCCGGCTCGTTGTCCCGTTCGTACAGCGCGGGAGTCGACGTGTAGAGCTCATTGAGTTTCTTGGTGAGCAACTGGACACCCCGGTGCGCCGGAATTTCCGCCAGGTACCAGTCCAGGCCATGCTGTTCGGACCATTCAGCCTCCTGGCCGAATTCAGTGCCCATGAAGATCAGCTGCTTGCCGGGGTGGGCCCACTGGTAGGCCAGGAAAGCGCGAAGGTTGGCGAGCTGCTGCCAACGGTCGCCCGGCATCTTCCGGAGCATGGAGCCCTTGCCGTGCACTACTTCATCATGGCTGATGGGCAGGAGGAAGTTCTCAGTAAACGCGTAGACCATCGAGAACGTGACGGTTCCGTGGTGCCACTTGCGGTTTACCGGGTCTTCGGATGCGTACTTGAGTGAGTCGTGCATCCAACCCATGTTCCATTTGAGTCCGAAGCCCAGGCCTCCGACGCTGGTCGGGGCGGTCACCCCGGGGAAGGCAGTCGATTCCTCCGCGATCATCACCGCGCCCGGGTGGGTCTTGTACACAGTGGCGTTGGCTTCCTGCAGGAAGGAGATCGCCTCAAGATTTTCGCGGCCGCCGTACCTGTTGGGCTGCCACTGGCCTTCCTCACGCGAATAGTCGAGGTAAAGCATCGAGGCGACGGCATCCACGCGAAGGCCGTCGATGTGGAACTCGTCCAGCCAGTAGAGCGCGTTGGAGACCAGGAAGTTGCGGACTTCCGTGCGGCCGAAGTCGAAGATCAGCGTGCCCCAGTCCGGGTGTTCGCCCAGGTTCGGGTCAGCGTGCTCGTACAGTGCCTCGCCGTCGAACTGGGCCAGCGCCCAGGCATCCTTGGGGAAGTGCGCCGGCACCCAGTCAAGCAGGACACCGATGCCCTCCTGGTGCAGCGCGTCCACGAGGAACCTGAATTCGTCCGGGTGGCCGAACCGGGACGTGGGCGCGAAGTAGGACGTCACCTGGTAGCCCCAGGAACCGCCGAAGGGGTGCTCCGCCACCGGCATGAACTCCACGTGGGTGAAGCCCAGCCACTTGACGTACTCCACCAACTCCTTGGCCAACTCTCGGTAGCCCAGTCCCAGACGCCAGGATCCAAGGTGGACCTCGTACACGCTCATGGGCGAGTTGTGCGGGTCCCGCTCGGCCCGGGCGGCCATCCACTCATCGTCCTTGAAGGCATAGGCCGACTCGACGACCCGCGACGCCGTGAGCGGCGGGACCTCCGTTCCGAATGCCAGGGGATCAGCTTTTTCCACCCAATGGCCGGCTTTTGTCTTGATTTCAAACTTGTAGCACGCCCCTGCTAAAACACCCGGGATGAAGAGTTCCCAGACGCCGGACGAGCCCAGCGAGCGCATCGAGTTCTCCCGGCCGTCCCAGGCGTTGAAGTCACCCTTGACCCGGACGGCCTGTGCATTCGGTGCCCACACGGCGAATGAGACTCCGTCCACGTCACCGAGGGAGGACTTGTAGTGCTGGACATGGGAGCCAAGCACTTCCCACAGTTTCTCGTGGCGGCCTTCGCCGATCAGGTGAAGGTCCACCTCCCCGACCGTCGGGAGGTAGTGGTAGGGATCGTCCATTACCTGAGGGGGCAGGCCCTCGTAGGTGACTTCCAGCCGGTAGTCCGGAACATGGCCCGGCTGCAGGGGGTCCAGCATCACGGCCCAGACACCGTTGGCCTCATGCGTCATGGGCACGGTGCCGGCTGCGGTCACAACCGAAACCGCCGAGGCCAAGTGCTTGACGGTACGGATCGTGACGTGTCCGTGGTCGTCAAGGTGCGCCCCCAGGATGGAGTGCGGGGCGTGATATTCGCCCGACGCCACCCGGGAGAGCGTCTCCGCGTCCACCTGAAGCGGCACACCGGGCCGGTCTGTACGTGCTGAGCCTGTCATTTTGTTACCTTCCGCTGCGGCTGCGGCTGATGCGCCGGAGCCTGTACTGCTGAGGAGACGTCGTGAGGCATTTACCGGAATGTCCAGCCATCCGGGCCTGTTCCGCAACTCATAGACAACTTCATACAAAGCCTTGTCCAGCCACAATGCCACAAACAAGGGCGAGCGGCGGTCAATGGTCCCGGGCGTAATTTCGCCGTAACCCGCCAGGAACGCGTCGGCGCAGTCGTCCACCCAGGATTCGGGCACACGGACCCCGGCCTGCTCACGTTGGGCGGCACCGGCGGCGTAGTCGAAGGACCGCAACATGCCGACGACGTCGCGTAACGGCACGTCGGGGAAATTGCGTTCCGCGATGGGCCGCAGCGGTTCCCCTTCGAAGTCCAGGATGGCCCATCGTTCAGGTTCCCCCTGGTGCCCGGGCACCTGCAGGATCTGCCCCAGGTGGAGGTCACCATGGATCCGCTGCAACGCACCGGCGTTGCTGCCTTCAAGCTGCTTGAGCAGGCCGGACAGGGCGTCGTCGTACGGCCCGACGGCGGGCCCTGCTTCCGTCCAGGACTGCAGGACGCGCTGCGCTACTCCGGGCGCTATGTCCTTACCCGGCGCGGATTCCGCGGCCAGGCCGAGGGCCTCGGCCAGCCGCCGGTGCACTGTAGCGGTGGCAACGCCCAGGGCGTGGGCCTCGGACGTGAAGTCCGTACCCGAACTTGCGGCATCAACCGCCAGCCGCCACGCGTCCCGCCCGCCGGCCAGGAACTCATGGGCAACGGCGAGTTCGCCTTGAGACGTGCGCGGCTTATCTTCGGCGCCGTCCAGCGGGGCTTCCCACTCCCCCGTGACCCAGCCCAGGGTCGCCGGCACTTCCGAGGTCCGGGCCGTCGTCAGGGCTGCGCCGATTTCCACTTCCGGGTTCCGTCCTTCGGACAGCACGCGGAAGAATTTCACGATGGCCGCAGAGCCGCCGTCGTCCACTATCACCGAACTGTTTGACTGCTCACTGGAGAGGACCTTTACGGTGCCGGTTGCCGTCGGCAGCCGGTAGTCGGAAGGCACCAGGTGGCCCACCGCGTTTCCTTCCGGCGAGGTGCCGCCGCCGCGGATGAGCTCCAGCCAGGCCGAGACAAACACAGGGTCATGG
The DNA here is from genome assembly GCF_056400885.1 of Arthrobacter sp. P4_H3. NCBI lineage: Bacteria > Bacillati > Actinomycetota > Actinomycetes > Micrococcales > Micrococcaceae > Arthrobacter > Arthrobacter sp. P4_H3. The sequence goes on from NZ_JBFUKK010000039.1 coordinate 3,851, forward strand.
ACGGCATCGTAGATCCAGCGGCGTCCCTGGGCGGAGTCCCCTCCCTCGCCGACCAACGCAGCTTCCTTGCCCGGCAGGGGCTCGACCCGAAAGCTCAGCGGGACCTGCACGACGTCGGTCCGGCTGCCGCCGTCGGCCGTGGGATAGGTGACTGCCGCCAGGAACACCTCAAGGCCCACCTCGCCGCTGCTGTCGTCCAGGCGCACACCGCCGACGGGCGACAACGTGAAGTCACCCGTCTTGACGGGGAACCAGCGCTGGCGCGGCAGCCAGGCCCTGAGCAGTTCGGCGAGGGACGGGGTGAGTGTGGATTGGGTCATGTCAGCCTTCGATGGACAGGACCGGGAGGGCCTGGGTGAACGGCGAGGCCGGGTTGGAAGCTGCCGAGCGGATCCGCAGCCAGAAGAAATCGTGGCTGCCGAGCGTCAGCGTGAGCAGGCCGTCGTCGCCGATTGCCGGGAACGGCTGGCCGCCGAAAACGTCCCGGAGGCCGCGGCCGGCAAACTGCGGAAGCCGCAACGTGGTGGCCACCGGGTGCTGGGAGAGGTTGAACGCGCAGAGGATCGATTCTGCATCTTCACCGGCGGCATTGTCGGCCGGGATCTCCCGCAGGTAGGCAAGGACGACGTCGTGGTCCGCTTCGACGTGTTTGAAGCCCCCCAGCCCGAACGCGGGGTGGTTCCTCCGGACGCTGAGGATCTGCCGGGTCCACCGCAGCAGCGAGCCGGAATGGGCGGCCTCAGCCTCCACATTGGCCATGCTGTAGTTGTAGACCAGCGACTGGATCACGGGCAGGTAAAGCTTGCCCGGGTCGGCATGGGAGAAGCCTGCGTTGCGGTCCGGGTTCCACTGCATCGGCGTACGGACGGCATCCCGGTCCTCAAGCCAGATGTTGTCGCCCATACCGATTTCATCCCCGTAGTACAGGAAGGGGCTGCCGGGGAGCGAGAGCAACAGTGCGTTGATGAGCTCTATCTCTGCCCGGGAGTTATCCAGCAGCGGCGCCAGCCTGCGGCGGATGCCGATGTTGGCCCGCATGCGGGGGTCGGGCGCGTACCAGCCGAGCATGGCCGCGCGTTCGTCGGCCGTGACCATTTCCAGCGTGAGCTCGTCGTGGTTCCGCAGGAACGTACCCCATTGGGCACCCTCGGGAATGTCCGGGGTGTCCTTCATCGTCTCGATGATGGGCGCCGCTTTCTGGTCCCGCAGCGCGTAGTAGAGCCGCGGCATGATGGGAAAGTGGAAAGCCATGTGGCATTCGGGTTCCTCTTCGGTCCCGAAGTACTCCACCACCTCCACCGGCGGCTGGTTTGCCTCGGCGATGATGACCCTGCCCGGGTAGTTGTCGTCCACCATCTTCCGCAGTTTGCGCAGGAAGTCGTGAGTGGCGGGCAGGTTCTCGCAGTTGGTGCCCTCCTCCTCGAAAAGGTAGGGGATGGCGTCGGCGCGGAAGCCGTCAATTCCCTGGTCCAGCCAGAAACGCACGACGTCGAACAGCGCGTCGATGACCTTCGGGTTCTCGAAGTTCAGGTCCGGCTGGTGGCTGAAGAACCGGTGCCAGAAGAACTGCCGCCGGATGGGGTCGAACGTCCAGTTGGACTCTTCCGTGTCTACGAAGATGATGCGGGCATCCTGGTACTTCTCGTCCGTGTCGCTCCAGACGTAGAAGTCGCCGAACGGCCCGTCCGGGTCCTTGCGGGACTCCTGGAACCAGGGGTGCTGGTCAGAGGTGTGGTTCAGCGGCAGGTCGATGATCACCCGGACGCCACGGGCATGCGCCTCGGCCACCAGCCGCTTGAAGTCGCTGATGGTGCCGAACTCATCGAGCACGGAGTTGTAGTCCGAGATGTCGTAGCCGCCGTCACGGAGCGGGGACTGGAAAAACGGTGGCAGCCAGAGGCAGTCGACACCCAGCCACTGCAGGTAGTCCAGCTTGTCGATGAGGCCATGGAAGTCTCCGGAGCCGTCACCGTTTCCGTCCGCAAAGCCGCGGACCAGGACTTCGTAGAACACCGCTTTGCGGTACCACAGGGGATCGTGCTGGAGGCCGGGGGCGTTGAGCTCGAAGGTGCCTTTGGGGGTGAAGTGCTGGCTCGGGTTCTGTGGACTAAAACTCACGAATGCTACCTCCGGATATTCAGGATGTGTGCAGGTTCCAGGTGGGCGTCCAGGCGCACATAGTTGTATTCGCCCCACTCCCAGCTTTCGCCGGTCAGCAAATCATCCACCCGGAAGCCTCCGTTGTGCGTCAGGTCCTCGGGGTCGAGTTCGAGAGCCGCGAGATCCAGGGAAACAGTGCTCTCCCGGGTGCCGTGCGGATCGACGTTCACCACGATGATCAGCGTGTCCTTGGTGCCGTCCGGAAGCGTCTTGTGCTTCGAGTAGACGATGGTGGCATCGTCCGTGCTGTGGTGCAGCGTCAGGTTTTGCAGGTCCCCCAGTGCGGGGTGCGCATGGCGGATCTCGTTGAGCCTGGTCAGGTACGGGGCAAGGGTCCGTCCTGATTCCGCCGCCGCGTCCCAGTCCCTGGCCTTGTACTCGAACTTCTCGTTGTCGATGTACTCCTCGGCGCCCGGCCGTGCCACGTGCTCGTAGAGCTCGTATCCCGCGTAGACGCCCCAAAGCGGACTTGCCGTCGCCGCGAGTGCGGCACGGATCTTGAAGGCTGCCGGACCGCCGAACTGCAGGTATTCGGTGAGGATGTCCGGGGTGTTCACAAAGAAGTTCGGGCGGAAATACGCCGGCGACTTATGGCTGACCTCGGTGAAGTACTCCTCGAGTTCGGTCTTGGTGTTCCGCCAGGTGAAGTACGTGTAGGACTGCTGGAAGCCTGCCCGTCCGAGCGCGTGCATCATGGCCGGGCGGGTGAACGCCTCCGCCAGGAACACCACTTCGGGGTGCTTCTTGTTGACCTTGGCGATGAGCCATTCCCAGAACCAGACCGGCTTGGTGTGCGGGTTGTCCACCCGGAAGATCTTGACGCCGTGGCTCACCCAGAGCAGCACAACCCGGAGGATCTCCTTGGACAGCCCCTCGGGATCGTTGTCGAAGTTGAGCGGGAAGATGTCCTGGTACTTCTTCGGCGGGTTTTCGGCATAGGCGATGCTGCCGTCCACCCGGGTGGTGAACCATTCGGGGTTGGACTCCACCCAGGGATGGTCCGGCGCCGCCTGCAGGGCCAGGTCCAGTGCCACTTCGAGGCCGAGTTCGCGGGCACGCGCCACGAACGCGTCAAAGTCCTCGAACGTGCCGAGGTCCGGGTGGATGGCGTCGTGTCCGCCTTCCTTGGCTCCGATGGCCCACGGCGAACCGGGATCGTGCGGGCCTGCGATCAGCGTGTTGTTCGGGCCCTTGCGGTGCTGCACCCCGATCGGGTGGATGGGCGGCATGTAGATGACGTCGAAGCCCATGCCCGCGACGGCGTCGAGCCGCTGGGCGGCAGTCCGGAACGTTCCCGACTGCCATTCGCCTGTTGTGTGGTTGCGGACGGCCCCTTCGGAACGGGGGAAGAACTCGTACCAGGCACCGCGGCCGGCCAGATCGCGTTCCACGAGCAGGGGGAAGCGCTCCGAGACGGTGACGTGTTCACGGATGGGCTGGCGTTGGACGACGTCGGTCACCTCGGGGCCGAACCCGGCAGCGAGCCGCTCCTCCACGGACAGCGACGCATCAGACAGAACCACGACGGCGGTCCGGAGCGTCCGCCGGTCGGAGGAGGGGCGGGCCGGATCCTCGGATGCCTCGGAGAGCAGCGCAGCGCCCTCGGCCAGCATCAGTTCAACGTCGATGCCCGCTTCAATCTTGACCTCTGCGTTGTGGTGCCAGGTCCCGTAACGGTCATGCCAGGCTTCAATGGCGAACGACCAGTTGCCCGGGCCGGTCGGGGTGATGATGCCTTCCCACCGGTCGGTGCCCTTCCCGCGGTCGCCGCGGGGCGGCGCCAGCCGGACCCGCTGGCGTTCCTTGCCCTTGGGATCAAACAGCACCGCGCTGACTCCGAGCTGGTCGTGCCCTTCGCGGAATGCCGTCGCGCCAACTACAAGGCCCTCACCGGGCAACGCCTTGGCGGGAAACTTACCTCCGTCCACCACGGGCTGAACGGCCGTGATCGGGAAACGGCCAAAACGCAGGCCTTCCGTGATCAGGGCCTTGGGCTTTTTACTGGATCCGGCACTGGTTCGCGTATTAGTCGTCACAAACTCGACGTTATCTAGAAATCGCCCGTTTTGCTAAGGGGACTTCCGTTTTTCTTAGAGCAATCCGTCATTTACCTAAAAGAAACCTAAACCTGTTCCGACGGCCCATCTTGTCAGTTAGTGTGACGCAGGTGAAGGCTATCCGCAGATTTACCGTCCGAACCGTCCTACCGGAATCCATCCGGCCGCTGGCCCGGTTGGCCACCAACCTGCGGTGGTCGTGGCACCGGCCCACCCGGGAGCTTTTTGAGGGACTCAACCCCGCCATTTGGGACGACAGTTCCCACGATCCGGTAAGTTTCCTTGGCCTGGTGAGCAGGGAGGAATTGCAGCGCCTCGCAGCGGACCAGGACGTTGTCCGCCGCGTCCAGGCCGCAGCCGAGGACCTTGACCGCTACCTCGAGCAGCCCCGCTGGTACCAGGGCCTGGGTGACGATGCCCCGTCCTGCATCGCCTACTTCTCACCGGAATTCGGAATCACCGAAGTTTTGCCGCAGTATTCCGGCGGCCTGGGAATTCTGGCCGGCGACCACCTAAAGGCAGCATCGGACCTCGGCGTGCCGCTCATCGGCGTCGGCCTGCTTTATCAGGCCGGCTATTTCAAACAGTCCCTGTCCCGGGACGCCTGGCAGCAGGAAACGTACCCGGTCCTGGACCCGGACGGGCTCCCGCTGACGCTCCTCCGCGAAGACTCCCCCGACGGCAACGGCAAACCCATCCAGATTTCGCTGCCGCTCCCCCACGGGCGCCGGCTGCTGGCGCACATCTGGCGTGCCGACGTCGGGCGTGTCCCCCTGCTGCTGCTCGACTCGAACGTTCCGGGCAACGACGACGCCGCCCGCGGCATCACAGACCGCCTGTACGGCGGCGGTGGGGACCACCGGCTGCAGCAGGAACTCCTGCTCGGGATGGGCGGCGTGAAGGCGCTGCGCGTCTACCAGCGCCTTACGGGCTGCGCGGCGCCGGAGGTCTTCCACACCAACGAGGGCCACGCCGGTTTCCTGGGCATTGAACGCATCCAGGAGCTCATGTCCTCTGAGCGTCCGCTGAGCTGGGAAGAAGCACTGGCGGCGGGGCGTGCCTCCACCGTGTTTACGACGCACACCCCGGTGCCGGCCGGCATCGACCGTTTCGAGGTCTCGCAGATCCAGCACTTCTTCGAGGGCGGTCTGGCTCCCGACGTGCCGGTGTCCAGGATCCTGGACCTGGGGCGTGAAGACTTCGCGGACGGCAACCCGTCGGTCTTCAACATGGCCGTGATGGGCCTGCGGCTGGCACAGCGCGCCAATGGCGTGGCCAAGCTCCACGGTGTGGTGTCCCGCGGAATGTTCTCGGCCCTGTGGCCGGGCTTCGACCACTCGGAAGTTCCCATCACCTCGGTGACCAACGGCGTCCATGTCCCAACGTGGGTGGACAGCCGTGTCTCCAAGCTGGCCCGGGACCAGTTCGGTGCCGAGGCGGAAGCCATGGGCCGCTGGGACCTCGCGTACAACGTCAGCGACGAGGACGTCTGGGCACTCCGCCGCGAGATGCGCGTCTCGCTCGTGGAGGACGTCCGCAAGCGCCTTCGCGCAGCGTGGAAGAAACGCGGAGCTGCCGACGCCGAGCTCGGCTGGACCGATTCGGTGCTGGACCCGGATGTCCTCACCATCGGCTTTGCCCGACGGGTACCGACGTACAAGCGGCTCACCCTGATGCTCCGCGAACCTGCCCGGCTCAAGGCCCTGCTGCTGCACGAGACCCACCCCATCCAGCTGGTCATCGCGGGCAAGTCGCACCCGGCGGATGATGCCGGTAAGAAGATGATCCAGGACCTGGTCCGGTTCACCGACGATCCCGAGGTGCGCCACCGCATCGCGTTCCTGCCCAACTACGACATCGCCATGGCACGCACGCTGTTCCCCGGCTGCGACGTGTGGCTGAACAACCCGCTGCGGCCGCTGGAGGCGTGCGGCACGTCCGGGATGAAGGCAGCCATCAACGGCTCGCTGAACCTGTCGGTGCTGGACGGCTGGTGGGACGAAATGTACGACGGCGAAAACGGCTGGGCAATTCCCACCGCCAACAACAACGCCTCGCCCGAGGAACGCGACGACATCGAGGCCGCCGCCCTCTACGAGCTGCTGGAAACGCAGGTGGCGCCCCGCTTCTACGGGCTCACCGTTTCCGACGCAGCCGGAGCCGCAGGGCCTTCGGAATCCGGAACACAGAAGGTCCCCACGCACTGGGTGTCCATGATCAAGCACACCATGGCGCACCTTGGCCCGGCCGTCTCCGCTGAGCGGATGCTCCAGGACTACGTGAACATCCTCTACCGTCCCGCAGCGGTTGCGGGGCGCCGGGCGGTCGCGGATTCCTTCTCCCAGGCCATTGCACTGGCAGCGTGGACGTCACGGATCCGCGCTTCGTGGCCCCAGATCCAGGTGGAACACGTCGATTCGGTGGGCGTCTCCGAGGACCCACAGATCGGGGACACCCTCCAGGTGAACGCCTACATCGCGCTGCACGATCTTGACCCGGACGACGTCGCCGTCGAAGTTGCATTCGGCCGCGCCGAGGAAAGCGACGAACTGGCCGATGTGACGGTGGCGGACCTGGTGCCCAAGGAAGACCTCGGCAAGGGACGTTTCCTCTTCAGCGGCTCCCTGCTGATCGACCGGTCCGGTTCCTTTGGCTACACCGTGCGGGTGCTGCCCAAGCACTCGGCCCTCGCCTCGCGGGCTGAGCTGGGGCTCATCGTCAACGCCTAGGCGTTCCTACGGTCCCGACCGGCAACGTTCCCTCACCCAGTGAGGGAACGTTGCGTTTTTAACGGCGAAAGTCGCAGGAGCGTGGATGCTTTCCTTGCGAAAAGTGCGAGAGGGTTGATTTTTTGGCGGCAGGAAGTGAGAGAGCGTCGGCTAGAGGAAGACGGCGACCACGGACAGGCTCCTGCCGGCGTAGCTCTCGGCGTCCTGGAGAGTCTCGCAGATGATCCCGAACGAGCGGTCCGAGCGGTAGACGGCCGGGACCTGCCAGATGAACGTGAGGGGTTCCTTGCCGTCGTCCGTGACCGTATCAGCGAAGTCGTGCAGGGAGTCATTGAGGGCATCGAGGTTGACGCCGTAGTGCTCCGGGAAATCCAATACTTCCCCGAAGGTCTGGAGCACCGCCTTCTTCGTGTCGGCGGCGGGGATCACCAGGACCCGGCGGCCGGCGTCCGATGCCTGCTCGCGCAGCTCATCGATGGTCCAGGTGTCAGCGGAGTAGATCTTCATTTTGCCCTTATTTGCCTTCGACGATAAACAGAAACGATTCGTAGTGGTCCGGCGTGTAGGGGTAAGGTGCGCCGCGGGCGATCAGGGCCCGGGTCTCCCGTGCCTCCGACGGAAGGCTTGAGGCAGGAACCGCGGCCAAGGTCAGGAGCCTCGCGATCCTCCTCATGGATTCCCCCTATCCGGAACCTACGTGCGGTAGATGCTGATGGTGTTGGACTGCACAACGTCACGCTCGCCGGCGGCCACCCTCACACCTTGCCGGCGGTCGTGGAGTTCAGAGGTGGTCAGCCGGAGTTCGAACAGCCGTCTTCCCGTGCCGTCCTCGTTGCTGACGTCGGGCAGGGTGATTTTCATGTCGTTGGCGCTGCCGTTCACCACCACGAGTCCGTCCACCTGGCCATCGTCGGACCCGAGCAGGAGCTGGACAACCCGGTGCTGGGGGTCATTCCAGCGGTCCATCGACATGGGATTGCCGTGCTCGTCGAACCAGTGCAGATAGGCCTGCTTGTCCCGGGAGGGGTAGTCGTGCGGCTGGCCTGCCAGGAACTCCTTGCGGAGCCGTATGACCCGCTTCGTGCTGCGAAGCATGGCGTGGGATTCCGGCGTGCTGGTCCAATCCAGCCACGTGATCTGGTTGTCCTGGCAGTAGGCGTTGTTGTTGCCCTGCTGCGTGCGCCCGATCTCATCACCGGCGGTGATCATGGGGATCCCCATGGACACCATCAGCGTGGCCATCAGGTTGCGGCTGGTCTGCGCCCGGCGTGCCAGGATCTCCTCGTCTTCGGTCCGGCCTTCAAAGCCGTGGTTGTAACTGCGATTGTCTCCGTGGCCGTCGCGGTTCTGCTCCCCGTTGGCCTCGTTGTGCTTGCGGTCGTAGGACACGAGATCGGCCAGGGTGAAACCGTCATGGGCGGTGAAGAAGTTGAGCGATGCCATCCGGGAACGACCCGATTCCGCAAAAAGGCCTGCGGAGCCGGAAATGGAGTCTGCGAGGCGCGCCACGGAACCGCCCTGGCCGCCGGCATCGATCGCGGCCCGGTCCGCGACCCAGAAGGAGCGCAACGCATCACGGTAGTGGTCGTTCCAGTCCACCCATCCGTGCGGGAAGCGTCCGGTCTGCCAGCCGCCGTAGCCCACGTCCCACGGCTCGGCAATCAGCTTGACGGACGACAGCACCGGATCCGCGGCGATGGCCACGAGGAAGGGGTGGTGTGGGTCGAAGTCGTTCGCGGCGTTGCGGCAGAGGGTAACGGCGAGGTCGAACCGGAAGCCGTCGATGTGGAACTCGTCAACCCAGTACCTCAGCGAGTCGAGGCCCAACTGGACCACCCGGGGGTGGCCAAAGTTGAGGGTGTTGCCGCACCCGGTGGTGTCCACGTACCGGCCGTTGCCGTCGTTCCGGTAGTACTGCATCTCCCCCAGCCCGCGGAAGCTGAGCGTCTGCCCGTCGCGTCCGCCTTCGGCTGTGTGGTTGTAGACCACGTCCAGGATGACTTCCAGGCCCGCCGCGTGCAAAAGCTTGACCATGCCCTTGAACTCGTCCTGCACGGCCTGCGGCCCGGCCGCCTGGGCGGCCTGGGTGGCGTACGCCGGATGCGGAGCAAAGAATGCCGCGGTGTTGTAGCCCCAGTAGTTGGTCATGCCCAGGTTCTGGAGGTGCGGTTCGTCCAAGTGGAAATGGACCGGCAGCAGCTGGACCGAGGTGATGCCCAGGCCAGTGAGGTGCTCAATCATTGCCGGGTGCGCCATGCCGGCGTAGGTGCCCCGGAGATTCTCGGGGATGTCCGGGTGCAACATGCTTTGGCCGCGGACGTGTGCCTCGTAAATGATGGTGTTACGCCACGGAATGTGAGGACTGCGGTCGCCGCTCCAGTCGAATCCGGGGGACATCCGCACGTTGGTGAGGAAGCCTTCGCGCTCATCCACGGCACGGCCGTAAGGGTCCAACAGCAGCGGCTGCTCGCCGTCGTGGTCAAAGGCCACGGTGGGCACCGATACGGGGAGGGCGTCATCCTCGGAAGAGGAGCGGAACCCGTACCTCGACCCCGTGGGGAAGCCGTCCACGATGCCGTGGTGGACATCATTGGTGACGTTCGGCAGCGTTTTCAGCTGCCAAGTTCCGTCGGGCGCGCAGTAGGCGATTTCAAGCGTGCTCACACCGGGCGCGTACACTGCGACGTTAGCGCAGGCACTCTGAGGATCGTCCGTTGCCGGAGAACCCGTGCGCGGAACGCTGATACCTAGTGGAAACGGCCGGGAGGCGTCCACGGTTGAGGCTGTGTCTAGGAGTGGCATGACCATTGCTTAAATATTAGCTGTGCCACACAAATGCCCGATATTTTCCGCAATGTGTCGGGAAATGGGCTGGCCTTGTTCAGCGTTCATACTGGAAGAACACGCCAAGTTGGAGGTAATTGTGCGAGTTGCACTTGCTCAAGTAGTGACGGGCCGCGACATTTCCGGGAATCTGGAGCTCGTGGAAAATTTCGCCCGCCAAGCGAAAAAAGGCGGCGCAGAAATGGTCGTTTTTCCGGAAGCAACCATGCGCGCGTTCGGCAATTCGCTTCTGGATATTGCCGAGCCGCTCGACGGTCCGTGGGCAACCCGCGTGCGGCGCATAGCCGCAGAGCTGGGCATCGTGATTGTGGCGGGAATGTTCACCCCGGGAGACGCCGGTCCTGCCGCCCCCGGCCAAACCGGCGGCGGCGCGGACAGCGAGGAGGTCAGGAAGGTGCGGAATACGCTCCTTGTCACGGGCCCCGGCGTGGAGGCGAGCTACGACAAGATCCACCTGTTCGATGCCTTTGGGTTCGCCGAATCAGACACGGTCGACGCCGGCACCGGACCGGTCACCTTCGAGCTCGGCGGCATCCGTTTCGGCCTGGCCACGTGCTACGACGTCCGGTTCCCGGCGTTGTTCACAGCCAACGCCGACCTGGGTGCCGAAGTGAACATCGTTTGTGCCTCGTGGGGATCAGGGCCGGGAAAGGTGGACCAGTGGCGCCTGCTGGCCCGTGCCCGCGCCGTGGACACCACCACCTACGTGCTGGCCTGCGGCCAGGGCGATCCCGCCACGCAAGGCATCGAAACCAAGGGATCGGCGCCCACCGGGGTGGGGCACTCCGCCGTCGTTTCTCCGCTTGGTGAGGTCATCGAAGAGCTCGACGGCGGCACCGGGCTTCTGTTCGCGGACCTGGACACCGCCGTCGTCAGGGAAGCCCGGACAAAGCTCCCGGTCCTGGCCAACCGCCACACGTTCCAGTAACAGACGCTCTCTCAGTTTGAACTGCTCCCCGGAAGTTGGACTGAGAAATTCAGTTCCGGCTTTCGGGGAGCAGTTTTATGCATGCACGTAGTTCATTGGCTGAGGCGCAGCGTGAGGCGGCTGTAGCGTTGTTTGAGAAGGGCGTCGGGTATCGGGCGGCGGCTCGGTTGTTGGATGCGCCCTGTGTGCCGGTCAGGGCGCTGTATGGGCGGTGGAGGATTCATGGGCAAGGAGTGCTGGTGAGCAGGCCGGCGAGGTCGTACTC
>NZ_JBFUKK010000040.1:0-8279 GCF_056400885.1 Arthrobacter sp. P4_H3
GCGATGTCGTCGAAGTAGCCGGTGCCGACTTCGCGCTGGTGCTTGGTCGCGGTGTAGCCGCGGGACTCGGAGGCGAATTCCTTTTCCTGGAGCTCGACGTAGGCGCTCATGCCTTCACGGGCGTAACCGTGGGCGAGGTCGAACATCGAGTAGTTCAGGGCGTGGAAGCCGGCCAGGGTGATGAACTGGAACGTGAAGCCCATGGCGCCGAGTTCACGCTGGAACTTCGCGATCGTGGCGTCGTCCAGGTGCTTGCGCCAGTTGAACGACGGCGAGCAGTTGTAGGAGAGCATCTGGTCCGGGAAGTCGGCCTTGACGGCTTCGGCGAACTTGCGGGCCAGCTCCAGGTCCGGGGTGCCCGTTTCCATCCAGATGAGGTCGGAATACGGGGCGTAGGCCTTGGCGCGGGCGATGCAGGGTTCGATGCCGTTGCGGACCTTGTAGAAGCCCTCCGCGGTGCGAACCGGCTGGCCGCCTTCGCGGAGGACGAATTCCTGGTCGCGGGGATCGACGTCGGAGGTGATCAGGGTTGCTGCCTCGGCGTCGGTGCGGGCGATGACCACCGACGGGGTGCCGGCGACGTCGGCGGCCAGGCGGGCCGCGTTCAGGGTGCGGACGTGCTGCTGGGTGGGGATCAGCACCTTGCCGCCGAGGTGGCCGCACTTCTTCTCTGAAGCGAGCTGGTCCTCCCAGTGAACGCCCGCGGCGCCGGCCTGGATCATGGATTTCATGAGCTCGTAGGCGTTCAGCGGTCCGCCGAAGCCTGCCTCGGCGTCGGCAACGATGGGCACCATCCAGTCCTCAACGGTCTGGATGCCCTCGGAGAATTCGATCTGGTCGGCGCGGAGCAGGGCGTTGTTGATGCGGCGGACCACTGTGGGAACCGAGTTGGCCGGGTACAGCGACTGGTCCGGGTAGGTGTGGCCCGAGTTGTTGGCGTCCGCGGCAACCTGCCAGCCCGAGAGGTAGATGGCGCGGAGGCCGGCCTTGACCTGCTGCACGGCCTGGTTGCCGGTGAGGGCACCGAGTGCGTTGGTGTAGCCGCCGGTCTTGTGCTCTTCGGTCAGCTGCTTCCACAGCTTCTCGGAGCCACGGCGGGCCAGGGTGTGCTCTTCGGAGACCCGGCCGCGGAGTCGGACGACGTCCGTTGCCTTGTAGTCACGGGTCACACCTTCCCAGCGGGGGTTGGCGGCCCACTCGAGCTCCAGGGCGGCGGCCTGCTCTTCGGGCGTCTGCTGGGTGGGCTCAAATGCTGCAGTCATCTTTGTCTCCTTGTTTGTGCTCCGGGTTGTCCGGGCCGACCCCGTCCTGCGCCTTTGCAATGGGGGCCGGCCCGGACCGGTGCGGTGTTTCTTTCCGTGAGATCTACTTTTCAGCACTTTCAAGAGGGTTGCTAGATGAAAACCATGGAAAGAAGTGCACTTCTTCCCGTATGCTCAATAAATGTCCCCTACAAGCTGGAACCGCCAAGCCGCCACCCCGCCGTCGTCCCCCGGCGCCCCCGAAGTGGACGTCATCAGCCTGGGCCGCCGCGTGCGGCACCTGCGCAAAGCGGCGGGCATGACACTCGATGACCTGAGTGCCGCCGTCGGGACCGCACCGAGCCAGCTGAGCCTGATCGAGAACGGTAAGCGTGAGCCGAAACTGGGGCTGCTTCAGCTGCTTGCGACGGCACTGAGCGTGACCATTGACCAGCTGCTCGGGGCGGAGCCGCCAAACCGGCGCGCGGCGCTCGAGATCGAGCTGGAACGGTACCAGCGCAGCCCCATCTACGAGTCCCTCAACCTGCCGAAAATCCGCATCAGCTCGCGGCTCCCGATGGATGTTTTGGAGTCCATGGTGGGCCTGCAGCACGAGCTGGAGCGCAAACTCAATGAGCAGGTGGCGACGCCCGAAGAGGCCCGCCGCGCCAACGCTGAACTGCGGGCGATGATGCGCGAGCGGAACAACTACTTCCCGGAGTACGAGGCCGAGGCGCAGAAGGTCCTGGCCTCGGTGGGACACACCAGCGGTCCGCTGTCGCATCACGTCATCGCGGACATTGCCGGTCACCTCGGGTTCACCCTCCACCACGTGGGAGACCTGCCGCATTCCACCCGTTCCGTGACGGATCTGAAGAACCACCGGATTTACCTGACGCAGAACCAGCGCTCGGAGCATGACCCCCGGTCGGTACTCCTGCAGGCGCTGGGCCACTACGTCCTGGGCCACCAGACCCCCAACAACTACGGGGATTTTCTGATGCAGCGCGTCGCCACCAATTATTTTGCGGCAGCGCTGATGCTCCCGGAGCAGGCCACCGTGGACTTCCTGCAGAAAGCCAAGCAAGCCAAGGAAATCGCCGTGGAGGACGTCCGGGACGCTTTCGCTGTGTCCTATGAAACGGCCGCCCACCGGTTCACCAACCTGGCCACCCAGCACCTGGACATCCGCACCCACTTCCAGAAGACCCATAAGAGCGGCATCATCTACAAGGCCTACGAGAACGACGGCGTGACGTTCCCGCAGGACCACACCGGCGCCATCGAGGGCCAGCCGTCGTGCAAATACTGGACCAGCCGCATGGTGTTCGATGTGGCGGACAAGTTCAGTGCGTACAACCAGTACACGGACACCCCGGCGGGGACGTACTGGTGCACGGCGCGGACTGAGCGCTCGGCGAACGGCGAGTTTTCGCTGTCCGTCGGGGTGCCGTACGCGCAGGTGAAATGGTTCCGCGGGCGGGAAACCACCGAGCGGTCAAAGTCCACGTGCCCTGACGAGAACTGCTGCCGCCGGCCGCCGGCCTCGCTGACGTCGGAATGGGCGGGCAACGCCTGGCCGTCCGCCCGGGCACACTCCCACCTGCTGGCCGCCATGCCGCCGGGTGCTTTCCCGGGCGTGGACGAGACCGAGGTGTATTCGTTCCTGCAGGCGCACTCCGGGAGCTGAACGCTCTCTCACTTCCTGCGGTGTTTCCCGAAGCGCTCCCTCACTTCCTTGGGGATAGTGAGAGAGCGTTTCGGGTTTTCGTGCAAAAAGTGAGAGAGCGTTGCGGTTACCCGTGGAGTTCCCGGTAGGCATCAGCGGCTGCCGGGTGCAACGGCAGGCCGGCAGTGTTGATCAGCGACTCCGGGCTCAGGAACTGGACCCCCAGGCTGGAGCGGGGGATCAGTTCCTCGGCGTGGCCCACCAGCAGTTCGACGGTCCTCTTCACGGTCCTCCCGTCCAGGTCGTTCCGGCACAGGAGGAGATTCGCCACCCCCACCGTCCAGACAGCGGGAATGCCCTCGTAGCTGCCCCCGGGGATCAGCACGCGGTCGTAGTAGGGGCCATAGCGGGTCCGTGTGGACGGAATCAACGCCGAGAGATCCAGGAATGCCAGGGCGGCCTTCTTGTTGCTGTCAGCGATTGCGGCCGTTGGCACGCCGCCGGACCAGAACAGGGCGTCCACTGATCCGTCCTGCAGGGCTGCCACGCCATCGTTGAGCCCGAGGTTCAGCACGGTCACTGTCTTTTCGGTGGCGGCAGCGGAGGCAGTGCCAACAGCAGCAGACCCCAGCCCGGCAGCCTCGATCAGGCGAGGAGTGGTCAACGAGGTCCCGGAACCGGGCTCGCCAACAGCCACTGTCCTCCCGGCCAGTCCGGCGAGGTCGCGGATGCCGCTGCCCTTCCGCACAACGCAGTGCACGTAATTTTCGTACACCCTTCCGAGGGCCGTGACTCCGCCGCCAGACGTGCCGTGTGTTGCCACCTGCTGGGCGGCGGCATCGGCCAGCGCGACGGCGAACGTGGCCTGCCCCGTCAGCAGCTGACCCAGGTTATCCAGGCTGCCTCCGGTAGTCAGGGCCACCGCATGGTCTGCCACGCCATGACGTTGGAGGGACTCCGCCAGCAGCGTGGCGAACTCCAGGTAGAACCCTCCCGGCTCACCCCCGGCCACGGTCACCGTGCCCGGACGGTCCTCGGGAGTGCAGGCGCTGAGGGCCGGCAAAAGCAGTCCCGCCAGCCCGGCAGCAAGCCCGGCCTTGAGGGCGGTCCGCCTCGGCGGAAGGCCCCCGGAGCCGGCTGCCGCGAAAGTCAGGCCAGTCATGCAGGGCCCTCCTTACCTGGCCGGGCCACGGCCCGCGGAAACTCGATGCGTGCGATCAGGCCGTGCGGTGAGGCATCCGCCAGCAGCAGGCGGCCCCCGTTGGCTCCCGCCAGTTTGTCCACGATGGTCATGCCCAGGCCGTTGCCGCGGATCTCCCGGTGCTGCGGGGAACGCCAGAACCGGCGCGTGGCAGCAGCACGTTCCGCGGCGGAAAGCCCGGGGCCGTCGTCGGAGATTTCGACGGCGACCGCGTCCGGACGGACCCTGACTGCCACCGAGATGCGGGCAGGGGCTGCGTATTTGATGGCGTTGTTGATCAGTTCCCCCGCCATCTGGGCCAGTTCGGCCGCGTTGCAGGCGATGTGCACCGCCGGGTCCGGCGGATCGCCCAGCAGGATTGATGAGCCGCTGCGCCGTGCCGCAGGTCCTGCCCGTTCGGTTTCTTCCTGCAGGACAGGGTAAGGATCCACCACCCCCGGGAGCCCCCGGGAAGGGGTCCCCAGCGGCCCTCCGGCAGAGTCTTCGAAGACCCTGTGCTCGGCCGTGGCCAGCCTCAATACCCCGTCCAGGATCTCTTCCACACGTTCCAGTTCCGCCAGTACTCCGGCTGCGGCCTTGTGTTCCCTGGCTGTTTGCAGTTCAAGCTGCAGTAAGTCGACCCTCAACCGCAGGGCGCCCACGGGATTGCGCAGCTGATGGGACGTGTCGGCAATCAGTTGGCGCTGGGACTCGATGCTGTCGCTGACTGTCCGCGCCATTCTGGTGAAGGAACGGCTCAGTTCCCGCAGTTCCGGTGGACCATCCTCAGGAAGCTGGCCGGTCCTGCCTGTTGCCTCAAGCTCCGTCACCGCCGAATTCAGGCGGTGCACAGGACGCAGCACCCACCTGGTCACGCGGGCGGCGCCGAGGAGGAGCACTGCGGTGAGGGCGGCGGCAGCGACTCCGACAAGGAGCCACCGCTCCCGCAGCTTCTGCCGGGCCGCCTCCAGGTTGACGTCCAGGACCGCCTCGCCAAGAACCTGGCTAGCGCTGCCGAAGGAGCGTGAAATGACCTCGGAACCGGTTCCGAACGGCTGAAGCGGAGCGAGCGTGGTGTCGTTGAGGTTCAGGTTCGCCCTGGCCAGCGCATCGCGGACGTCTGCCCTCTCTTCGCTCAGGCCGCCCGAGCGCAGCGTGCCTGCCTGGAGGCGGATCAGGACCCCCTCCCCATACAGTTCCGAGTATCTGTCCATCTCGGTCTGCAACTGCGTGGCGTCTCCTCCGTCCGTGGCGGCGTCGAACGCCACCTGCGCGAGGCGGTTGAGGGCGGCAGCCCGGTTGATCTGGAGTTCCTGGGTAAGCTCCCGGCTGGCCGACGTCAGGATGGCGGTGGAGGCGAAGATGACGATGAGGACGGACAGGATGCTCAGGACACCGAGGACTCGCAGCTTCACGCAGGACCCGCCTCGACCCGGTAGCCCACGCCGCGGACGTTGATGATGAAGCCCGGCATCTGGAGTTTCGCCCGCAGGCCTGTCAGGTGCACGTCGAGGGATCGGGAGGAGGCAAGGAACGCATCGCCCCATAGCGCGTCCAGGATCTGCTCCCGGGTGACCACCGAACCCGCGTGGCTTGCCAGGAGCGCGAGCAGGTCGAACTCGGTGGCGGTCAACGGCAGGACCCTGGGACCGATCGCGGCCACCCGCCGTTCGAGGTCCACCTCGAGTTCGCCCAGCACGATGGTCCGCTGCCTGGTGTCCTTTGCACGGCCTGCCCGCCGGGTGACGGCCTCGATGCGGGCGAGGAGCTCAACCAGTTTCACCGGCTTGACGAGGTAGTCATCGGCTCCGGACCGCAGCCCAAGCACCACGCTGCGCTCGTCGTCGCGGGCTGTGAGGATCAGGATCGGGACGGGTGTGACCTGGCGAAGCTTGCGCAGGACGTCGAGGCCGTCCATGTCGGGAAGGCCCAGATCGAGCAGGATCACCTCATAACGCCGGTGTTCCAGGAGTGCGTCCGCTCCGCGGGCAACCCGGGAAGCCGTGTGTCCGGCGGAAACCACGGCTGCGTCGAGGGCGGACGCCATGGCGTCGTCGTCCTCGACGATGAGCACATCCATGGCCTGTTTCCTGTTCGTATGAGCGGTGTTTTCTTCCCCGGCCCGCCTTTGGAGATTACCCCGTCTACCGATTTTCCGCCCTGCCGGGCCCTGAACGCACCAGGCGCGGTCCTGCATCCGCCAGATGCCGGGGGCAAAGCGCAGATCCATCAGGGCAACCCGGGAGCTAAACCTAAGGAAGTGTTAGGACTTCCCCTCCGGCGTTGGCTGTGCGGTGGATCACGAATAGCTTGGATGGAGTCCCCGGCTTTCCGGGGACTGCCGATGTCGAGGAGGAACCATGAGCAATGTTGCCGTGGACAGCACGAAAGTACGCCCGGAACGGCTGCCGGTGGCGGCGCCGTCAAGGAAGGTTCAGCGATGAGCACCCAGCAAACCGAAGTCCAGAGCGAGTCAGCCCAGACCCGCCGGGCCGTGAGCAACATCCTCAAGGGCTCGGCCGGCAACCTCGTGGAATGGTACGACCTCTACGTCTACACGGTCTTTGCCGCCTACTTCCAGTCCCACTTCTTCAACTCCAAGGACGAGCTGCAGGCCGGCCTTGAAGCGATGGCAGTGTTCTCGACGTCGTTCCTGATGCGCCCCATCGGCGCCTGGTTCTTCGGCCGCTACGCGGACCGTAAAGGCCGCAAGGCCGCGCTGACACTCAGCGTGACGATGATGTCCGCGGGGTCCTTCGCCATCGCGCTCCTGCCCACTACCCAGCAGGTCGGCGTCTGGGCCTTGGTGCTGCTGATCCTGATCCGCCTGGTCCAGGGCTTCTCCGTGGGCGGCGAATACGGCACCAGTGCCACGTACATGTCCGAGGCCGCCACGTCCAAGCGCCGCGGCTTCTTCTCCAGCTTCCAGTACGTCACCCTGATCGGCGGCCAGATGATGGCCCTGCTGGTCCTGGTCATCCTGCAGAACTTCATGCCCAAGAGCGACCTGACCGAGTGGGGCTGGCGTATCCCGTTCGCCATCGGCGGCGTAGCTGCGCTGGTTGTCCTGTGGCTGCGGCGCTCCATGGAGGAAACCGTCTCCGACGAGCAGGTTGCGGCCGCCAAGACGCCCGTCGCCGTCGGCGTAGCCCAGCCGGGCACCATGAGGCTGCTGTTCACGCAGTACTGGAAGCCGCTGCTGATCTGCATCGGCGTCACTCTCGGCGGCACCGTGGCGTTCTACACGTACACCAACTTCATCCTGAAGTTCATGAACGATACATCCGGCATCGCCAAGACCGACACCTCGGTGATCAACTTCTGGGCACTGTTCATCTTCATGCTGCTCCAGCCCGTGTACGGCATCATTTCGGACAAGGTGGGCCGCAAGCCGCTGTTGCTGTGGTTCGGCATCACCGGCGTCCTCTTCACCTGGCCACTGCTCTCCACCCTGTCCAACACCAAGGATCCGTTCACCGCGTTCCTGCTCATGATGGGCGGCCTCCTGATCGTTGGCGGCTACACCTCCATCAACGCCCTCGTGAAGGCCGAGCTGTTCCCCGCGTCCATCCGTGCCCTCGGCGTGGGGCTGGGCTACGCGATTGCCAACTCGCTCTTCGGCGGTACGGTTCCGCTGCTCGGCGCAGCCTTCCAGAAGGCCGAGCGGGTGGACCTGTTCTTCACCTACGTCACCGTCGCCATCGCCATCTCGCTGGTGGTCTACATCTTCGCCCTGCGGAACAAGAAGGCCACGCACCTGGACCGCGAACAGGGCGACGCCTGGTCGCAGTCCCGCAAGGATGACGAGAAGGACAATGACCTCGTGGACGCCTAGCGTCCAGGGGCAGAGGCTCCCGGAGAGTACGACGGCGGGTGGCCGCCCGCCGTCGTGCTCTCACCCCACCAGGACGCTCTCGCAGATCCTGCAGGAAAATCCCGGACGCTCTCTCACTTTCTTCTGGAAAGTGAACTGCTCCCCGGAAGTTGGACTGAGAAATTCAGTTCCGGCTTTCGGGGAGCAGTTTTATGCATGCACGTAGTTCATTGGCTGAGGCGCAGCGTGAGGCGGCTGTAGCGTTGTTTGAGAAGGGCGTCGGGTATCGGGCGGCGGCTCGGTTGTTGGATGCGCCCTGTGTGCCGGTCAGGGCGCTGTATGGGCGGTGGAGGATTCATGGGCAAGGAGTGCTGG
>NZ_JBFUKK010000041.1:0-6423 GCF_056400885.1 Arthrobacter sp. P4_H3
GGTGCGGGCGATGACCACCGACGGGGTGCCGGCGACGTCGGCGGCCAGGCGGGCCGCGTTCAGGGTGCGGACGTGCTGCTGGGTGGGGATCAGCACCTTGCCGCCGAGGTGGCCGCACTTCTTCTCTGAAGCGAGCTGGTCCTCCCAGTGAACGCCCGCGGCGCCGGCCTGGATCATGGATTTCATGAGCTCGTAGGCGTTCAGCGGTCCGCCGAAGCCTGCCTCGGCGTCGGCAATAATCGGCACCATCCAGTCCTCAACGGTCTGGATGCCCTCGGAGAATTCGATCTGGTCGGCGCGGAGCAGGGCGTTGTTGATGCGGCGGACCACGGTGGGAACCGAGTTGGCCGGGTACAGCGACTGGTCCGGGTAGGTGTGGCCCGAGTTGTTGGCGTCGGCCGCAACCTGCCAGCCGGACAGGTAGATGGCGCGGAGGCCGGCCTTGACCTGCTGCACGGCCTGGTTGCCGGTGAGGGCGCCGAGTGCGTTGGTGTAGCCGCCGGTCTTGTGCTCTTCGGTCAGCTGCTTCCACAGCTTCTCGGAGCCGCGGCGGGCGAGGGTGTGTTCTTCGGAGACTCGGCCGCGGAGCCGGACGACGTCCGTTGCCTTGTAGTCACGGGTCACACCTTCCCAGCGGGGGTTGGCGGCCCACTCGAGCTCCAGGGCGGCGGCCTGCTCTTCGGGCGTCTGCGTGGGCTCGAATGCTGCAGTCATCGTTGATCTCCTAGATTGAGCTCCGGTGGTTTACTACCGGCCCGGACGGCATCCTTGCAGCCCCAGCCGGGCACCGCCGGTGCGGTCATTTTTCCAAGAACCGGTGTTCTTTATTTACAACAGGTTTTCCAGACAAAGCTCTGGAAGCAACGCGAGTCCTCATATTCTTCAAATGTCAAATTCAAGCTGGAAGAGCGAGACTTTCCAGCCCTCGTCCTTAATGGCCCGGTCAAAAGGCGAACTGCGAATAGATGGAAACCCTTATTCGCCCAAAACAGCGCGCCAACAACTCCCGGTGGAGGCCTTCCATGAGGGTACGAACAGTCCGTTGGTATCGTGCTATGGACTGGCTCCCCGCGGTTAGGAAATGGTCCGGCGGTGTTTGGGCGGTTGGGGGGACGAGGTAATGAAATGAAAGCTAAGGTACAAAAGCTTGTCATTGTTGCCGTCTCGAGCCCGGGTATGCCATTTCTCGCTTGCCAAAGATAGTTAGGACGAGGGAGGACCGGCGACGCTCCGTGCTATTTCGCATTGAGTGGTCGAGATGTCGTGCGGTCCCCCCGACCCGAATTTTGGGATGAAGATACTGTGAATGCTCACGGCAGACGCAAGTATCAACGCTATTGCCTCATGTTCGTCGCCACCTAGGCACGAAGCCGTGCAACTTGAGGCAGGTAGCACGGTTATCGAAAATCACCGGATGTGTTTCCCTCTCGCGTTCGGCACGCCAAATTGAAGGGATAACAACGAATGTGGCAGAGTGCGAAGGCTCGATCGGCTTGGGTGGGGCCCAAACCGACCGAGTTACGACTCGTCTTCGATTTCCGGCCGACGAACGACGTTGAGGGCAAAGGTTGTGAATGCGTCCTTGATTTCTGAGCGGTTCAAGCGGCCTCCTTCGCGGAACCACCGCGCGGTTGAGAACAGTGCGTCGCAAATGAACTGTTGCGCCATACGAGGGTCGACTTCACCGAATGACCCAGAACTCACACCCCGCTGGATTACCGTTGTCCAACGCCGACGAAACTCGTCTTCTAGCGCTTTCAACCGGTCTGAGCCGCCCGGTGTAAGGCTTGGTCGCTCGTTTTGGAACATGATTGCCGCTGCGGAGAAATCCTGTAAGGAGTCCATCGAAACGGTGATCAACGACCGGAGTTGTTCTTTCGGCGCTCCAGTCTCATCGACTTGCTCACCGAATCGGGCCAGTAGCACCTCGAGGAACCCAATCAGTAGCCGCTCCACCACTTGATCCCGTGATTCAACCCATGCCGTAGATTCAACGCCGTCGAGACCAAGCAGTTGTGCCACCTCTTCGGCCAACTTGGCAGGCACCATATCCGAGTCGTCAGCCATCACTTCAGCTGCTGAAGGAGGTTGCGGAAGGTGGACCTGTCCGTAGCCCCCCCGCAGAAAGGCCATCGGCAACTCGTCCGACTCAACTCGGAGGTCAATTACGCGGCCCACTACGATCTGGTGATCGCCTGAATCGAAAACTTGCTCGATTCGGCAATCCACCCATGCCATCACGCCGCTTAATATGGGGGATCCGGTAGCCGAAGGATTCCAGTCGACGCCCTCGAACTTCTTTCCGTCGCGGGCGGCGAATTGTCGACACAGGTCTCCCTGATTAACGCCGAGGACATTGACGCAGAAGGCACCTGACGACTCGATCTTTGGCCAGCTTGTAGATGTCTTCGCTGGCATGAACGAGACCAAAGGGGGATCGAGGCTGAGCGACGTGAACGTGCCCACTACCATGCCCACCGGCCCGGCGTCAGGCACATCTGCCGTGATGATCGAAACCCCTGTCGGGTAGTGACTGAGTACTTTTCTAAACACGTCGGCAGCAATCACCGGTGCTTCATTCTCCATGACATCCCTTTCGTAGTGATGCGCTTTTTCTTGATGATCCTGAGCCTCATCCGGTCAGTGACCGGTTGGCAAATCTTCTGTTGTCCTGGCGGTCTGTGCGAGCACGAAGGCTCCAATCTCCTCCAGTGCATC
Source organism: Arthrobacter sp. P4_H3 (assembly GCF_056400885.1). Classification (NCBI taxonomy): domain Bacteria; kingdom Bacillati; phylum Actinomycetota; class Actinomycetes; order Micrococcales; family Micrococcaceae; genus Arthrobacter; species Arthrobacter sp. P4_H3. The sequence goes on from NZ_JBFUKK010000041.1 coordinate 2,719, forward strand.
CTGGCCTTGCGGTATGAAAGACGAGAACAGGGGCCAGACGTGCACCATGCCGTCGTACTCGCGATACTCTGCGCGCGCCCCTTCCCGCTCGAGCTTTTCGGCCAGATTACGAGAGTCGTCGCGCAGGACCTCCGCGCCTCCCACTAGCAACAGACACCGCGGGAGCCAGCCGAGATCGGACAGCATCGGGAAAGCCGCCGGAGCCTCATCCGGCCCTTGCCCACCGAGGTACAGTGCAGCGTTGTGGCGGATGCCGGCTTGCGAACAGATCGGATCGACATCGGCGAGCTCCTCGTAGCTCCGGTTCGTGCCCGTCAGGTCGACGAGTGCCGACACGAGGACGATGCAAGCAGGGAGAGGCGCCTGCGTGCGACGCAACTCCCATAAGCTGCTGACTACCAGGCCTCCGCCTGCTGAGTCTCCGATGGCGAACACAGACTGCGGCCCGACTTCATTTATTGCTGCAGCTAGGACTCTGCTCGCATCCTCGATGGCGGCCGGGAACTGATGTTCCGGAGCCAGGCGGTACTCCGCAACGAATACTCGGGAATTGGTCGCTCGTGACACCTCTGCGGCAAAGGCTCGGTAGCCCTTGGCCGACCCCATCACGTAGCCGCCTCCATGCAGCATCACGCCTATGCGTTCGTTCGACGCCTCCGCGGCCTGGACCCAGTACCCGCCTACACCTCCATAGGTACCCGGGGTGATCAAAGCCTCATCGGGGATGGGTAGTTGAGCAAGCACAGCCTCGTAACCCTTGCGGACCTCCGCCAACGTGCCTCCACGCTCGGCAGGTATCGCCTCGTTGAACATGCTCACAACTCGGTCAACCAGCATTGAAGGGTCTGCTTCGATCTCGGCCACGGCTACCCGCGCTCCTTCTCGCTAGAACCGCCCGAATACCAGTACACAGGTTCCGCGATCATGACGGGCTTGTCCGCGCTGTCGGTTTCGACTACCACTTTGAGCGTCACCCGTGTGCCCTCACCTTTGATGGTGGCGTCGAGCATCGACGCCTTCAGACGTAGCCGGGAATTAACCGGGATGGGACTCGTGAATCGCACCCGTTCGCTGCCATAGATGAGGCCGAGCGCAACGCCCTCTACGGTGAAGATGCGGTCCATCAAACGTGGAATCATCGACAGCACAAGATCGGCCTGGGCGATCGTCCCGCCGAACTGGCTGTCCTTGGCTCGGACCGGGTCGCTATGGATCCAGTCATCGCTACCGGTGAGCGCACCGAAATCATCGATCATGGCCTGCGTGATCACGGGACCATCGGCGGTTCCAAGGTCAGCGCCGACCTGCGCAACGAACTCATCGATGTTTGAAAATATGCGGGGGCTCATGAATGTTCCTTCGTCGGTGAGTAGATGACATTCCGTGCCCACATCTCGGCGGTTTCCTTTTCGTCGAAACCCAGCTCGTTCAGGAGATCGATCGTGTCTTCTCCAATCCTGGGGGGCCGATAGGACGCGACTCGCTGCCATGTGTTCGAGCGATAGGGCGTCGAGGGCAGCCAGTGGGGTTCCGTCATATCATTCTCGACTCGGACGAAGTCGCCGTAACCGCGAAGCTCTGTGTCACTGATGACCTCGAGGTGCGAGCGTACGGGCGCGGCGATGATGCCCGCCTCACCGAGCAATTCTGCCCATTCAGTTCGACCCTTCTGAGCGAAGAGCGGGGCGAGGAGCTGCTTGAGCTCTTCCTTGTTTGCGATACGGTCCGCATTGGTGGCGAAACGGGGGTCGTCGTGGACCTCTGGAACATTCAGTAGGCTGCACAACTTCTTCCACTGAGCCGGGAAGTAGGCAACGACCATCACGAAGCCGTCGGCGACGCGAAACAGGTCGGTCGGGGCACCCAGAGCGCCCGCGGTGTTACCGGGGCGATCAAGCTCTTGGCCGAAGCGAGAGGCGATGGCGAACGCCGAACTCTGGACGTAGGTCGCCACCTCGAAAAGTGACAGCCGAAGGTGAGCCCCTACTCCGGTGGTCGTGCGTTGGAGCAGTGCCGCGAGGATTGCCTGACCGATGGCGAGCCCAGCCGCTGCGTCTACAACTTGAACACCGACCTTGTAGGGATCACCATCTTCAGGACCCGTGACAGCCATCAAGCCCGACTCCGCCTGCAGCGCCGCGTCGGTGCCAGGCCTGTTGCGGCCCGCTCCATCTGGGTTGTAGGCCGACAGCGACGCGTACACCAACCGTGGGTTCGCCGCGTGCACCGCCTCGTACCCGAATCCGAGTCGATCCATCACTCCAGGCCGGAAGTTCTGTATAAGGACGTCACTGGTCTGGATGAGCCGTGTCACGACTTCGCGGCCCTCAGGTGTGGTGATGTCAACAGCCAAGGCCCGTTTACCGCGGTTGTATGCCGCGAACGTCGCGGGTACACCCACCTCGGGTCCGACGGTCCGTCCCAGTTCACCTGTCGGTCGCTCGACCTTGATCACGTCAGCTCCGAGATCTGCAAGCATCACGCCAGCCGATGGCCCTGCGATCAACTGTGAAAAATCCAGCACACGATGCCCGGATAGCGGCGCAGCTTCAAACATTTCTATAGGCATTTCTTTAAGCATCCTTATCGGCCTTCAAAAGACGGCGTGCCGCTTCGTTGAATGAACGCGTCGCGCGCGATTTCGTGATCGCGAGTCAGCAATGCCTCGCACTGGCTGGTCGCTTCAAGCTGGAGGGCTTCGTGGATGTCTGAGGATGAGTTGCGGTCGAGCAAGCGCTTGGTTAGTCCCAGCGCAACAGTGGGACCGGCAGCAAGTTGAGCCGCGAGCTCCATCGCACGGTCGAGGACGAATTCTGGCGCACACAGCTCGGTCACAAGTCCCCAACGCTCCGCTTCCTCGGCCGACAATCGCCCCTTAATGAAGGCGAGCTCTTTGGCCCGCGCCACACCCACAAGGCGTGGCAGATTATACGACAAGGCGAAGTCGGGCACTAGCCCCATGCGGTTGAACGCAAAGACGAGATCTGCCTTATCGGACATGACGCGGAAATCGCAAGCGAGTGCGATGCCGACGCCAGCGCCTGCTGCCACCCCGTTCACCGCAGCGATCGTCGGCTTGGCAAGCCTCATCAACGGCAGGACAATGGTCTCGTTCAGGCGCCGCATCGCCGCCTCAGATCCTCCCTCTACCTGGGGTTGCTGCATCGCTTTGACGTCACCGCCGGCGCAGAATGCCTTCCCAGTTCCAGTGACAACGACACTACGAACCTCTGGCCTGGCCGCCTGCTCGAGGGCTTCGCTGAGTGCGAATTTCATCTCCGCTGTCATTGCGTTGCGGTTGCTCTCCTGAACCATCTCGATCAGGAGCACTGAGTCGTGCGATGTAAGTCGAATGTGCTGGGTCATGCGTATACCTGCCTTCCGCATTTGCGATCGACCTTCGTCGGCCGATTAGGAATTGCGCTCACGAGTTGCTCCGCCCTCGGACGTATTGGCGCTTAGCTCGTTGTGTAAGTGGTYTATTTGGAGCGGAGGCCGGCTTCGACCATGAGTGGCAGGATGTGGTCTTCCATTTGCTGGAGTCCTTCGTCGTAGTTGACCCAGGAGATCGCGACGCCGTCGAGTCCGGCGTTGGTGAGGTCTAGTAGGGTTGAGACGATTTGTTCGGGGGTGCCGACCAGGGTCATGGCGCCGCGTCCGGCGGCGAGCCGTTCGATCATCTGGCCGTGTTCTTCTGCGTCGACT
>NZ_JBFUKK010000042.1:0-5255 GCF_056400885.1 Arthrobacter sp. P4_H3
CCCCCGCACCTGCCGGGGGTCCGGGTAGAAGGGTTACGGCGGTCATAGCGTGGGGGAAACGCCCGGTCCCATTCCGAACCCGGAAGCTAAGACCCACAGCGCCGATGGTACTGCACCCGGGAGGGTGTGGGAGAGTAGGTCACCGCCGGACAACCATTAGGTCGAGAGCCTCCAGACACAGTCTGGAGGCTCTCCCACTTTAACCACCCCGCCAAACCCAAAACCCCGTTCAACCACCCACACCGGGCCACGGAACACCAGGACCCTCTCTCACATCCTGCACCAAAAACCAGGACCCTCTCTCACATCCTGCACCAAAAACCAGGACCCTCTCTCACATCCCGGGCCCCTTTCCGGGCAACCCACGCGCAGCGTCGGCTCTAGACTTACACTCCATGAGCCCCACAACCTCCGGACGCCCGGCCAAGCCGGCAACAATCCTCGACGTAGCGGCCGCAGCGGGGGTTTCACGCCAGACAGTCACGCGCGCCATGAACGGTATGCCGGGAATCAAGGAATCCACTCGGGAACGCGTGCAGGAGCTGGCACGTGAACTTGGTTACACACCCAGTCGATTCGCAAAAGGCCTCGTCCAGGGATCTCGAACTTCCGTAGGGCTTGCCATCCCCGATCTCACGAATCCCTATTTCCCGGCATTTGCCTCGAGCGTGGTGGAACTTGCCACCCAACGGGGCTGGCACATCGTGGTTGACGACTACGGCCATGGCGGCCGGAGCGGCCTGGATGCGGTGGAACACCTGGCCCCCCATGTTGACGCCGTCATCGGATACCTGGGCGGGTACGCCGACCAGGCCCAGGCCGCCCTGGGCCGTCGTCCGCTGATTGTCCTCGACGAGATTCCCGGAAGCGCAGCGGGCAGTATCAATTTCGACTACACCCAGGCGGCAAAGCTGGCCGTGGACCATTTGTGGGGCGCGAACCGGCGCAACATCGCCTATCTGGACGCGTGCAATGCGCGTCAATCGGCATTTGCGCCGGAGGGCCAGGAGTCCCGGGCCCCCTCACCCGCGGGTGACGTCGGGCCGTGCACGGTTCGCGGCCGTGCCGTCGCCAGCCGGCTGGACCAGACCGGGTCCCCGTGGTCACTGATCGCGGCAGAGGAGACGGCGGGCGCAGCGAGGGCGGCCGCGGCTGCCTTGCTCCGGGAACGGCCGGAAACCGACGGGATCCTGGTCTTCAACGACCTGATGGCCGCCGGCGTCCTCAAGGCTGCAGCCGACGCAGGGCTCCGGGTGCCGGACGACTGTGCAGTTGTCGGCATGGACGGCATCCCCCTGGGTGAGCTCCTGACCCCGGAACTCAGCACCCTGGCGCTGGACCTGCGGGAGGTGGGGCGGGCCGCCGTCGAACTCCTTGACGGACTCCTGACGGGTGCCGTGGCGCCGGGCTCAGACTCCGCCCGGCTGACACTGGCGCATCAACTGGTCCTCCGCAAGTCGGCCTGACCCGGCCGCGGGCATCTACGTCGGTGGTGCCGAGGCGAGCGGCAAGGCTGGTCGTTGCAAAAGCCCCCAACACCCTGTTCAAGAACGGCGTACTCGCGTAGGATCCTATGGAACGTGAACGTTCACGAAACTAGCCGGGCGCCGCGGCATACACAACGCCGCCCCGGTGCCGGAACAAACCCCAACCCGAGGAAACGCCATGCCAGTTCAGCCCACCACCGCCGGCCGGGATACCGTTGCCGAAGCGGAATCCACCCTTGACCTGGCCGCTGAACAGGTGGCCGGGCTCGCGTCCGTCGCTCCCCCGCAGGGCACGCTGCCGGCCCGGGCATATCTGCAGAGCACGGCACCTAGGTTGTCGCTGAACGGCGACTGGAAGTTCAGGCTCCACCCCGGTATCCGGCAGGCACCACAGGACGGCTGGCAGGAGGGCGGCGACCGTCCCGGTTTCGGCTTTCTCCCGGTGCCGTGCAGCTGGTCCATGCACGGGCACGGCACCCCTTGGTACACGAACGTTCAGTTCCCCTTCGCTGTGGAACCACCCCACGCACCGGATGCCAACCCCGTCGGTGACCTGCTTTTCGAATTCGTTGCGGGCCCGGAGTATTTCCCGTCGGCGCTGCTCCGTTTTGACGGCATCGAGTCCGCCGGAACGGTCTGGCTGAACGGAACTTTGCTCGGTACCACGCGCGGCAGCCGGCTCGCACACGAATTCGACGTCACAGGTGTGCTGGTGCCGGGAACGAATGTCCTCGCCGTCCAGGTGGCCCAGTTCTCGGCAGCCAGCTACGTGGAGGACCAGGACATGTGGTGGCTGCCCGGCATCTTCCGGGACGTGACGCTGCAGGCCCGTCCGGCGGAGGGCGTCGACGACGTCTTTGTCCACGCGGACTTCAACCACAGCACCGGCGAAGGGATCCTTCGCATCGAGGTGAGCCGGGCGGGTGAGCCGGTTGCCGCCGTCGTGCGCGTCCCGGAAATGGGGCTGGAACTGCCCGCCGGCGTGGAGCATCGTCTCCCGCAGATCACGCCGTGGTCGGCAGAACTGCCGCGGCTGTACGACGCCACGGTCAGCACCACGGGGGAGACCGTCTCCGTGCAGGTTGGCTTCCGGACCATCAGCATCGAGGATGCCCAGTTCAAGGTCAACGGGCGGCGGATCCTGCTCCGCGGCGTCAACCGCCACGAACACCACCCCAAGCTGGGCCGCGTGGTGCCGAGGGACGTCATGGAGAGCGAGCTGAGGCTGATGAAGCAGCACAACATCAATGCCATCCGGACATCCCACTACCCGCCGCATCCGGACTTCCTGGCGCTGGCTGACCAGCTTGGCTTCTACGTTGTCCTTGAATGCGACCTGGAAACGCACGGTTTCGAAGAAGGCGGCTGGCGGCAGAATCCCAGCGCCGATCCGCAGTGGCAGCCCGCACTTGTCGACCGCATGTCCAGAACTGTGGAACGCGACAAGAACCACGCCTCGGTCATCATGTGGTCGCTGGGCAACGAGGCCGGCACCGGTGAGAACCTGGCCGCGATGTCCCGCTGGACCAAGCTCCGCGACCCCTACAGACCCATCCACTACGAGGGCGACTGGACCTCGGCCTACGTGGACGTCTACTCACGGATGTACGCCAGCCAGGCGGAGACCGGGCTGATCGGCCAGGGCGTGGAGCCGCCGCTTGACGACGCCGGCCTGGACGCACGGCGGCGGGACATGCCGTTTGTGCTGTGCGAGTACGTCCACGCCATGGGCAACGGACCGGGCGGCATGTCCGAATACCAGGAGCTTTTCCATCGCTACCCGCGGCTGATGGGCGGCTTCGTGTGGGAGTGGCTGGAGCACGGCATCGCCCGCACGGGCCCTGACGGGCAGGAGCATTTCGTCTACGGAGGAGACTTCGGCGAGGAAGTCCACGACGGCAACTTCGTCACCGACGGCCTTGTGGACGCCAACCGCGTCCCCCGCCCGGGCCTGCTGGATTTCAAGAAGGTCATCGAGCCGCTGTCCATTGAGGTGGCGGCCGACTGGTCGGGCTTCCTGCTCACCAACCGCTTCGATTTCGCTGACACTGCGGGACTGGAGTTCCGGTACGTTGTGGAGGCCGACGGCGTGACGGTCGACGGCGGTTCGGTTGACGTTGCGCCGGTGGCGCCTCACGAATCCGCCCATGTGCGGCTGCCGGCCGGCCTGCTGGAAGGTACTGCCCAGTCGCCGGCGGTGTTGACGGTCAGCGCAGTGCTCCGGCAAGACGCCGCCTGGGCCGCGGCAGGCCACGAACTCGCCTGGGGCCAGGAGTCGGCCAATCTGCCGGTCGCCCCGACGCCTGAGGCCGCAGCCGGGGTGAAGGTGGAAGGCGATCTGCTTCGCCTGGGGCCGGCTGTCTTCGACCGGGTCACGGGCTCGCTCATCCGGCTGGGCGGCATTCCCGTGGACGGGCTGCGGCTCCTGTTGTGGCGTGCAGCCACGGACAACGACCTCGGGGCGGAATGGGGGAGCCCGGATCCGCGCCCCGTGGCCACCCAATGGCTGGACGCCGGGCTCAACCGGATGCACACGCGACTTATCGGCCTTTCGTCCCGTCCCGTGGCTGGCGGCGGGGAAGAGCTTGTGGTGCGGACCCGGGTTGCCCCGGCCGGCAAGCAGTTTGGGGTACTCGCCGAATACGCCTGGTCCAGCGACGGGGCCAGTATCAGCCTGCGGACCAGGGTCAGGCCCGACGGCGAGTGGATCAATGCCGGCTGGCCGGTGCCATGGGCCCGGATAGGGGTTGAGCTCGTCATGGGGTCATCCACCCAGTCCGTGGAATGGTTCGGCGAGGGACCGCATCACAGCTATCCCGATACAGGCCAGGGCACCAAACGCGGCTGGTACGAACTGCCGTTGAAGGACATGGACGTGGAATACGTCCGGCCCCAAGAGTCTGGCGCCCGTTCAGGCGTATACCGGGCGGCGTTGGAGCTCGACGGCGGCCGGCTCGCCATCAGCGGTGAACCGTTTGCACTCACTGTGCGCCCGTACAGCCTGGAGGTACTGGACGCTGCGACCCATCGCCCCGACCTGGTTCCGGACGGCCGCAGCTACGTGTACCTCGATCACGCGGTGCAAGGAGTCGGAACTGCGGCGTGCGGCCCGGGAGTCCTGGAAGGCTATCGGCTGGAGCCGCAGGAGGCTGACTTCTCGTTCGTATTTAATGTGACTCAGTCCACATAAGACCCGATAGCGCTCAGGAGCCACTGTGGACGCCAGGGCGGGCCGGAAATCTGCGGAATTCCGCGGATTTCCGGCCCACCCCCACCGTCTGGGGGTGGATTTGTGTGGGGTCCTCTGGGCGTGTAAAGTAATTCGAGTCGCCGCCGCTGATGCGGAAAGATAGCGACCGACCCCCTTCTGAATGGCCTGAAAAACGGCGTCTTTACTGGCGTGCGGAAACCGGGCGGGGGCCCTTGTGGTGGAGCTTGGATCTGCGGAAACGCCGGTTTGCAAAGCTTCCCGGAACCGGGTAAGTTTGGAAAGTTGCTCCGGAGCGATCCTCGACTGAATTGTTGGTTGTGGTGGTGCCGGGTGTGTCTGTTGTTTGAGAACTCAATAGTGTGCCAAGTTTGTTGATACCAATTTATTTATATGGATTGGTTGAATTGGCCAGGTTGTGCCACCCCGTGGTGTGGCCTGGTTGTTTTTCAGCTGGTTTCAAATTTTGTGCAGCCGTTTTCTTCCGTTTTCCCGGGGGTGGTGGTTGTGTCTGTTTTTGTTTTACTTCAACGGAGAGTTTGATCCTGGCTCAGGATGAA
>NZ_JBFUKK010000043.1:0-3547 GCF_056400885.1 Arthrobacter sp. P4_H3
TTGTTTGTTTCTGGTTTCCTGGCTGCACCGATCGCATGCGTTGGCTTGTCCTTTTTGGGGCGGGTGTGTGTGGGGTGTGTGGTATGGGGTTGTTGTTTGAGAACTACATAGTGGACGCGAGCATCTTTTATAAGAAGCAATTTCCAAGAATATGAACCTGGATCTGTTGTTCTGTCCTTCGGGGTGGAGCAGTGGTTTTCGTGGTTCTCTCGAAAATTAGCGTTTTTGATCTTTTGTGGTCAAGTTTTTAAGAGCACACGGTGGATGCCTTGGCATTAGGAGCCGAAGAAGGACGTAGGAATCTGCGATAAGCCTGGGGGAGTCGATAACCGGACTGTGATCCCAGGGTGTCCGAATGGGGAAACCCCGCCAGGGGCGCGAGCTGCCTGGTGACCCGCATCTGAACACATAGGGTGCGTGGAGGGAACGCGGGGAAGTGAAACATCTCAGTACCCGCAGGAAGAGAAAACAATAGTGATTCCGTTAGTAGTGGCGAGCGAACGCGGATCAGGCTAAACCGTTCCATGTGTGATAGCCGGCGGGCGTTGCATGGTCGGGGTTGTGGGACTTCCCGTTCTGTCTCTGCCGGGGCAGTGGGGTGAGTAGTACAGGCATAGGTGAACGGTCTTGAAAGGCCGGCCAGAGAGGGTGTGAGCCCCGTAACCGAAATGTTGTGTACCGCCCGGTGAAGTATCCCAAGTAGCACGGGGCCCGAGAAATCCCGTGCGAATCTGTCAGGACCACCTGATAAGCCTAAATACTCCCTAATGACCGATAGCGGACCAGTACCGTGAGGGAAAGGTGAAAAGTACCCCGGGAGGGGAGTGAAACAGTACCTGAAACCGTGTGCTTACAATCCGTCGGAGCCAGTCTGATTCTGGTGACGGCGTGCCTTTTGAAGAATGAGCCTGCGAGTTAGTGTTACGTCGCGAGGTTAACCCGTGTGGGGCAGCCGTAGCGAAAGCGAGTCTGAATAGGGCGTTGCAGTGGCGTGATCTAGACCCGAAGCGAAGTGATCTACCCATGGCCAGGTTGAAGCGACGGTAAGACGTCGTGGAGGACCGAACCCACTTCAGTTGAAAATGGAGGGGATGAGCTGTGGGTAGGGGTGAAAGGCCAATCAAACTTCGTGATAGCTGGTTCTCCCCGAAATGCATTTAGGTGCAGCGTTGCGTGTTTCTTACCGGAGGTAGAGCTACTGGATGGCTAATGGGCCCTACAAGGTTACTGACGTCAGCCAAACTCCGAATGCCGGTAAGTGAGAGCGCAGCAGTGAGACTGTGGGGGATAAGCTTCATAGTCGAGAGGGAAACAGCCCAGACCACCAACTAAGGCCCCTAAGCGTGTGCTAAGTGGGAAAGGATGTGGAGTTGCGAAGACAACCAGGAGGTTGGCTTAGAAGCAGCCATCCTTAAAAGAGTGCGTAATAGCTCACTGGTCAAGTGATTCCGCGCCGACAATGTAGCGGGGCTCAAGTACACCGCCGAAGTTGTGGATTTCACATTTTATCCAAGCCGCTCCCTTTGTGGGGTTGGTTCAGGAGTGTGGAGTGGTAGGGGAGCGTCGTGTGGGCAGTGAAGTCGCGGTGTAAACCAGCGGTGGAGCCTACACGAGTGAGAATGCAGGCATGAGTAGCGAAAGACGGGTGAGAAACCCGTCCGCCGAATGATCAAGGGTTCCAGGGTCAAGCTAATCTGCCCTGGGTAAGTCGGGACCTAAGGCGAGGCCGACAGGCGTAGTCGATGGACAACGGGTTGATATTCCCGTACCGGCGAAAAACCGCCCATGCTGAACAGGGGATACTAACCGCCCGAGACCTGCCCGATCACCCTTGTGGTGTGAGGGTTTTGGTGGAGCGCGGGACCTGATCCTGGGAGGTAAGCGTATTAACAGGTGTGACGCAGGAAGGTAGCCGAGCCGGGCGATGGTTGTCCCGGTCCAAGGATGTAGGGCGAACGGTAGGCAAATCCGCCGTTCATGATGCCTGAGACCTGACGGGACCCCCGTATGGGGGGATTCGGTGATCCTATGCTGCCTAGAAAAGCATCGACGCGAGGTTTTAGCCGCCCGTACCCCAAACCGACACAGGTGATCAGGTAGAGAATACTAAGGCGATCGAGAGAATTATGGTTAAGGAACTCGGCAAAATGCCCCCGTAACTTCGGGAGAAGGGGGGCCCCAACCTTGATGGACACTTGCTGTCCGGAGGGGATCGGGGCCGCAGAGACCAGGGGGAAGCGACTGTTTACTAAAAACACAGGTCCGTGCGAAGTCGCAAGACGATGTATACGGACTGACTCCTGCCCGGTGCTGGAAGGTTAAGAGGACCGGTTAGCCGCAAGGCGAAGCTGAGAATTTAAGCCCCAGTAAACGGCGGTGGTAACTATAACCATCCTAAGGTAGCGAAATTCCTTGTCGGGTAAGTTCCGACCTGCACGAATGGAGTAACGACTTCCCCGCTGTCTCAACCATAAACTCGGCGAAATTGCAGTACGAGTAAAGATGCTCGTTACGCGCAGCAGGACGGAAAGACCCCGAGACCTTTACTATAGTTTGGTATTGGTGTTCGGAGTGGCTTGTGTAGGATAGGTGGGAGACGTTGAAGCCCGGACGCCAGTTCGGGTGGAGTCATCGTTGAAATACCACTCTGGTCACTTTGGACATCTAACTTCGGCCCGTAATCCGGGTCAGGGACAGTGCCTGATGGGTAGTTTAACTGGGGCGGTTGCCTCCTAAAAAGTAACGGAGGCGCCCAAAGGTTCCCTCAGCCTGGTTGGCAATCAGGTGTCGAGTGTAAGTGCACAAGGGAGCTTGACTGTGAGAGAGACATCTCGAGCAGGGACGAAAGTCGGGACTAGTGATCCGGCGGTACATTGTGGAATGGCCGTCGCTCAACGGATAAAAGGTACCTCGGGGATAACAGGCTGATCTTGCCCAAGAGTCCATATCGACGGCATGGTTTGGCACCTCGATGTCGGCTCGTCGCATCCTGGGGCTGGAGTAGGTCCCAAGGGTTGGGCTGTTCGCCCATTAAAGCGGTACGCGAGCTGGGTTTAGAACGTCGTGAGACAGTTCGGTCCCTATCCGCTGCGCGCGCAGGAAATTTGAGAAGGGCTGTCCTTAGTACGAGAGGACCGGGACGGACGAACCTCTGGTGTGTCAGTTGTACTGCCAAGTGCACCGCTGATTAGCTACGTTCGGATGGGATAACCGCTGAAAGCATCTAAGCGGGAAGCTCGCTTCGAGATGAGATTTCCATACACCTTGTGTGTGAGAGGCCCCCAGCCAGACCACTGGGTTGATAGGCCGGATGTGGAAGCGAGGACTAACGACTCGTGAAGCTGACCGGTACTAATAGGCCGATAACTTACACCACACACCACCCCCGCAAACCCGTTTCAAAAGGGGTTCGCACCCCGGGGTGGTAAAAAGAAACAAGACTGCTTGCGTCCACTATGTGGTTCCCAAACAACAAACCCGTCACACGGTTTCGTTGCAGGGAACACAACCACAACTAAATAACAACACCACTAATGTTGTAACCACA
>NZ_JBFUKK010000044.1:0-2094 GCF_056400885.1 Arthrobacter sp. P4_H3
GGCCCGCGGCTCACTCGTCGATGAAAGGGCTCTGGCCAAGGCTCTGTCCGACGGCACCATCGCCGGCGCCGCGCTGGACGTGCTCGCGATCGAACCCCTGCCAGGCGACAGCCCCCTTCGGGGACTGGACAACGTGCTCATCACCTCCCACCTCGCCGGACAAACGACCGAAGCCCGGACACGGGCCGGCTTGGCAGCCGCGCACGCCGTCATCGACGTCCTCGAAAACCGCGAACCGGCACACCCGGTGGACCGCTAACCCCACACACCAACAACGAAGAAGGACCCTCATGTCGAAACCCCACCGCATCGCAGTCATTCCCGGCGACGGAATCGGCACCGAAGTCGTGCCCGAAGGGCTCCGCGTCCTGGACGCCGCAGCCTCAGCCTTCGACCTCAACCTCACCTACGAACACTTCGACTACGCCTCTGCCGACTACTACACCCGCCACGGGAAAATGCTGCCCGACGGATGGTTCGAAGAACTGAACCAGTTCGATTCCATTTTCTTCGGTGCCGTTGGATGGCCCGACGTCGTCCCCGACCACATCTCGCTGTGGGGCAGCCTCCTGCAGTTCCGCCGCCACTTCGACCAGTACGTCAGCCTCCGCCCCGTCAAACTCCTGCCCGGCGTGCCCAGCCCCCTGACCGGCCGGGTCCCGGGAGATGTCGACTTCTACGTCGTGCGCGAAAACACCGAAGGCGAATACTCCAGCATCGGCGGGAAAATCTTCGAAGACACCGACCGCGAAACCGTCATTCAGGAAACCGTCATGACCCGCAGCGGCGTGGACCGGATCCTCCAATACGCCTTCGATCTGGCCCAGAGCCGGCCCAAAAAGCACCTGACCTCCGCCACGAAGAGCAACGGCATCTCCATCACCATGCCCTACTGGGACGAACGCGTCCAGGGAATGGCCAAACACTTCAGCGACGTCAACGTGGACAAGTACCACATCGACATCCTGGCCGCTAACTTCGTCATGCACCCCGACTGGTTCGACGTCGTCGTCGCCAGCAACCTCTTCGGCGACATCCTCTCCGACCTCGGACCGGCCTGCACCGGCACCATCGGCATCGCCCCCAGCGGCAACATCAACCCCGAACGCAAATTCCCCAGCCTCTTCGAACCCGTCCACGGCTCCGCCCCCGACATCGCCGGAAAAGGCATCGCCAACCCCATCGGCCAGATCTGGTGCGCCGCAATGATGCTCGACCACTTGGGAGAACCCGAAGCCGCGGCCGCCATCACCACCGCCATGGAAACCGTCCTTGCTCGCGGTCCCGAAGCGCTCACACCCGACATGGGCGGCAACGCCACCACCCAAGATCTGGGCAAAGCAGTGGCATCGGCCCTGACCGCACCATGACCCGAATAACCGAACCGGGCAACCGGCGCGCACCCGCCGACGGCGAGCGGATCATGCTCCGCCAGTACATCCATTGGCGGCGGCTGATCGGAGCGACCGTCCAGATCCGCAAGCACGGCCACATCATCCGCACCGGAACCATCGATGATGCCATGGCAGACTCCACAGCGCTCTGGATCGCGGGCGACGCCGCCCAACCACGCACCATGTACGAAGCCGCCCGCGGAATCGAGGTGTGGGCGGACCCGGCAGAAGCCGAGGACGGCCTCTGCTACCGGATGACATCCACAGCACCATCACATAACTGACTTTGTACGGAGACCCATGACGCAGCCCATTTACATGCCCCACAGCACCGAAGACACCTCCTACTCCAGCCCAGAATTAAGTGACGCGCCCCCCGGCCAACATCCCCGAACGAAACATCCCCGCCGAAATTGCCCGTTCGTGGCTTTTGGTGAACGCAATGAAGCCTGAGCTTTTTGACGTCTCGGCTGTGTCGCGCGCGGACTCGATCGTCCTGGACATCGAAGATGCCGTGGACCCCTCGCAGAAGGACACTGCCCGCGAGAACGTCGTCAACTGGCTGACTGCCGGCGGCCAGGCCTGGGTGCGCATCAACGACGCCACCAGCCCGTTCTGGGCCGCAGACCTCGCCGGCCTGCGCGGCACCCCCGGACTGCTCGGCGTCATGCTGGCCAAGACCGAGTCCGCGGACCAGGTC
>NZ_JBFUKK010000045.1:0-1962 GCF_056400885.1 Arthrobacter sp. P4_H3
AAAAACTTGACCACAAAAGATCAAAAACGCTAATTTTCGAGAGAACCACGAAAACCACTGCTCCACCCCGAAGGACAGAACAACAGATCCAGGTTCATATTCTTGGAAATTGCTTCTTATAAAAGATGCTCGCGTCCACTATGTAGTTCTCAAACAACAACCCCATACCACACACCCCACACACACCCGCCCCAAAAAGGACAAGCCAACGCATGCGATCGGTGCAGCCAGGAAACCAGAAACAAACAAAACCCACAGCCAACCCATCAAGGGAAGACCATGGTCCTGTTGYCTCAGGACCCAACAGTGTGCCAAACACTAAACCGCGCATCAGTCCCCCGGCACCGTTCCAGGACACTCAAGAGCATCCGTACTAGGCGCCGGGAAGAAACCCGCGGCCGCTATTTGCTGATATTCCACCCGTGAGCACCCGCCGCAGAACAATCGTCTGCGCAACGGGCGTTACTCCTGACAACCCCTCCACACTCACATACATGAGGCAAGGTGATTGTAGGTGCTCCTTAGAAAGGAGGTGATCCAGCCGCACCTTCCGGTACGGCTACCTTGTTACGACTTAGTCCCAATCGCCAGTCCCACCTTCGACAGCTCCCTCCCACAAGGGGTTAGGCCACCGGCTTCGGGTGTTACCAACTTTCGTGACTTGACGGGCGGTGTGTACAAGGCCCGGGAACGTATTCACCGCAGCGTTGCTGATCTGCGATTACTAGCGACTCCGACTTCATGGGGTCGAGTTGCAGACCCCAATCCGAACTGAGACCGGCTTTTTGGGATTAGCTCCACCTCACAGTATCGCAACCCTTTGTACCGGCCATTGTAGCATGCGTGAAGCCCAAGACATAAGGGGCATGATGATTTGACGTCGTCCCCACCTTCCTCCGAGTTGACCCCGGCAGTCTCCCATGAGTCCCCGCCATTACGCGCTGGCAACATGGAACGAGGGTTGCGCTCGTTGCGGGACTTAACCCAACATCTCACGACACGAGCTGACGACAACCATGCACCACCTGTGAACCGGCCCCAAAGGGGAAGGACTGTTTCCAGCCCGGTCCGGCCCATGTCAAGCCTTGGTAAGGTTCTTCGCGTTGCATCGAATTAATCCGCATGCTCCGCCGCTTGTGCGGGCCCCCGTCAATTCCTTTGAGTTTTAGCCTTGCGGCCGTACTCCCCAGGCGGGGCACTTAATGCGTTAGCTACGGCGCGGAAAACGTGGAATGTCCCCCACACCTAGTGCCCAACGTTTACGGCATGGACTACCAGGGTATCTAATCCTGTTCGCTCCCCATGCTTTCGCTCCTCAGCGTCAGTTAATGCCCAGAGACCTGCCTTCGCCATCGGTGTTCCTCCTGATATCTGCGCATTTCACCGCTACACCAGGAATTCCAGTCTCCCCTACATCACTCTAGTCTGCCCGTACCCACCGCAGATCCGGAGTTGAGCCCCGGACTTTCACGGCAGACGCGACAAACCGCCTACGAGCTCTTTACGCCCAATAATTCCGGATAACGCTTGCGCCCTACGTATTACCGCGGCTGCTGGCACGTAGTTAGCCGGCGCTTCTTCTGCAGGTACCGTCACTTTCGCTTCTTCCCTACTGAAAGAGGTTTACAACCCGAAGGCCGTCATCCCTCACGCGGCGTCGCTGCATCAGGCTTTCGCCCATTGTGCAATATTCCCCACTGCTGCCTCCCGTAGGAGTCTGGGCCGTGTCTCAGTCCCAGTGTGGCCGGTCACCCTCTCAGGCCGGCTACCCGTCGTCGCCTTGGTGAGCCATTACCTCACCAACAAGCTGATAGGCCGCGAGTCCATCCAAAACCACAATAAAGCTTTCCACCCCCCACCATGCGATGAGGAGTCATATCCGGTATTAGACCCAGTTTCCCAGGCTTATCCCAGAGTTAAGGGCAGGTTACTCACGTGTTACTCACCCGTTCGCCACTAATC
>NZ_JBFUKK010000046.1:0-1436 GCF_056400885.1 Arthrobacter sp. P4_H3
TTGAACTGCTCCCCGGAAGTTGGACTGAGAAATTCAGTTCCGGCTTTCGGGGAGCAGTTTTATGCATGCACGTAGTTCATTGGCTGAGGCGCAGCGTGAGGCGGCTGTAGCGTTGTTTGAGAAGGGCGTCGGGTATCGGGCGGCGGCTCGGTTGTTGGATGCGCCCTGTGTGCCGGTCAGGGCGCTGTATGGGCGGTGGAGGATTCATGGGCAAGGAGTGCTGGTGAGCAGGCCGGCGAGGTCGTACTCCTTCGAATTCAAGCTCGCCTTGGTGCAGCGGTTCCTCGCGGGCGAGYCCGGCCCGGAGCTGGCAGTGGAGGCCGGTTTGGCCTCCCGTGAGCTGCTGCAGAAGTGGGTCCGGGCGTATCGTCTGGACGGTGAGGACGGGCTGCGGCCAAAGCCCAAAGGCAGACCGCGGAAACCCGATTCCCCGCCGCCGGCGGAGTTGCCCGAGCTTGAGCGGTTGCGGCGGGAGAACGAGCGGCTGCGCGCTGAGGTCGCGTACCTGGGAAAACTGCGGGCCTTGAGGGAACAGGGACGACGGTAAAGGTTCAAGCCGTCGTTTCCCTCAAGGCTGACTATCCGGTTGGTGTCCTGTTGGACGTCGCAGGGCTGGCCAGATCCACGTTCTTCTATCASCAGGCCCGGCTCCAGGCGCCRGACCCGCAAGAGAAGCTCAAAGCGGCGATCACGGAGATCTTCGAAACGAACCATGGCCGGTACGGGCACCGGCGGGTCCATACGGAGCTGCTCAAGCAAGGGTGGACGGTCGCGAAGAAGACCGTGCTGAAGCTGATGCAGGCCCTTGGGCTGGCCTGCAAGGTCCGGCGCAGGAAGCGCTACAACTCCTACCGGGGCGAACAGGGCGCGGTAGCGCCCAACGTGCTGAACCGGGAGTTCGAGGCTGATGCGCCGAACCAGAAGTGGGTCACCGATGTGACGGAGTTCARCGTCGGGGACCGGAAGCTCTACCTTTCACCGGTCATGGACCTCTTTGACCGGCAGATCATTTCTTACTCGCTGGGCTTGTCGCCGAACCTGGCGCTCACCAACGATTCACTGCGTGASGCCCTGAGCTRTCTGCAGCCCGGTCAGCAGCCGCTGGTGCACTCGGACCAAGGTTTCCAATACCGGCACGCCTCTTGGCGCACCCTGATCGAGGGCGCCGGCGCGTTCCAGTCAATGTCCCGCAAGGGCAATTGCTACGACAACGCCGTCATGGAGAACTTCTTCGGCCACCTCAAGGAAGAGCTCTTCCACCGCGTCCGATTCCTCAACACGGACGCACTGGCAGCTGCAATAGGGGAATACATCCACTGGTACAACACCAAAAGGATCTCCACAAAGCTCGAGGGCCTAAGCCCGGTGCAATACCGTGCCCAGGCCCTCGCAGCTTAGGATCCTATTTGGCAGTCCAACTTCCGGGGACCAGTTCA
>NZ_JBFUKK010000047.1:0-1297 GCF_056400885.1 Arthrobacter sp. P4_H3
GGCTTGTGGATTCGTGTCCAATCCGGTTATGGTATCGTATCCAAACAATTGGATTGCGTGAGTTGTTGGCTGGCAGGTTTGTTGCCGATACCGCGCATATTGAGCCTTAAGTAGAGGTGGGAATCTTGTCAGCGAAGACGGAGAATGCGTTGAGCGTGCCATCGGAAGCGGTTGATGCCCGGGTTGACAAGTGGTCGACGCCGGTCCTGAACGATGAGAATCGTTTGAAGCTTGCGACGTTCGCCACGAATATGCGCGGCAGTGTCACGCTCGCGAATGTCGAAGGCAAGGTGCTGGGCAGCTGGGAGGAGAGCCTTCGGCTGGCTCAGCACGCTGACCGGATCGGTTTTGACGCGGTGATCCCGGTGATGCGGTGGCGTGGCTTCGGCGGTGATGCGAACCTTTCCAACCGTAATTTTGAACCGTTCACGTGGGCCGCGGCGCTTCTGGCGAGCACCAAACGGATCCAGGCGTTCGCCACAATTCAGGTTCCGCTGCTCCACCCCGTGTACGCGGCCAAAATGGCCGCCACGGCAGACCACATCTCAGGGGGCCGGTTCGGGGTCAACGTCGTAGCCGGCTGGTTCCCTGAAGAATTCGCGATGTTCGGAATGACTCAGAAAGAGCACGCCGCACGCTACGCCTACGCCGATGAATGGACAACACTGCTTAAGCAGTTGTGGACCAGCGATGCCCCACAGGACTTCCACGGCGAGTACATCACCGCCATCGATTCATTCTCAGACCCGCACCCGCTGCAGGAACCCTACCCGGTACTGATGAACGCCGGCACCAGCGGCCCCGGACGGGAATTCGCAGCCACACACAGCGACCTGATCTTCGCGTCCCTGCAAAACATGGAGACCGCGCAGCGCCAAATCGCTGAAATCAAACAGCAGGCACTGGCCTCCCACGGACGAGAGGTACGAGTCTTCGGACGAGTCCACATCGTATGCCGCCCCACCGAGGAAGAGGCCAAGCAGTACTTCCGCTGGGTCCACCGCGACCAGGCCGACGTAGCCGCGATCGAGCGCCTGTTCGACAAGAGCACCGCGAACTCCAACAGCCTGGAAGTCGACGCAGAAGAACACGGCCAGATGATCGAACGGCTCGCCGCCGGACGCGGCGCCATGACCCTGGTCGGCACCCCCGAACAAATCGTCTCAACCCTACTAGACCTCACCAACGCCGGACTCGACGGCGTCGCGATCTCCTGGGTCAACTACGACGAAGGACTCCAGCAAATGGAAGACCACATCCTGCCACTCATGGTCGAAGCCGGCCTCCGCTCCAAATA
>NZ_JBFUKK010000048.1:0-1122 GCF_056400885.1 Arthrobacter sp. P4_H3
TGTACTGTCCCGGCAGGTTGATGACACGGGGACTGATTTGACGCAATAAGAGGACCTCCGGGTGTTGTGTGGTGCTTGTCGAGAGCAAACACAAACCAGGAGGTCCTCGTGTCCCACCGTAACGCGTTTCTGGCCTATTCGGGGCGTCTGCAGCTGGCCCGCTGCATCGTGGTGGACGGGTGGCCGTTGCGCCGGGCCGCGGAACGGTTCAACGTCTCCGTGCCTACCGCCGTGCGCTGGTCCCGCCGCTACCGGGAATTGGGTGAGGCCGGGCTGGAGGACCGCAGGAGCCGGCCGGCGACATGCCCGCACCAGACTGCAGTCCGGACCGAGCGGCGGGTGCTGGGACTGCGTGTGAACAGGCGGTGGGGGCCGGCGCGGATCGCGTACCACCTGCACCTGAACATCTCCACGGTTCACCGCATCCTGACCCGCTACCTTTGCCCGCCGCTGCGGTTCACGGACCCGGCCACAGGGATCAGGGTCCGTGGCCGGGACCGTGCCCGCCGATACGAATATGCACGGCCGGGCGAGATGGTCCACGTAGACATCAAGAAGCTCGGCCGTATCCCCAACGGGGGCGGGCACCGGGCCCGCGGGCGCGTGCACGGCGAAGCGAACTCCCGGGCACAGAACTTCGCCGACGGCCGACTCAAGGACCGCGGCCAGGTCCGGGGCTACTCGTTTTTGCATCACGCAGTGGACGACCATTCCCGGTTCGTCTACTCCGAAATCCTGCCCGATGAAACCCAGACGACCGCCGCGGCATTCATGCACAACGCCATCGCCGCCTTCGCCGCCCAAGGAGTCAAAATCCAGAGGGTATTGACCGACAACGGCTCCTGCTACCGCTCCCGCGTCTTCGCCGCAGTCCTCGCCGAAGTCGGGATAAAGCACAAGCGCACAAGGCCATACAGGCCCCAGACCAACGGCAAAGTCGAGCGGTTCAACCGCATCCTCCAGGAGGAGTGGGCCTACGCCAAGGCCTATAGCTCAGAAGCCGAACGCCAAGCCTGCTATCAGGACTTCCTCGAGCACTACAATCACAGCAGGCCCCACACCGCACTCAACGGCGCCTCACCGGCAAGCCGCGTCACCAACGTACCGGGTTAGTACAGCTAG
>NZ_JBFUKK010000049.1:0-915 GCF_056400885.1 Arthrobacter sp. P4_H3
GCCAAGGTTCAGATGGGCCCGGAGTTCGTCCAGCTCAAGAACCTGGTCAAGAAGGAGGGCCTCCACACGGTGTGTGAGGAGGCCGGCTGTCCCAACATCTTCGAGTGCTGGGAAGACAAGGAAGCGACCTTCCTGATCGGCGGCTCCGAGTGCACCCGGCGCTGCGATTTCTGCCAGATCGACACCGGCAAGCCCTCCCCGGTGGACATGTTCGAGCCCACGAAGGTGGCCCGTTCGGTCCAGGCCATGCAGCTGCGCTACGCCACCGTCACCGGTGTGGCCCGCGACGACCTSGCTGATGAGGGCGTCTGGCTCTACGCCGAAACGGTCCGCAAGATCCACGAACTGAACCCCGGCACCGGCGTGGAACTGCTGATCCCGGACTTCTCCGGCAAACCCGAGCACATCGCCGCGATCTGCGACTCCAAGCCCGAGGTCTTCGCCCACAACGTCGAAACCGTGCCCCGGATCTTCAAGCGCATCCGCCCGGCGTTCCGCTACGACCGCTCCCTGGACGTCATCACCCAGGGCCGGAACCTGGGCATGGTCACCAAGTCCAACCTGATCCTGGGCATGGGCGAAACCCGCGRGGAAATCTCCGAAGCCCTCCAGGACCTGCACAACGCCGGCTGCGACCTGATCACCATCACCCAGTACCTGCGCCCCTCCGAACGCCACCTCCCGGTGGACCGCTGGGTCAAGCCCCAGGAATTCGTCGACCTCGCCACCGAGGCCGAGGAAATCGGCTTCCTCGGCGTCATGTCCGGCCCGCTCGTCCGGTCCTCCTACCGCGCCGGACGCCTCTGGGCCACCGCAATGCGCAAAAAGGGCTGGGAAATCCCCGCAGAACTCGCCCACATCGAAAGCTCAGGCACCACCCGCCAGGAAGCCAGCTCCCTGATCGCAGCGCACTCC
>NZ_JBFUKK010000050.1:0-889 GCF_056400885.1 Arthrobacter sp. P4_H3
CATGGCCTGGACCGAACGGGCCACCTTCGTGGGCTCGAACATGTCCACCGGGGAGGGCTTGCCGGTGTCGATCTGGCAGAAATCGCAGCGCCGGGTGCACTCGGAGCCGCCGATCAGGAAGGTCGCTTCCTTGTCTTCCCAGCACTCGAAGATGTTGGGACAGCCGGCCTCCTCACACACCGTGTGGAGGCCCTCCTTCTTGACCAGGTTCTTGAGCTGGACGAACTCCGGGCCCATCTGAACCTTGGCCTTGATCCAGTCGGGCTTGCGTTCGACCGGTACCGCCTTGTTGCGCTGTTCAACGCGCAGCAGCTTGCGGCCTTCGGGTGCCAGGGTCATAGTTCTCTTTCTTGTTGTGAGCGTGCTTGGCGAGGTCCTCAAGCCGGGGGAAGCCCAGGACGGAGTTGGTTCACCAACCGGATTGTTGTGCAGACGCGTAGACCAGCCCCAGGAGTGCCAGAAGGCCGATGACCCCCACACTCCAGGCTTCGATCTTCTGCCGCAGCCTTCGATTCCGCCGATGAGTTCCGTCCGTGCCGGCCTTGGCCGCTGGACGTTCACCGGCTCTGCTGTCAGGTCCCGTGAGCCGCTCCACTAGCACTCCACGACGTTGACGGCGAGGCCGCCCATGGCGGTTTCCTTGTATTTGGAGCTCATGTCCTTGCCGGTTTCGCGCATGGTGACGATGACTTCGTCGAGGGAGACCCGGTGTGTGCCGTCGCCCCAGAGCGCCATTTTGGCGGCGTTGATGGCCTTCGCCGCGGCGATGGCGTTGCGCTCGATACAGGGGATCTGCACGAGCCCGCCGATCGGGTCGCAGGTCAGGCCCAGGTTGTGTTCCATCGCGATTTCCGCGGCGTTTTCCACCTGCTGCGGGGTCCCGCCCATG
>NZ_JBFUKK010000051.1:0-879 GCF_056400885.1 Arthrobacter sp. P4_H3
GAGATGATGAAGCCTCGGGTCATCTGGTCCGCGGCGGCCCAGAAGGCGTCGCCGGTGCGCTGGAAGCCGAACATGGAGTAGAACACGTAGACCGGGATCAGCGGCACGCCGTGGGTGGCGTAGGCGGTGCCGGCGGCGGTGAACGCTGCGACGGCGCCGGCTTCGTTGATGCCGGGGTGGATCAGCTGGCCCTGGGCGGATTCCTTGTAGGCCAGGACCAGGTCCCGGTCCACGGAGAGGTAGTTCTGGCCGCCCGGGTTGTAGATCTTCGCGGTCGGGAAGAACGCGTCCATGCCGAACGTGCGGGATTCGTCCGGCACGATGGGTACGATCCGGTGCCCGAACTTCTTGTCGCGGAGGAGGTCCTTGAGCAGGCGGACGAACGCCATGGTGGTGGCGGCCTGCTGCTTGCCGGTGCCGCGCTTGGCGACGTCAAACGTCTTGGCTTCGGGCAGTTCAATGGGCGCGTGGTTGGGACGGCGCTCAGGCGCGTAGCCGCCCAGGGCCGCGCGCCGCTCAAGGAGATAGGCGATCTCAGGTGCGTCCGTGCCGGGGTGGAAGTACGGCGGGCTGTAAGGGTCCTCTTCCAGCCGGGCGTCGGAGATCGGAATCCTCAAGTAATCCCGGAATTCCTTGAGGTCGTCGAGGGTGAGTTTCTTCATCTGGTGGGTGGCGTTGCGGCCTTCGAAGTGCGGTCCGAGTCCGTAGCCCTTGACCGTTTTGGCCAGGATCACGGTGGGTTTGCCCTTGAATTCGGTCGCTGCCTTGTACGCGGCGTAGACCTTGCGGTAGTCGTGGCCGCCGCGCTTGAGGTTCCAGATCTGGTCATCGGTCAGGTCCGCGACCATTTCCTTGGTCTGCGGGGTCTTCCCGAAGAAG
>NZ_JBFUKK010000052.1:0-879 GCF_056400885.1 Arthrobacter sp. P4_H3
CACTTCTTCGGGAAGACCCCGCAGACCAAGGAAATGGTCGCGGACCTGACCGATGACCAGATCTGGAACCTCAAGCGCGGCGGCCACGACTACCGCAAGGTCTACGCCGCGTACAAGGCAGCGACCGAATTCAAGGGCAAACCCACCGTGATCCTGGCCAAAACGGTCAAGGGCTACGGACTCGGACCGCACTTCGAAGGCCGCAACGCCACCCACCAGATGAAGAAACTCACCCTCGACGACCTCAAGTCGTTCAGGGACCACCTGCGCATCCCCATCACGGATGAGCAGCTTGAGGGCGATCCGTACCAGCCGCCGTATTTCCACCCGGGAATCGATGCGCCGGAAATCGCGTACATGATGGAGCGCCGCGCCGCCCTTGGCGGTTCCGTCCCGGAACGCCGCAGCAAGCATGCCGCGATTGCGCTTCCGGATGCGAAGTCCTACGAGGTTGCCAAGCGCGGTTCGGGCAAGCAGCAGGCCGCAACGACCATGGCGTTCGTCCGGCTGCTCAAGGACCTCATGCGGGACAAGGAGTTCGGCAAGCACATTGCGCCGATCATCCCCGATGAGGCACGCACGTTCGGCATGGACGCCTTCTTCCCGACGGCGAAGATCTACAACCCCAAGGGCCAGAACTACCTCTCCGTGGACCGGGACCTGGTCCTGGCCTACAAGGAATCCGCCCAGGGCCAGCTGATCCACCCCGGCATCAACGAAGCCGGCGCCGTCGCAGCGTTCACCGCCGCCGGCACCGCCTACGCCACCCACGGCGTGCCGCTGATCCCGGTCTACGTGTTCTACTCCATGTTCGGCTTCCAGCGCACCGGCGACGCCTTCTGGGCCGCCGCGGACCAGATGACCCGAGGCTTCATCATC
>NZ_JBFUKK010000053.1:0-717 GCF_056400885.1 Arthrobacter sp. P4_H3
TCGCTAGTAATCGCAGATCAGCAACGCTGCGGTGAATACGTTCCCGGGCCTTGTACACACCGCCCGTCAAGTCACGAAAGTTGGTAACACCCGAAGCCGGTGGCCTAACCCCTTGTGGGAGGGAGCTGTCGAAGGTGGGACTGGCGATTGGGACTAAGTCGTAACAAGGTAGCCGTACCGGAAGGTGCGGCTGGATCACCTCCTTTCTAAGGAGCACCTACAATCATCTTGCCTCATGTATGTGAGTGTGGAGGGGTTGTCAGGAGTAACGCCCGTTGCGCAGACGATTGTTCTGCGGCGGGTGCTCACGGGTGGAATATCAGCAAATAGCGGCCGCGGGTTTCTTCCCGGCGCCTAGTACGGATGCTCTTGAGTGTCCTGGAACGGTGCGGGGGGTTGATGCGCGGTTTAGTGTTTGGCACACTGTTGGGTCCTGAGGCAACAGGACCGGGAGGGAACTCCCGGTACTTGTTTGTTTCTGGTTTCCTGGCTGCACCGATCGCATGCGTTGGCTTGTCCTTTTTGGGGCGGGTGTGTGTGGGGTGTGTGGTATGGGGTTGTTGTTTGAGAACTACATAGTGGACGCGAGCATCTTTTATAAGAAGCAATTTCCAAGAATATGAACCTGGATCTGTTGTTCTGTCCTTCGGGGTGGAGCAGTGGTTTTCGTGGTTCTCTCGAAAATTAGCGTTTTTGATCTTTTGTGGTCAAGTTTTT
>NZ_JBFUKK010000054.1:0-642 GCF_056400885.1 Arthrobacter sp. P4_H3
GTTGAGGATATCGATCAGGCGGATCAGTTCGTCGGTGTTCATGCTCGGGCCGACCTTGACCCCGATCGGGTTGTTCACCCCGCGCAGGAACTCCACGTGGGCGCCGTCCAGTTGCCGGGTGCGATCGCCGATCCACAGCATGTGCGCCGAGCAGTCGTAGTAGTCGTTGGTCAGGCTGTCGCGGCGCACGAAGGCTTCTTCATAGTTGAGCAGCAACGCTTCGTGGGCGGTGAAGAAGCTGGTTTCGCGCAGTTGCGGCGCGCTGTCCAGGCCGCAGGCACGCATGAAGGCCAGGGTTTCGTCGATGCGGTCTGCCAGTTGGCTGTACTTCTCGGCCAGGGCCGAGTTGGCGATGAAGTCCAGGTTCCACTTGTGCACCTGGTGCAGGTCGGCGAAACCGCCCTGGGCGAAGGCTCGCAGCAGGTTGAGGGTGGCGGTGGCCTGGTGGTAGGACTGCAGCAGGCGGTCGGGGTCCGGCACCCGGCTTTTTTCATCGAAACCGATGCCGTTGACGATGTCGCCGCGATAGGCCGGCAAGGTCACGCCATTGATGGTTTCGACGTTGGCCGAGCGCGGCTTGGCGAACTGGCCGGCCATGCGCCCGACCTTGACCACCGGGCAGCCGGCGGCAAAGGTCATGAC
>NZ_JBFUKK010000055.1:0-641 GCF_056400885.1 Arthrobacter sp. P4_H3
GGGGGTGATGATGGTCGCGGGCCGGGACGCGACGGTCCCGGCGGCGACGGCGGCTCCGAGTTCGGGCCGCTCCGCCGGCTCCGTGTGGCCTGCAAACCCTGGCCTGGGCAGCACCGCGGACGCGAGGCTGATCCGGCGCCGCGCTTCGGCAATGCTGATCCGCAGCCTGGCGCGGAGGAACTCGGCCGCGTTCCGGGACCCGTCATCAGCCGGATCCGAAGTGGCGCGATTCGGCGCCGGTGGAGCGTCATGACCCGCTGCGGCCGTATCGGTGCCCCAGCCGGTCACCCAGCCGGCCCCCGCGCCGGAGACCGCCGTACCAGAGCCCGGGCCGGCTGATCCCCAGCCGGCCGATCCTGAGCCGACTGCGGCTGAGCGCGCAGCCACTGCGGCTGCCTGCCGGCTGCGGTCCACGGCCCCGGCCGACACGATCTGCAGGTACTCGACGGCCCGGGAGATCTCCTCGACCGTGTCGGCGAAGTCCGCGGCCTCGCGGAAGCCGAGCAGCGCGGCGTCGTCGACCGCCGTCGAACTCAAGGTCCTGAGCAGCTCAAGGCACCGCGCCAGCTCACCGGACCCGCCGTCGGACGCTGCTTCAAGAGGATGCTGGGGTGCCGCGGGGACACTGCGCAGGCCCCGGC
>NZ_JBFUKK010000056.1:0-600 GCF_056400885.1 Arthrobacter sp. P4_H3
GAGTCTGGGGAGTCTGGGCCGTGTCTCAGTCCCAGTGTGGCCGGTCACCCTCTCAGGCCGGCTACCCGTCGTCGCCTTGGTGAGCCATTACCTCACCAACAAGCTGATAGGCCGCGAGTCCATCCAAAACCACAATAAAGCTTTCCACCCCCCACCATGCGATGAGGAGTCATATCCGGTATTAGACCCAGTTTCCCAGGCTTATCCCAGAGTTAAGGGCAGGTTACTCACGTGTTACTCACCCGTTCGCCACTAATCACCGGTGCAAGCACCGGATCATCGTTCGACTTGCATGTGTTAAGCACGCCGCCAGCGTTCATCCTGAGCCAGGATCAAACTCTCCGTTGAAGTAAAACAAAAACAGACACAACCACCACCCCCGGGAAAACGGAAGAAAACGGCTGCACAAAATTTGAAACCAGCTGAAAAACAACCAGGCCACACCACGGGGTGGCACAACCTGGCCAATTCAACCAATCCATATAAACAAATTGGTATCAACAAACTTGGCACACTATTGAGTTCTCAAACAACAGACACACCCGGCACCACCACAACCAACAAACAGTCAAGGATCGCTCCGGAGCAACTTTCCAAACT
>NZ_JBFUKK010000057.1:0-582 GCF_056400885.1 Arthrobacter sp. P4_H3
CCCCGAGCAGAAGGGCAACTTCTACAAGGCCGTGGTGGACGAGCTGCACGAGAAGCTGCTCCTTCGCACCGAGGACGTGTTCTTCAACCTGCAGACGGTTCAGCCGGCCGACTGGTCCATGGGCAACGGCATCGTCACCTACGCCAACGGGGTCCCCGCTGACCGACTCGACCCCAATAGTGTTCCGGCTGATTTCAAGTGGAACTTCCCACCACTGGAAACCTAAATCGGTTCTCGTACAGTCAACGCCGCCGGAATAGATATTTGCAAAAAATAACTAGACGACCGGTCTAATTATTTTAGAATCATTTCCAGCAGGACAAGCACAGGCAGCCATCCAGTTCTGTTTCGTCAAAACAAACACAGGGAGAAAGACCATGCCACTCGCTCGCATCGACCTCACCGAAGGCAAGTCACCGGAGTACCGCCGCACGATCGCAGACGTCGTCTACGACCAGATGATCATTCACCTGGGTGTTCCGGAGGACCGCTTCCAGGTCGTCACCCAGCACCCCCGCGGCGAAGTCATCGCCGACCCCGACTACCTCGGTATCTACCGGTCCGAAGACGCCGTCTTCATCC
>NZ_JBFUKK010000058.1:0-553 GCF_056400885.1 Arthrobacter sp. P4_H3
GAGTCTGGGCCGTGTCTCAGTCCCAGTGTGGCCGGTCACCCTCTCAGGCCGGCTACCCGTCGTCGCCTTGGTGAGCCATTACCTCACCAACAAGCTGATAGGCCGCGAGTCCATCCAAAACCACAATAAAGCTTTCCACCCCCCACCATGCGATGAGGAGTCATATCCGGTATTAGACCCAGTTTCCCAGGCTTATCCCAGAGTTAAGGGCAGGTTACTCACGTGTTACTCACCCGTTCGCCACTAATCCCCCCACAAGTGAGGTTCATCGTTCGACTTGCATGTGTTAAGCACGCCGCCAGCGTTCATCCTGAGCCAGGATCAAACTCTCCGTTGAAGTAAAACAAAAACAGACACAACCACCACCCCCGGGAAAACGGAAGAAAACGGCTGCACAAAATTTGAAACCAGCTGAAAAACAACCAGGCCACACCACGGGGTGGCACAACCTGGCCAATTCAACCAATCCATATAAATAAATTGGTATCAACAAACTTGGCACACTATTGAGTTCTCAAACAACAGACACACCCGGCACCACCACAACCAACAA
>NZ_JBFUKK010000059.1:0-537 GCF_056400885.1 Arthrobacter sp. P4_H3
ATCCCCTACGTGGACCAGACCCCCCCTACGTGGACCAGACCCTGATCGGCTACATCCTGATGGCCGTCGGCGTCATCGGCCTGATCGCCTCGCTGGTCCTGGCGTCGCCCGGCCGCAGCCGCCGGGTGAGCGAAACCCGCTCCGTGGTGGACCCGAACACGGGCGAACGCATTGTCCGCAACGAGAGCCGGGACGGCGGCATCTAGCCATGACCCTCCGGCCGCCACTGTCCCCGGACACAGGCGAACCGCAAGTGAACATCCCGGAAGCCGGGCCCGACCATCACGGTCCGGCCCGGCTTCCGGCTGTCCCGGAAGAGTTTTTGTCCACTTACCGCGCCTTCGGGGGCCTCGAAGTCGCTCCATCTGGACAAAAACTCCAAGCTAGCATCTGCGTTCATGTTGTTTTCGTTGACAAACCAACATGAACAAAGATAAAGTCAAACAATTCAACATCATGTGATGGCAGTCACTGGAAGCCGGTCCTGAAGCCAGTCCCAGAACTACCTGCAGTCTTTTACGCAACGGAGGGTAAGTG
>NZ_JBFUKK010000060.1:0-523 GCF_056400885.1 Arthrobacter sp. P4_H3
GCGTTGACTGTACGAGAACCGATTTAGGTTTCCAGTGGTGGGAAGTTCCACTTGAAATCAGCCGGAACACTATTGGGGTCGAGTCGGTCAGCGGGGACCCCGTTGGCGTAGGTGACGATGCCGTTGCCCATGGACCAGTCGGCCGGCTGAACCGTCTGCAGGTTGAAGAACACGTCCTCGGTGCGAAGGAGCAGCTTCTCGTGCAGCTCGTCCACCACGGCCTTGTAGAAGTTGCCCTTCTGCTCGGGGGTGGCGACGTTCAGGAACACCAGCTGGATGAAGACGGCGTCTTCGGACCGGTAGATACCGAGGTAGTCGGGGTCGGCGATGACTTCGCCGCGGGGGTGCTGGGTGACGACCTGGAAGCGGTCCTCCGGAACACCCAGGTGAATGATCATCTGGTCGTAGACGACGTCTGCGATCGTGCGGCGGTACTCCGGTGACTTGCCTTCGGTGAGGTCGATGCGAGCGAGTGGCATGGTCTTTCTCCCTGTGTTTGTTTTGACGAAACAGAACTGGATGG
>NZ_JBFUKK010000061.1:0-513 GCF_056400885.1 Arthrobacter sp. P4_H3
CACCGAAGCCGACCGCGACGCCTTCCTGGCCAAGGTGGTCCAGGCGGCCGACCGCCTGTGAGGCGCACGTCTGACAGGTTATCGCAAACAAACCGAGGTGCCGCCGTGCTGGACAGGCTGAGAGACCAGTTCGAGGAGGCGTCGCTGAAATACAGCGAGGCCAACGGCCTGACCCGCGATCCCGACTGGTTCGTGCTCAAGCTGCATGAGGAGCTCGGCGAGCTGACCCAGGTCTGGAACAGGCTGACCGGGCGGGGACGCACGCATGGCCGGTCGGAAGCGGAGCTGCGGGAAGCCCTGACGGACGAGACGGCGGATCTGCTGGGCCATGTCCTGCTGTTCGCACGCCACAACCGGCTGGACCTGGCCGCGGACATCGAGCGGAAATGGCGCTTCCGGCCCGGCTAGACCTCGACCTCGACCAGCGCCGTCTCGGCCTGAGAACAGCAGGCCAGGATCCAGCCCTCGGCAATCTCGTCATCGGCGATGCCGCCCATATGCTCCATCCGGACC